>DASVVQ010000029.1:0-75978 GCA_036386475.1 Allosphingosinicella sp. | reverse complement strand
CCAGGACGGCCGCTTTTCGGCCGGCGACACGGTGGTCGGCGGCGGCGGCTACGACATCCTCTATCTGCGCGGCGACTATGCCATCGACTTCAACGCCGCCGGCTTCGCCGGGGCGCTGAGCGGCGTCGAGAGCATCGCGCTTTTGACCAGCGCCAATACCGAATTCGTCGGCGGCGGCGACGGCGACTTCGATTATTCGATCGTCTGGAACGACGCGATGCTGGCCGCGGGCGGCACGATGACGGTGAACGGCGGCCGCCTCCAGGGCCACGAGACCTTCGCCTTCGACGCGGCGAGCGAGAGCGACGCGCATCTGCGCGTCTTCGGCGGGGCCGGGGCCGACACGCTCGCGACCGGCGCCGGCAACGACCAGCTCTACGGCGGCGGCGGCGCCGACACCCTCACCGGCGGCGCCGGCGCCGACCTCTACCGCATCCTCGCCGCCAGCGATTCCCGCGCCGGCGCCTACGACACCATCATCGGCTTCGCGCCCGGCCAGGACCGCATCGACCTCCAGCGCATCGACGCCAAAGCCGCGACGCCCGACGAGAACGACGCCTTCGCATTCATCGGCAACGCCGCCTTCACCGCCGCCGGCCAGCTGCGCGCGGTCCACGTCTCGGGCAATCTCTGGCAGGTCGAAGGCGACGTCGACGGCGACGGCATCGCCGACCTCGTCCTCCAGGTCCATGTCGATGGCGGACAGATGCCGGCAGCCGCCGACTTCTTGCTCTGAATGGACATCAGGGTGTGGAAATGCCCTGATTCCAAAAGCATGGACATTGGTCCGTTTTGAAAGCTAATCTGGGCCGAACGAGCGCGCCGAGGACAGGCCAATGACCACGGGTACAGCAGGCAACGACAATCTGTCGAACGATCCCAACGTCCAGACCGAGACGGTCGATGCCCTCGGCGGCGGCGACCGGATCACCTACGTGCGGCCGAATTTCAGTCCCAGCGCGTCGATTGCCTTCAATGGCGGCGACGGCTTCGACACGCTCATCATCAACGAGAATACGCTGCGTTCGTCGAGCGCGACGGGGTTCGACGGCTCGCTGCTCCTGCGCGTCAATTCATCGACCCACCATACGATCAACTACACATCGATCGAACGGCTCGAGCTCAGCGCTTCGCTGCTTCTCACCACCTCGCCCTTCCGCGTCGATTTCGGCGACGGGCAGGACATCTTGCGCTTGACGCCCTTCGTCGCCGGCATGGACGCCCAGATCTGGACCCATGGCGGCGAAGACGAGGTCTATCTCTCGGGCAGCTTCGGCAACGTCTCGGTCGTGACCGGCGCAGGCCCCGACCTGCTCTCCTTCCAGCTCCTCACCACCGGCAGCGTCGGCGCCTATGGCGGCACCGGCAACGACGTCTACGAGATCGCATCGGGCACGGTGACGCCGTTCGAGAATGCAGACGAGGGCACGGACACGGTCCGGACCGCACGCACGACCTACACGCTCGGCGCCAATGTCGAGAATCTCACGGGCGAGTCGGACGGCGGCCAGACGCTCAATGGCAACGAGCTCGGCAACGTCATCGTCGGCGGCGGCGGCAACGACGCCGTGAACGGGCTCGGCGCCGACGATACGCTGACCGGCAATGCCGGGCTCGACGGCCTCAACGGCGGCGAGGGCAGCGACAAGGCCGATTATGCGCGCGAGGGCGGGACCCTCGGCGTCGTCGTCAATCTCGGCTCGACCGTCGTCGCGCCCGACGGGCATCCGACCTTCGGCCGCGGCGTCAATCCGAACGAGGCGATCGACACGTACGGACAGGCCGACATTCTAAGCTCGATCGAGAACGCGCGCGGCACCGAGCAGGCCGACTGGCTCTACGGCTCCGACGAGGCCAATTGGCTCGACGGCATGGGCGGCAGCGACCATCTCGAAGGCGCGGGCGGCGACGATATTCTCGCCGGCGGCGCGGGCGCGGACCGGATGATCGGCGGGACGGGCAACGACGTCTACATCGTCGACGATGCCGGCGACACCGTTGAGGAGAATCCGGAAGCGGGTACGGACGAGACGCGCACCACCCTCGCGGCCTACACGCTCGGCGCAAATGTCGAGAATCTGACCGGCCTGTCGAACGCCGGGCAGAGCCTTACCGGCAATGCCGGCGCCAACGTTATCGAGGGTGGATCGGGCAACGACACGCTCGACGGCGGTGGCGGCGGCGACACATTGATCGGCGACGGCGGCAACGACGTCTACATCGCCCGCGGCGGCGAGCAGATCGTCGAGGAAAGCGGCGGCGGCGACGACGAGATCCGTACCGATCTCGCCGCTTACTCCATGACCGGAACGAGCAATGTCGAGACCTTGCGCGGCACTTCGAGCGGCGGCCAGAGCCTGACGGGCAGCGACGCAAGCGAGACCATCATCGGCGGCGAGGGCAACGACACGCTCGTCGGCCTCGACGGCGACGACCATCTCATCGGCAATGGCGGCAACGACTTCCTGTTCGGCCATATCGGCGCCGATATCGTCGAAGGCGGGCTCGGCGACGACATCTATCTGATCGACGCCGCCGACACGATCGTCGAGCATTTCGGCGAGGGCACGGACGAGGTCCGCACGGTCGGCACCCTCTACGTGCTCGGCGCCGGGCTCGACAATTTGCGGGGCTTGAACGACACCGGCCACGACTTCCGCGGCAATGCCGGGCCCAACGCCGTGATCGGCGCGGGCGGCAACGACATTCTGCGCATGCAGGATGGCGGCGACGATTTGGCCTTCGGCAAAGGCGGCGTCGACAGCTTCTATTTCGGCGCCGCGTTCGACCAGTACGATCAGGTCGACGGCGGCGACAATCGCGATTCCCTGATCCTCCAGGGCGATTACGATCTCACCTTGGTGTTCGCGCCGACCGGCGGCAGCAGCATCATCGGCATCGAGAGCATCTCCCTGGTCCCGGGAAACAACGCGTCCTTCGGCGACACCGCGAACCGGCTCTACAGCTACGATTTGACGATGATCGACGGCAATGTCGCGGCCGGGGCGTTGATGAAGGTGAACGGCTTCCATCTCCGCGCCGGCGAGAATTTCGCGCTCGACGCATCGGCCGAGCTCGACGCGCCGCTCCAGATCTTCGCGGGCCTGGGGCGCGACACCTTGATCGGCGGCGCCCAGGGCGATTCCTTCGTCTTCGGCCAGGACGGCCGCTTTTCGGCCGGCGACACGGTGGTCGGCGGCGGCGGCTACGACATCCTCTATCTGCGCGGCGACTACGCGATCGACTTCAACGCCGCGGGCTTCGCCGGCTCCTTCAGCGGCGTCGAGAGCATCGCGCTTTTGACCAGCGCCAATACCGAATTCGTCGGCGGCGGCGACGGCGACTTCGATTATTCGATCGTCTGGAACGACGCGATGCTGGCCGCCGGCGCCGTCTTCACGATCAACGGCAGCCGTCTCCAGGCCCACGAAAGCTTCGCCTTCGACGGCAGCCGGGAGAGCGACGGGCAGCTGCGCGTCTTCGGCGGAGCGGCGTCCGACACGCTCGCGACCGGCGCAGCGGCGGACTTCCTCTATGGCGGCGGCGGCGGCGATATGCTCACCGGCGGCGCCGGCGCCGACGAATATCGCTACCAAAACGTCTCGGACTCGATCGCCGCGGCCTCGGACACCATTTTCGGCTTCGAGGCCGGCATCGACCGGATCGACCTTGCGCGGATCGACGCCGTCGCGGCAACCGCCCAGGACGACGCCTTCGCCTTCATCGGCGCCGCGACCTTCTCCGGCGCCGGCCAGCTTCGCGCCGTCGAGCTGTCCGCCGGCATCTGGCGCGTCGAGGGCAATGTCGACGGCGACCTGATCGCCGACTTCGTCCTCGAAGTGCATTCGGCCGTGCCTTTGACCGCCGCCGATTTCCTGCTCTAGCCGGGTGCGCGCGCGCCGCAATCGGGGGCGAGGCGGGCGCATCGCCGGAGCGAACCCGATCGCGGGAGCGTTCGCCGCGCTGCTCGCGCTCTTGCTCGCCGCCGGCTGCTGGGTCGGTCCCGATTTCTATGCGGCGGCCGATCTGCGCCCCGCGCTGGCGCCCGGCGACTATCGAATCGAGGGCGAGCTGCGCGAAGGGCGACCGTTCGACTTCCGTGCAGAGACCGCGTCCGACGGCAGCACCCGGATCCTGCCGCTCTCCGAGACAGGCGAGCCCGCACGCGCCGGCTTCGCCGCGATCGACGGCAGCGGCAGGCATTTCGCCGCCTGGTTCATCGAGCCCGATCGCAGCGGGGTCGGCCTGCGCAATTACGCCTTGCTCGGCCGCATGCGCGACGGCAGCTACCGGGTGCTCGGACCGGGCTGCGAGCGAGACCGCGCGGCTGCCGCCGGCGCCGAGGTCATCGCCAATGGCGCCGTCTGCAGGTTCGCGAGCCGCGCCGAGCTCGAAGCAGGGCTGCGCCGCGTCATCCCGCAGCTCGCCGCCGGCATCCGCATCGTCCCGCTGGGGAGGCGGTGAGGGCGCTGGGCGGTACGCGCCCTCGCCGAGCTTGACCCCGGCGGCGCCTGCGCCCAGCCTGCCGGCGATGACGCCGATCAGCATCGCCTTCCTCCTCTTTCCGCAGCTCACGCAGCTCGATCTCACCGGTCCGGCGCAGGTCCTTTCGCGCATCGGCAACCAGAAGCTGCACCTCGTCTGGAAGGACCGGGCGCCGGTGGCGACGGACGCCGGCTTCTCGATCCTGCCCACCGCCACCTTCGACGAGGTGCACGGCGCCGACATACTCTGCGTTCCGGGCGGCTTCGGCTGCGTCGACGTCATCGAGGACGAGGCGGCGCTCGCCTGGGTGAGGGGGATCGCCGCCGAGGCACGGTGGGTGACCAGCGTCTGCACGGGCTCGCTGATCCTCGGCGCCGCCGGCCTGCTCCAGGGCTACCGCGCCGCCTGCCATTGGGACTGGCGCAAATATCTGGAGCTGTTCGGCGCCGAGCCGGCCGCCGAGCGCGTCGTCTTCGACCGCAACCGGGTCACCGGCGGCGGCGTCACCGCCGGGATCGACTTCGCCCTCGCCCTCACGGCCGCCATCCGCGGTGAGGCCCATGCCCGCGCCGTCCAGCTCAGCCTGGAATACGACCCGGCGCCCCCTTTCGACTCGGGCAGCCCGGAGGCCGCGGGCGCAGCGCTGGCCGGCTTCATCAGCGAGCGCACGCGCCGCCTCGCCCCGGACCGCGAGGCGCGCCTGCGGGCCGCAGCCGCGCGGCTCGCCGAGCAAGTCTCATGACCGCTCGCTTCGTCCCGCCGCACCCGCCGCGCGGGGCCGGGCCGGTCGCGTCCTGGCGCGGCTTCTTCGGCGAGCGCGCCCGCAACATGGTCTATGGCTGGTCGGAGCAGGCCTTCCGGATCCCGCACATGAAGCGCAAGATCCTGCGCTTCAACGTCCACATCCCGCTGGAGCCGGCCTCGATCCAGCGCGTCCTCCTCGACAATGCCGCCAATTACGTGAAGCCGGACGTGGTCAAGCAGCTGACCGGTCCGACCATCGGCCGCGGCCTCCTGACCTCGGACGGCGCCTTGTGGCGGGACCAGCGCAAGATCGTCGCGGCGAGCTTCGCGCCGGCCGCCGTCGACGCGCTGACGTCCGTATTCGCGAGCGCAGCCGTCTCGCAGGCGGAGGAGTGGCGCCCCGGCACCACGGTCGACATGGCCGAGCAGGCGACGGCGACGACGATGACGATCATCGCCGACGCGCTCTTCTCCGGCGATCCGCGGCTCAAGACGGAAGCCGCGATGAAGCATATCGCGGCCGCGCTCGAAGCCGCCTCGGATTCGCGGATCGCGATCATCCTGGGCCTGCCGCTGATCGGCTGGACCGCGAAGATGCGCCGCGGCATTCGCGGCCAGCTCTTCCTGCGCGAGACGCTGGGCGCGCTCGTCGACGAGAGGATGCGCGAGCCGCGCTCCGATTTCCTCGGCACCATCGTGGCCACCCTCGGCGAGCGCTTCGCGCAGGACGAAGCGCGCGAGCTCGCCGTCGACAATGCCGCGACCTTCTACCTCGCCGGCCACGAGACCACGGCCAACGCCATCGCCTGGACGCTCTTCCTCCTCTCCGAGCAGCCGGAGCTGCAGGAGGAGGTCGCTGCCGAGGCGCGCGCCGCTCTCGCGGCCGGCGAGGAGGAGCTGCCGCTGCTGCGCCGCGTGATCGAGGAAACGCTGCGTCTCTACCCGCCGGCGCCGCGCTTCGACCGCCAGGCAGTGGCCGCCGACCGGCTCGGCGAGTGGGACGTCGCGCCCGGCGACATCGTCTCGATCTGGCCCTGGCTCGTCCACCGCCACAAGGCGCTTTGGGACGATCCCGACGCCTTCGACGAGAATCGCTTCCTGCCCGAGCGCCGCACCGCGCTGCACCGATTCCAGTACATCCCGTTCGGCGGCGGTCCGCGCGTCTGCGTCGGCATGCGCTTTTCGATGGCCGAAGCGCTCGCCGTGCTCGGCCAGTGGCTCGCGCGCTGGTCGTTCGCGCCGATGGCCGGCCGCCTGGTTGGACCCGTCGGCACCGTGACCCTGCGCCCCGCAGGCGGCCTACCGCTTCGAGTGGAGCCGCGGTCGGCCTGATTTTGCTATTGCGAATAAGTCGCAAGAGCACTAGCCACGCTTCCGAGGCGCACAATTGCGCCGAAGGGAGTTCCTGCTTGCACCTACGTACCCCATCGCTCGCCGTCCTGGCCTGTGCGCTCGCCGCGCCCCTCCCTGCTGCGGCCGCACCCGCCGAGGCGGCGTCCGCTCCGCTCGCTGCGGCCGCCGACGGCGAAGAGCAAAGCGGCGAGGTGATCGTCGTGACCGGCGCTCGCCCCGGCTACGGCGCCGAGACGACGCGGAGCGCAACGCGCACCGACACGCCTTTGCGCGACGTGCCCCAGTCGCTCAGCATCGTCTCCGAGCGCCAGATCGACGACCAGGCGATGCGCTCGGTCGCCGACGTGCTGCGCTACGTGCCGGGCGTGATGGTGGGCCAGGGGGAGGGGCACCGCGACCAGATCACGCTGCGCGGCAATTCGAGCACCGCCGACTTCTTCCTCGACGGGCTGCGCGACGACATCCAATATTACCGCCCGCTCTACAACCTCCAGCGCGTCGAGGTGCTGCGCGGCCCCAATGCGATGATCTTCGGCCGTGGCGGCGGCGGCGGCGTCATCAACCGCGTCACCGAAATCCCCTTGCTCGACCGCGCGCGGACCGAGGGCGCCTTATCGGCCTCGAGCCTCGGCGCCTGGAGCGCCGAGGCGGACCTGAACCAGCCATTCGGTCCGCGCGCCGGCCTGCGCCTCAACGCCGTCTACGAGGAATTCGGCAGTCACCGCGATTTCTACGACGGCCGGCTGATCGCCGCCAACCCGACCTTGCGCGTGCTTCCGAGCGCGAACAGCGGCTTCATCTTCTCCTACGAATATGTCGACGACGAGCGCGTCGTCGACCGCGGCATCCCGTCCGAGAACGGGCGCCCGCTCGCCGGCCATCGCGACACCTTCTTCGGCGCGCGCGGCGTCAACCGCACCGACTTTGCGGGCCATATCCTGCGCGGCACGTTCGAGCACCGATTCGGCGAGCGCTTGAGCCTGGTGAGCCGCATCCTCTTCGCCGATTACGACAAATCCTATCGCAACGCCTTCGCCGCCACCGCGGTGCGCACCACGAACGGCGTCCGCGAGGTCGGCATCGAGGCCTATGAGGACAGCTTCCAGCGGGAGAATCTGTTCAGCCAGACCGACCTCGTCTGGTCGGTCGACACGGGCCCTGCGAGCCACACCTTCCTCGCCGGGGTGGAGATCGGTCGGCAGGACACCGGCAACCAGCGCCTCAACGGCCTGTTCGGTCCGAATGCGCGCCGCGTCTTCGTGCCGCTGGCGCGAGAAATTGCGGTGCCGGCCTTCGTCTTCACCCCCGGCGCCGCGAACGGCGAGCGTTCGACCGTCAGCGATACCGACCTGTTCGCCGTCTATCTCCAGGACCAGGTCGAGATCGGCCCGGTCGAGCTCATCGCCGGCCTGCGCTACGATCGCTTCGAGATCGAGGTCGACGACCTGGTGAGCGGCGTCGCGACCGCGCGCACCGACGATCTCTGGTCGCCGCGCCTCGGCCTCATCGTCCACCCGCTAGAGGACGTCTCGCTCTATGCGAGCTACGGCCGTTCCTTCCTCCCCCAGTCCGGCGACCAGTTCAACTCGCTCGACGTGACCGGCGCCGCGCTCGAGCCCGAGCGCTTCGACAATTACGAGATCGGCGTCAAATGGCAGCCGCGCGAGACCTTCCTCCTCTCCGCCGCCGCCTACCGGCTCGACCGCGCCAACACGCGCGCGCCCGGCGCGACGCCGGGCACGATCGTCCAGACCGGCGAGCAGAGGAGCCGCGGCATCGAGCTCGAGGCGACCGGCCAGATCCGCCCGAACTGGTCGCTCAGCGCCGGCTACACGCTCCAGGAGGCCGAGATCCGGCGTACCACGGCCGCCGCTCCCGCCGGGCGCGACGTCGCCCAGGTGCCGCGCCACCTCGCTTTTGCCTGGACGCGCTACGATTTCCGCCCCGGCATCGGCGCGGGCCTCGGCGTCACCCACCAGTCGCGCAGCTTTGCGTCGATCTCGAACGCGGTCGTCCTCCCCGCCTTCACTCGAGTCGACGCCGCCCTCTACTGGCGCCTCGCCGACGGCGTCGAAGCCCAGCTCAACGCCGAGAACCTCCTCGGCGCGACCTATTTCCCGACCGCCCACAACGACAACAACATCACCACCGGCGCGCCCAGGAGCGTGCGCGGCACGGTGAGATTCAGCTTCTGAAAATGGGTGAGGCGAACCGGGCTTCGACAAGCTCAGCCCTAGCGGGTTGAGAAAGCCCGGGTGATGGAAAAAACCCGCTAGCCCTGAGCCTGTCGAAGGGCGGGGTGCAGCGCACTGCGGATGAAAGCCGCGCATTGCCTTCCTATCTACGGGCCATGAACGTCGGCATCCTCGAGACCGGGCGCCCGCCGGGCGACCTCGCCGCGCAATACGGTGCCTATCCCGCCATGTTCGCCGAGCTGCTCGGGCCCGGCTTCACCGTCACCGCCTACGACGTAACGGCCGGCGAGTGGCCGGAGCGTGCCGACGCGCATCCCGCCTACATCGTCACCGGCTCCCCCGCCGGGGTCTATGAGGACCATGCCTGGATCGAGCCGCTCAAAGCGTTCCTCGGCGCGGCCAAAGGCAGGGCCAGGCTCGTCGGCATCTGCTTCGGCCACCAGATCATGGCCGAGGCGTTCGGGGGAAGCGTCGAGAAATCGGCCCATGGCTGGCGAGTCGGCCTGCAAAGCTACGAGGTCGTCGAGACCGCGTCGTGGATGGACCCGGTCGATACCTTCTCGATCCCGGCTTCGCACCAGGACCAGATCGTCGCTTTGCCCCCGTTCGCGCACGTGCTCGCCCGCGGTGAGCGCGGGCCGTTCGGCCTCCTCGCCTATGACGACCAACCGGCGATTTCCTTCCAGGCCCATCCCGAATTCTCGCCCCAATTCGCCAGGGCGCTGATCGAGCACCGCCGCGACGCGCTGCCCGATCCCGGAGGCGCGATCGCCTCGCTCGACGTGCCCGACGACCGCGCCTCCATTGCCGTCTGGATCCGTCGTTTCCTTGAAGGCAAAGCGGCATGACGCGCTGGCGCGCCGTCACTGCCGACATCACGACGCTCGAGATCGACGCCATCGTCAACGCGGCCAATGAGAGCCTTCTCGGCGGCGGCGGCGTGGACGGAGCCATCCACCGCGCGGCCGGGCCGGGCCTGCTCGCCGAATGCCGCACGCTCGGCGGCTGCCCGACGGGCGAGGCGCGGATCACCGGCGGCCATGGCCTGCCGGCCCGTTTCGTCATCCACACGGTCGGACCGGTCTGGCGCGGCGGCGGCGACGGCGAGCCGCAGCTGCTCGCTAGTTGCTATCGCAACAGCCTCGCCCTCGCCCGCGAGCACGGCATCAGGACGATCGCCTTCCCTGCGATTTCGACCGGCGTTTACGGCTATCCGGCGCCGCTCGCCGCCGAGGTGGCGGCAGAAGCGGTCGCGGCAGAGCTCGCCGCTCGCCCGGAGGCGTTCGACGAGCTCCTGTTCGTCGGCTTCAGCCCGGCAGCGACGCGGATCTACGCCGATGCGATCAGCCCGCGGCGAGGAACGTCCTGAGCTCGCGCTGGAAGGCCTCGGGCTCGTCCCACATGATGAAGTGATAGGCGTTGGGCACGCGCACGATCCGCGCCTGCGGCGCATTGGCGTAGGACATGGCGTAAAAGCCCGCCATCTGCTCCTCGGTGATCGGCGCGCCCGGCGCCCGCACCCAGAGCACGGTGAGCGGCACCCGGATGTTGCGCAGCTCAGGTCTCAGATCCGTGACGATGAGGTCGTGCATCGCCTGGCCCGAGACGGTGGGGTCGCTCTCCAGCGAGGCGGTGACCGCAAGGGGGCGGAGCGCCTCGGTCCGCACCATCGTCGCGATCGTTCTCTCGATCTGGGTGCGGCGCGCCTCGCCGGCCGAGGTCGCGATCCCCTGGCGAACCCGCTCCGCTGTGGTCCGCAGCGTTTCGGGCGTTGCATCGGGGCCGCCGAACATCGCGCCGAGCGAAGGGAACATGTCGACGACCATCGCCCGCGAGACCAGCTCCGGATGCCGCGCCGCGACCATCATCGCCCAGGTGCCGCCGAGCGAATGGCCGACGATCGCGGGCCGCTCGAGCCGCGCCTCCCTTATGTAGCGCGCGATCTCCTCCGCCACCGGCGCGACGACGGGACCGGTCGCGTTGGCCCCCGGCGCCCGGCCGGCGAAGCCCGAGACGTGGACGACATGATAGCGATAGCCGGGCACCGCCGCGATCGTGCTGTCCCATACCGTCGGCGACGAGCTCAGCCCCGGGATCAGCACCACGTCCGGGCCTTCCCCGCGGACGGTCACGCCGATCCTTTCGCTGGCGAAGGAGGGCGTCGCCGCGACGGCGGACGGGCTTTCGGTCGAGGCGGTCGCGCAGGCGGCCAGCGGTGCCAGCAGCAAGGCGGCGAAGAGGGTTCGGATCATGACTCGTTCCTTTCATGGGGATTGGGAAAAATCTGTTCGACGGGCACGGTAAAGGCGGCGGCGATGCGGAAGGCGAGGTCGAGCGAGGGATCGTGGCGCTCGGTCTCGAGCGCGTTGATCGCCTGGCGCGAGACGCCGATCGCCGCGGAGAGCTGCTCCTGCGTCCAGCCGCGCTCGGCGCGCAGCACCCTGAGGCGGCTCTTCATGCGTGGCTGTCGCGGATGAACGGGGTGACGATGCCGAACGCACCCCAGAAGAAGGGATAGATCACCCACATCGGCACGTCGGGCACCGCCAGGAATTGCTGCGCCAGGCCCCAGAAGGCGGCGGCCGTGATCGTCACGCCGGCGGCCGCGATGCCGCGCTTGGCGGTGATGCCGCGGATGAACTCGTCCTGCTCGGCGACGAGGCGGTAGGCGGCGACGAACTGGCCGGCGACCGTGCCCGCGACGACCAGCACGATCGCCCATTGGACATAATCGGGCAGGCGATCGCCGGCCAGGGTCAGGAACGCGACGGCGGCCAGGAATCCGACCCAGTTGAGGGACGACCAGATCACATAGGTTCGTGACCGCGGCCAAGCGACATCCATGACAGGACCTCCGTACAAAATGTAATGCACACCTTACATATCGAAATCCCGGTCGTCAAGCCCGCTGAGGGCCACTGGCAGACCCGCAGGCGGGATGTTACAACATCATCTTGGAGGCGGTTATGAATCGGTTGTTCGCATTGCTTCTCGCACTGTCTTCCGCGGCTACGGCCCACATTCCGCGCCCGCCGCCGACCGAAGCGGAAATGGCGAACGCCCGCGCGCTCGTGGCGGCGCTGCCCATCTCCCCGCATTTCTCAACGCCCGCCTGCGGCGTGACGGCGGCCCTCGCCGACAGGGTCCAGGCCCAGTGGCGTCTCGCACGCCCCGGCCCCGCGGCAACCGGCGATACGGAGATGCACGTGGACCAGGTCCTGTCGGGCCGGATTCGCGAAGAGGTCGAACGCCTGCTTCCGGAGGCGGCGGCGGCCGTGGCCGAGCCGCTCGCCCAATATTTCGCGATGTCGCTGCCCCCCGGCGAGGTCGAGGCGCTGCGGATTTTCTTTCAGAGCCCGCAAGGCCGGCCGGCCTCCTTTCTCCACGTCGCCGACAGCCGGCGCATCGACGATCTCCTGATGCAGGAGCTTTTCCGCAGGATTTGGCCGCGGCTGCCGGCGTTCGAAGCCGAGTCGCGCGCGCATGTCGGGCGGCTGCAGCGCGCCAACCGGCTCGCGCGAAACGAGCCACTTATTGGCCAGATCTGCCCGCCCGGGTTCTGAGGCTCAGCCGGCCAGCGTGCGCTCGCTCATCAGGCCGAGGAGATTGCCTTCGCTGTCGCGGCAGATGGCGAGCGTGACTTCGGTGTCGCCGAGCTTGCCGACGACATGAGGCTCCTGCTCGAATTCCACGCCCTGGCCCGAGATTGCCTCATAGGCCGCCTGCGCGTCCTCGACGCCGTAATAGAGGATTGAATTGCCGCTCGTCTCGGGCCCCTCGGGCCGGCTCAGCATCAGCCGCACCTCGCCGCAGCGGAAGAAAGAGAGGCCCGGCGGCGCGTCGCCGAGCCAGACGAGGCCGAGCACGTCGCGGTAGAACGCCTTTGCCCGCTCGATATCGCGGACGGCGATCGCGATCTGCGCGATCTTGTGAGGAGACGATCCGGCCATGATTTGCTCCCTTGCTTCGGCTTCCGATTCGCGGCTAATAATTAGCACAAGACAATGATTAGGCAAGCTAACGAATGTCGAATCCGGATCTGGTCGCGGCCCGGCTGCACAAGGCGGCGATCCGCCTCCTGCGCCTCGCCAGGCGCGAGGACGATGCCAGCGGACTCAGCGCCCCGCGGCTGTCGGCGCTGTCCGTGATCGTCTTTGCCGGCCCTTTGTCGCTTGCCGCCCTCGCCGCCGAGGAGCAGGTCCGGGCCCCGACCATGACCCGCATTGTCGATGCGCTGGTACGCTCCGGCCTCGTTACCCGCGAAACCGATGCCGCCGACCGCCGCATGGTCAGCATTACCGCCACCGACGAGGGTCGCCGCCTGCTCGACGAAGGCCGCCGCCGCCGCGTCGGCGCGATCGCCGACCGCCTCGCCCGCCTGGCCGACAGCGAACGCCGCGCCCTCGAACGCGGCGTCGAGCTGATCGAGCGCCTCACCAACGGCTGAGAGCGAGCGGGCCGGGGGGGTGGTGGCCGGGCAATTGCTCCTCTGGTAGACGCCCCCCATGGACGTCCTCAAAGCGATCGCACGCATCGCCCGCCTCGCGATCACCAACCCGAAGCGGGTGGCCGCGACCGTCGTCGGCGTCCTCACCGGGCCGGAAGGCGAATGTGCCTGCTGCGGCTATTGCGGACCCTTTCTGCCGGCCACCCTGACGCCGGCCTGGCAATGCCCGAAATGCCTTTCCCTGTTCCGCCACCGGCTGCTCGCGCTCGCGGCACGGCGCGGGTTCGTCGGCTTTCGCGGGCTGCGCGTGCTTCACTTCGCGCCGGAGGAAGCCATCGCCCGGCTCATCCTCGAGCAGGCGCCGGCCTCCTATGTCTCCGCCGACCTCCAGCCCGGGCGCGCCGACATCGTCCTCGATCTTGAGGCGATCGATCTCGAGGATGGCAGCGTCGACATGGTGGTCGCCTCGCACGTCCTCGAGCATGTCGACGATCGCAGGGCGCTCGGCGAGATCGCCCGCATCCTCGCGCCCGGCGGCCGGCTGGTGGCGATGGTGCCGATCATCGAAGGCTGGGCCGAGACCTACGAGATCGACGGCGTGTCGGACGCGGCGGCGCAGACCGAACATTATGGCTGCCCCGGCCATCTGCGCTATTACGGCCGCGACTTCCGCGACCGGGTCGCGGCGGCCGGATTCGCGCTCGACGAGTTCACTGCGGAGGGCGCCGACAGCGTCCGCTACCGGCTGAAGCGCGGAACCAAAGTCTTTCTCGCGACGAAGATCTAGACGTGCCAGCCCGGCCCTTCGAGCGACGGCATTGCCGGCGGTCTAAGGGCGGGACGACGTGCCTTGGCGCGACCTCCCCTTGAGTGGCTGCGCGGATTGTGAGAACCGCGCCGACAGATACGGAGAAAAAGGCATGACCAAGCTCCTCGCAGCCGCGGCGGCATCGGCGATCGCGCTCGCCTCGCCATCCGTGGCGGCGCAGGACCGCGCCGCCCCTGCGCCGGTCGCCCGCGACGCCGACTATCATAATCGCCAGCACGCCTTTCTCTACGCGCTGAGCCCGACCGAAGGCTGGCGCACGACGGCGAGCGGCCTGCGCTACCGCAGGACCGGCGGCGCCGCGACCGGGCCCAGCCCGAGCCCGACCGACACGGTCACCATCCACTATGTCGGCCGCTTCATCGACGGGACGGAGTTCGACAGCTCGGTCGCGCGCGGCGAGCCGGCGACCTTCCCGCTGCCGCGCCTCATCCGCGGCTGGCAGGAAGGCGTGCCGCTGATGCGGGTCGGCGAGCGCTTCGAATTCGCGATCCCCGCCGCGCTCGCCTACGGCTATGCCGGCCGCGGCCCGATCCCCGGCGGTGCGACCCTGCTCTTCATCATCGAGCTCATCGCCATCCCGCCGGCACGCGCCGCGCCTGGCTGAAGCGCCGCTGCTCGCGGCTCTTGCTGCGCTGCAGCATGATCGCTAAGGGCTTCGGGAACATATTCCCCGCACAGAAGAGTTGTACCTCCCATGAGCCTGCGCAACGTGGCCATCATCGCGCATGTCGATCACGGCAAGACCACCCTGGTCGACCAGCTGTTCCGCCAGTCCGGCACCTTCCGCGACAACCAGCGCGTGGAGGAGCGGGCGATGGATTCGAACGACCTCGAGAAGGAGCGCGGCATCACCATTCTCGCCAAATGCACCAGCGTCGAATGGGAGCATGACGGCGAGACCACGCACATCAACATCGTCGACACGCCCGGCCACGCCGATTTCGGCGCCGAGGTCGAGCGCATCCTCTCCATGGTCGACGGCGTCATTCTGCTCGTCGACGCCGCCGAAGGGCCGATGCCGCAGACCAAGTTCGTGACCGGGAAAGCGCTGGCGCTCGGCCTCCGGCCGATCGTCGTCGTCAACAAGATCGACCGCCCGGACGCGCGCCCCGCCGAGGTGCTCGACGAATGCTTCGAGCTTTTCCTCAGCCTCGACGCCTCGGACGAGCAGCTCGATTTCCCGGTCCTCTACGCCTCCGGCCGCAACGGCTATGCCGGCGCCACCGACGACGTCCGCTCGGGCGATCTCACGCCGATGTTCGAGACCATCCTCGCCCACGTTCCCGCGCCCGGCCTCGACCCCGAGGGCGAATTCGCCATGCTCGCTACCCTCCTCGACCGCGATCCTTTCCTCGGCCGCATCCTCACCGGCCGGATCGAGAGCGGCCGGCTCGAGGTCAACATGCCGATCCAGGCGATCGACGTCGACGGCAAGCTCGTCGAGGCGGGGCGCGCGACCAAGGTCTTCGCCTTCCGCGGCCTCGATCGCGTGCCGGTCTCGACCGCAGAGGCGGGCGACATCGTCGCCATTGCGGGCCTCACCAAGGCCACGGTCTCCAACACCATGGCGTCGCCCGCCGTCACCGCCCCGCTCCCCGCCCGCCCGATCGACCCGCCGACGCTGGCGATGAGCTTCGCGGTCAACGACAGCCCCTATGCGGGGCGCGACGGCGACAAGGTCCAGAGCCGCGTCATCCGCGAGCGCCTCGAGCGCGAAGCGGAAGGGAACGTCGCCATCCGGCTCACCGAGAGCGCCGAGAAGGATTCCTTCGAGGTCGCCGGCCGCGGCGAGCTCCAATTGGGCGTGCTCATCGAGACGATGCGGCGCGAGGGCTTCGAGCTCTCGATCTCCCGTCCGAGAGTCCTCTACCGCGACGGGCCCGGCGGCACCCGCGAGGAGCCCTACGAGACCGTGGTCATCGACGTCGACGACGAGCATTCGGGAACGGTGGTCGAGAAGATGGCGCAGCGCAAAGGCGAGCTCACCGACATGCGCCCCTCGGGCGGCGGCAAGACGCGCCTGACCTTCTCCGCGCCCAGCCGCGGCCTCATCGGCTATCACGGCGAGTTCCTCTCCGATACGCGCGGCACCGGCATCATGAACCGCCTGTTCGAGCGCTACGGCCCCTACAAAGGCCCGATCACCGGCCGCCAGAACGGCGTCCTCATCTCGATGGAGCAGGGCGAGGCGGTCGCCTACGCCCTCAATGCCCTCGAGGAGCGCGGCATCCTCTTCATCTCGCCCGGCGAGAAGCTCTACGAGGGCATGATCATCGGCGAGAACGCCAAGCCCCAGGACCTCGAGGTCAATCCCCTCAAATCCAAGCAGCTCACCAACTTCCGCGCCTCCGGCCCCAAGGACGAGAGCATCCGCCTCACTCCGCCGAGGCGCATGACGCTGGAGCAGGCGATCGCCTACATCCAGGACGACGAGCTGGTCGAGGTGACGCCCAGGAGCATCCGCCTCCGCAAGCGCTTCCTCGATCCGCACGAGCGCAAGCGCCAATCGCGCAGGAGCGAAGCGGCCTGAGCGGCACCTCTTTGCGGGCCGGGGGACGCAGGCAGGCGGTCAGAGGGTCTTTTCGTAGATCCGGTAGACGCGGTTCACCCGGGTCCCGACCGCTTCGGCGATCGCGTTCATCGGCCCGTTGTCGTCCAGCACCCAGCCGACCTCGGCCCGGGATATGCCGTAGCGCTCGGTTCCGCTCCTGCGGATCTGGTCGATCAGCATGAAGGCGAGCTGGCTGGCGAGCCGCGAGCCGTGGAGCCTCTTCACCACGCCCATCAGCGGCACGCGGCCCCCCGTCGGCCGCATCTTCCGCAGCCGCCACAGAAGCTTCGCCCAGCCGAACGGAAACAGGCTGCCGCCGAGATCGGCGATGAACTCGTTGACGTCGGGCAGGCCCATCATGAACGCCGCCGGCTCGCCGTCATATTCGGCGACCAGGATGAGGTCCTCGAGCACGATCGGTTTCAGCTTCTTGCCGGCAAAGGCGATCTCGCTGTCGGTCAGCGGAATATAGCCCCAATTGGACGACCAGGCATCGTTGAGGATGCCGAGCAGGATCTCCGCCTCCTCGTCGAACCGGCTCTTGTCGACCTGGCGCAAGCGGATGCGGGTGTTCTTGCGCCCGGACGCGATGATCCGCTCGATCAGCGGCGGGAAGGGCGTCCTGGCGCCGATCTCGTAGGTGAAGAGGTCCTTGATGCCGCGGTAGCCCGCGTTTTCCACCCAGCCTTCATAGGCCGGCAGATGATGCCCCATCATCACCATCGGCGGATGGTCGTGGCCTTTGACGAGCAGGCCCGGCTCGTCCCAGATGGAGAGCGAGAAGGGGCCGAGCGCCCGCCTCATCCCTTTGGCGCCCAGCCAGGTTTCCGCCGCCTCGAACAGGATCTTCGCCGCCTCCTCGTCGGCGGCCTCGAAGAGGCCCCACTGGCCGATGCCTTCGCCCATATGCTCGAGGACGAGCTGGTCGACCTGCGCCGAGATCCGCCCCACCGGCCTGCCGTCCCGTTCGGCGAGGAAGAGCTCGGCCTCGGCATGCTCGAACCAGGGATTGTCGCCCGGCGTGATCAGGCCGTGGACCTCGGTCTTCAGGGGCGGCACCCAATGGGGATCGCCGCGATTGAGCGCATAGGCGAGGTCGACGAACGCCTTCTTGTCGGCATTGTCCTCGACCGGACGGACGGTCAGCGTCATGAGCGATGGGTAGCCTGTAGGTCGCGCCCGCGTCCACCCTAGCGTCGCGAGGGTCGCAGCACTCGCCCCCCGAGCCAGTGCCGGTCCCCCGCCACGAGCAGCTCGCCGCTGGCGCCGATCAGCACCCGCGCCGGGCCGTTGAACAGGCGCTTGAAGACGGGCAGCCGCGCCGCCAGCGCGCCGGCGCAGGCGCCTTCGGGATCGGGCTCGGCGTCGGTCAGGAATTCGAGCGCGGAGACGCCGGCCGGGACCGCGCTCTGCCGGCGCCAGATGCCGCCGAGCCGGCCGCAGCCGCTGTCGATGTCGAAGCGCTGGGCCGTCAGCCGCAGCCGCGTCTCGGGCTCGCTCATCCGCATCCGCAGCGGCTCCGCGTCGAGCATGGTGAGCTCGGCGGTGAGCGGCGCGCCGGTCCACAGCCGGCCCTCCGGCGCCCAGCCGTCGGCGCCCTCGGCCCGCCGCAGCCGCAGGCTCCCCGCCTCGTCGACCAGAGCGATCTCTCCCCGCTCGCCGAGCGCGATGCGCGGCGCGGCGGCGAGCAGGGCGGTGACGCGTCTCTCCTGGGCGCCGAGCGTCCCGCCGCAGCCCATTTCGGTGCTGACCGGCATGGTGACGAACAGCCGCCGCCGGTGGGCCATCTGATAGCCCTGGAAGCTGTTGCACCCCGCCGAGCCGCTATAGCCGGTCGGCCCGAACGCGATATGCGCCGGGCGCGGCCCTTCCGGCGGCCGTCCGTCGATCGCCGCGATCGTCCAGGCGCCGGCGAGCAAAGCCGCCTCGTCGGCGAGCACCGCGCGCGGCCGCTCGCCCGTGATCCAGTGGCCGCCGCCGCCGATCAATATCTCGCCGTTCGGCCCGGTGACGAAGCGCGGCCCGGCGTCGAGCAGCTCGGCGACCGTGTCGTAGAGCGCCCAGGCGTCCCCGGCGCAGCCGCGGCTGACGATCGCATCGCGCAGGCCCAGGATCCGGTCGCCCGCCTGGCGCCACGTGCCGCCGCTGGTCCCGCAGCCGCCGCCCGAGATCGTCCAGCGGTCGGCCTCGAAGCGCAGGATCGGCCGCCCCTCGCGCGGCATCCGCCAGGCGCCGTCGACGCTGCCGATCGTCCATTCGGTGCCCGCAAGCAGCGTCTCCCCGCCTTGGTCCGGCCGCGGCGGCGGCGGAGCGCCGGCGGCCTCGCGCCGCGCGACGACCGTCCCCGGCGCCGAGCCGAGCGTCAGCGTGCCCCCCGCGTCCGGCGTGAGCACGAGCGCGGGCGAGGCGGTGAGGATCGAGACGATCGCCCGCTCCTGCGCCTCGAGCGCGCCCTGGCACCCGATCGCCGTCTGCATCGCGCCCGAAGCATAAAAACGCGAGCCGACGAGCACGCCGTACCCGCCGAAGCTGTTGCACCCGGTCGACCCGCCATAGGAGCCGGGCCCGAAGACGAGGTACGCGGTGCGGTCGCCGAGATCGACGGGCGGGCGCCCGTCGACGGAAAGAATGCGCCAGCGGCCGGCGAGGTCGGCATCGGAGAGGGGGGCGGCCCGCAGCCTGGCGACAGGGACCCCGCCGGGATCGGTCGGATCGCCGGCCGTCGTCTCCTCGGCGGGCGCCGCCGCGACCCGCGCGGCGGGCGGCGATGCCGTCGTCGCGCAAGCGGCGAGGAACAGCGCGAGCGCGGCGAGGGGGATGGGGCGGGGCATTGCAGGAAGAGTCCCGCGCCGCGCTTGTACGGCTGCTGAATGGGCGAACGCGGACGGCCTGCGGACGGCCCCTCCGGATTTTGCAGGCGGCTTGCTGGGCTTACGCCTTCTCCCGCACCCGCTCGCGCGGATGGCCCGTCGCGACGCCGCCGCTCAGCCGCGCCACGTGCGGGTACCTCTCCGCCATTTCCGGCGTGTAGCCGAGGTTGAACACGGTCTCCGACTTGGTCGGGCGCTCGGGGCGGTCGTAATAGGTGCCGAAGAGCTTGTCCCAGAAGAAGGTGGTGATGCCGTAATTGCCGTTCTCGTCGTGGAAATGATGGGCCATGTGGCGCTTCTTCATCTCGGCGAGGAGCTTCGAGCGGGGCTTGTAGGCGAGGTGCTGGATGCAGTGGACGAATTCGTAGAAGCAGGTGGTGACGAGGCCGGTCGCGAGCGCGGCGGCGGCGGCGCCCCAGACCGCTTCGGGTCCCCAATAGCTGCCGATCGCCCAGCCCATCGGCGCGGTGAAGAGGGCGATGGTCGGCAGCGTCGTGTGGAGGGCGCCGAACAGGACCTCGAGATGGTTGGGATCCTGGTGATGGTCGTAGTGGATGCGCTTCCAGGTCGAGGCCAGAACCGGCACCTTGAACATCCAGCGGCTGTGCAGCACCCAGCGGTGGAGCGCGTACCAGGCGAGCGGGTAGATGATCGTCGCGACGAGGATCGCGAGGAGGGTCGGCGCGAGCGGCGCCGGCCGCGCGATCCAGATTCCGGTCGCGACCGCCGAAAGCCCGAGATAGGCGAGGATCGCGGGATATTGGAAATAGGCGACGACGAGCTCGCGAAAGCTCATCCTGTCCAAATGATGCTCGCGGCGCCAGAATGACGGTCGGAGGGCATGGGCGATCTTCACGTCTTGCATTCCCTGAATGTGTCGATGCCTGGAGGGCGCGATGACCCTTCTTGGATAGGCGCCGATATGTGTCTCTCCCCTGAATTTGCAATACGGCGGAAGTGGGGCGCGGGGACGGCGGGTAGCAGGCCGGCTGCCGTTCCGACTGCCCGTTCTGAGCCTGCCGAAGGACGGATTGCAGCCCCTCGCCTCGCGATCGAGCGCCCTCAGCCCGCTTCGCGGGCGGCGACGATACGGTTGGCGAGCTCCCAGTCCTGCATCCGGTCGACGTCGATCGGTCCTTCCGCGAACGGCATCAGCACCGGCGCGGTCCTGAGGCCGATGGCGCGCGAGACGAAGCGCAGGAAGACCGGCAGCGAAGCCAGTCGGCTCTTGTAGACGAGAAAGGCGAGAAGGCCGAAGGCGCCGATCAGCCGCTTGGGCCTCTTGCCGAACTGCCCGCCGCTCCGGAACACCTTCGGCCCGTTCTCGACCGCCCGGCGGGTGAGGAGAGCGTAGATGTTGCAGCTCGAAAACTGGCCGTCCGAGAAACGGTGGAAGGCGCGGTTTCCTTCCGGATACTTTTCGAGGATGTAGCGCGCGGGGGTAAGTCCGATGGCGCCGTCATAGCCGCCCTTCTCGAGCGCGGGCAAAGCGTCGCAGAAATGTGCGACCATTTCGGCGGTATGGAGGGCGTTGTCGCCGGTCGTGATGACGAGGGGCAGCATGTCCGGGTGGGCCTCGGCCGCTGCGGTGACGCTGGTCGCGATATTGTCCTTCGAGGGGACGTAGAGATAGGATGGTGCGCCCGGAATCGGCGCGAGTATTTCCTTCGCCTCCGCCATCGCCTCTTCCTCGATGGCGATGACGATGCGGGTGAAGCGGCCGCTCTCGGCGACGGCGCGGACGACGCGGCGCAGCATCGGCTCGCCGCCGATGTCGATGAAGCATTTATGGCTGACGCCGCCGGCCTGGGCCAGCGGGTCGAGATTGCCGCGGCTGGCGGCAAGCACCAGCGCGGTATAGCGCGTGTCGGTCATCCAAGGAACCTAGCCCCGGTCAGGCCGGATGAAAAGCGAAGGCGGCCGCGAGGGGTGCGAAGAGCGGGCGAAGATCGGCGAGCTCGGGCAGGTTTGCGAGCGCCGCGCGCGCCGCTGCGGCCTCCTCCGGCGGCAGGACACCGGCGACGCAGCCCTCATATTTCGCCCAATATTGATCGAGCGCGAACGGGGCCGCGAGACTCCCCATCGGCATGGCGACCGAGATCGAGAGGGTGCGGCCGTCCTTGAGCAAGACCTCGACGCGCGTCGGAAACTCCCCTTCGGACTTGTCGACCGGGTGGCGGTGGATGCGCGGGTAGAGCGCGCGCACCGTCTCGCGGGCGACCGCTTCGGGCGTAAAGTCGCCGAGGCCGCAATTGCCGGTGAGGAGGCAGCAGGCCAGGCCGTACTCGACCGAGAACTTCGCCTGGAGCGGATCCTCCGGCCTCTCGTACATCAAGTTGGCAAGGTGCGTCGCCGGCGCGAAGACGTGGATCGCCTCGACGTCCGCCACCCCGAAACCATGTGCGGCCGTGAGCGCGAGCAAGCCGTCCTGGGCGCGGTGGGCGCTGCCGCAATTGGGGAAGCGCTTCACCCGGAAGCCGGAGGAGAGGATCAGCAGCGGCTCGCCGACATTTTCGGTTTCGAAGCGCAAATTCTGGCCGTGTTCGATCTGTGTGAGCGTGTCGCGCAGCTGCTCGTAATCGGGACCGACCATCAGCCGGTTCATGCCGGTTCTGCCGTCGAGCGTGTCGAGGCCGGCATGGATGCCGCTGCGCGCCAGGCTGGCGGCGATGATTCCGGCCTTGGCGGCGAGGCCGGCATGGATCGGCTTCACCATCGTCCCGAACTGCGACATGAAGCCCGCCGCCATGCTGGTCGCGATCGAGACTGCAAAGGCGGCCTTTTCCGCGTCGAGCTTGAGGAGCCGCGCGCAGGCGGCCGCGGCGCCCACCGCGCCGACCGTGGCGGTGGCGTGCCAGCCGCGATTCCTGTGCGCCGGGTTCACGCCCTGGCCGACGCGTCCGAGGATCTGGAGTCCGGATATGTAGGCGTCGAGGCATTGCCGGCCCGTGCTTCCCTCCTGTTCGGCCAGAGCGAGGATGGCGGGAGCGAGGACGGCCGTTGCGTGGGCCTTGGCGGGATCGAAATTGTCGTCGAAGTCGAGCGCGTGGGCCGCAGTTCCGTTGACGAGCGCCGCCCAGGGTGGCGCCAGCCTGGCCCCGAAACCGATCGCAGTCGACGGTCCGTCGCCCCATCGACCGACAGTCTCGAAGACGCGCCGGGTCGACTCGTCGGCAGCACCGGGGATGGTGACGGCAATGACGTCGATGAACTGGCGATGCGCGGACTCCACCGCGGCGTCCGGCCATGCATCCGGCGTCTCGGCAAGCCAGCGCCCGTAAGCGAGGACGGGATTGCTCTTCATCCACCGAACATAGGCGCTGCGGCGGCTAGCGGAAAGCGTTGGGCGCCTTCCCGCACCCATCGGGCGGCGCTAGGCTGGCCGAAACGAGAAGGGGCAGGGATGATTTTCACGCGGCGGGAAATGCTCGGCGCTGCCGGCGCGGCGGCGATGCTCGCACCGCTGCCGGCAAAAGCGGTGCAGGCGGGCGAAGGCGCGTTCGCCGACGTCGCTCCGAGGGTGCGCTCGCTCGCGGAGGCGGTGCTGGCTCGAAACGGCTTTCCAGGCATCTCGATCGCCCTGGTCGGGCCGGGCTATTCGGTGCCCTTCGCGGCGGGACTGGCGGATTTCGATTCGAGGTCGCCGGCTTCAACGGGACATCTCTTCCAGATCGGTTCGATCACCAAGTCGCTGACCGCGATGGCCGTTTTCGTTCTCGCCGAGCGCGGGCGGGTCGATTTCGAGGGCAACGTCCAGGCGCTGCTGCCCGACCTGCCGATGCCGCCCGAGCCGATCACCGTGCGCCAGCTTCTCGAGCACAGTTCGGGCTTGCCCAACTCGCTCGAGCAGACGCCCTTCCTGCGCGTGCCCGGCGGGCGCCTGTGGACCGGCTTCGCGCCAGGATCGCGCTATTCCTACTGCAATCTCGGCTACACCTTGCTCGGCCTGATCATCGAGCGGGCGGCGGGGATGCCTTTCGCTACGGCGCTGGAGACTTTGGTGCTGCGCCCGATCGGCATGTCCGGCGCCATGCCCGTGGTCCGCACCGAGGAACGCGACCTCTACGCAAGCGGCCATGTTCGTCTGCGCGAGGACATTCCCTGGCTGCCACGGGCCCGCTTGACGGAGGCGCGCTGGATCGATGTCCACACTGCCGCCGGATCGGTAGGCGCGAATGCGCACGACATGGTCCGTTATCTCGAGCGCATCATCGCGCTCGGCCGCGGCCATGGCGGTACGCTCTTCTCCGACGCCCTTGCCGTGCGCTACCGGACTCCGACCATCGCCTCGACCCACGGACCGGGGGCGCGCTACGGCAACGGGCTGGCGACGCTGGACGTCGGCGGGCGACCGGCGATGCAGCATACCGGCGGGATGATCGGCTTCAGTTCTGCGATGACGGTCGACCCTCAGGCCCGCGTCGGTGCCTATGCGAGCGTCAACGTCGGCGGCGCAGCGGGTTACCGGCCGCTCGAAATCACCCGCTACGCGCTCGCGCTGCTCCGGGCCGCGGCCAGCGGTGCCGAGCTGCCGCCGGTGCCGGAGCCGGAGGCAGCGCGGCCGGTCGGCGATCCGCGGCGCTTCGTGGGCCGCTGGTTTGGTCCCGATCGCCGCGAGATCGGCATCGTCGAGCGCGGCGGGGCCTTGTTCGTCGCGAGCGGGGGCATCGAGCGCCCGCTGGTCGCGGCGGGGGAGCGCAGCCTCGCCACCGATCATCCGCTCCTCGCGCCTCACCTGTTCGCCGTCGAGGCCGGAGAGCCCCTCGTCCTGCGCCTCGGGGGTGCGCTCTATGGGCGCGATGCCGCGCCGGTCGCTCCGCCAACCTCGGCGCGCCTGTCGGCTTTGGCGGGCGTCTATTACAGCGCCGCCGCCTGGTCGCCGCGGCTCGTCGTCCACGCGCTCGGCGATCGCCTCTTCGTCGGCGCCAACGCGCTGTCCGAGGCGCCGGACGGAAGCTGGCGCTTCTCCGTACCGGACCTCTCGAGCGAGCGGATCTGGTTCCGCGACTCGATCGCCGGACGACCGCAGACGGCCAGTGTCTCGGGCACCGATTTCGCCCGCATCGGTTGACGCTCAGACCAGGCGCAGCCTGCGCGACAGGCCGCCGAGCGCCAGCCGGTCCTCGCGAGTGAGGCCGTAGCGCATCGCCAGCCAGGAGGTGACCGCCCAAAGCAGGAGGATGCTGGCGAAGCGGATCGGGCCGGTTGCGAGATATTCGGCAAGACCCATCGCCCCGAAGCCCGCTGCGGCGACGGCGAGGCCCACAAAGAGCTTGCGATCGAACGGCGAGAGGCGGTCGCTGATCCGTAGCTCGATCGTCGCTGCATAGGCGCCGACCAGCGTCGCGGCGGCGACCGCGATCGCCATGCCGAGCGCGTCGTGCTCGGGCGTCAGCCAAACGGCCAGCCCGGCCCAGACCGCTACGCCGAGAAAGCTGTTGAGGAGCGGCAGCAGGCGGTGGCCCGTCATCTCGACGATGGTCGCGGCCGGCCCCACGATCGCTTCGAGCACGCGTGCGGCGACCAGGATCCAGAGCAGCGGGAGGGCGTCGCGGACTTCCGGGCGGTAAATGCTGAGGATGTCCGCGCCCGCGAAGATGAGGAGCCCGCCCAGGGGCACGACGAGCGCCGTGGAGACCCGGCTGGCGAAGCGATAGAGCGGGGCGATGGCCGCCCGGTCGATCTTGGCCTGAGCCGAGGACAGGGGCCCCAGCACATATTGGAACGCCTGGCGGACGATGTGCGGCACCGTCGAGATCTTGCGCGCGATCTCGAAAAGGCCTGCGGCGGAGGCGCCGCGCGTTCCGGGCAGCATCAGGTTGAGGATGACGGGCGGCGCGTCGATGAGCAGACGGCGCGACAGGTTGGACGGGAGGAGGGCGAGGCCGGTCAGCAGCACCGAGACGGCGAGCGGGCGCGGCATCGGTGCGCGCAGAAGCAGTCGCAGGTCGTAATATTGGCCGAGCAGGCGGACGCTGAGCGCGGCGGTGAGCGCCAGCGAGCACAAATGTGCGATCATCAGGCCGATGCCGCCGAAGCCCGCGAAGAAGAAGCCGATCGCAAAGACGATGCGCACGACCTGTTCCCAAAAGATCCGGAGCCGGATCTCCGGCCCGAACGCCCGCTTCGCCCGCGCCGCCGAGGTTGCGACCTCGACGAAAGTCCACAGGGGCAGCGCCCAGGCGAAGATCGCGATCGCGCGGGGCAGTTGCGCGGCGTCGTCCGGCGCGGCCGAGAAGATGGGCGCGATCTGCTCGGCGAAAAGGGCGATGGCGAACGCGGCGAGCGTCGCCGGGAGGACCGAGACGAGCAGCGCGAATTTGACCGCGCCGTGCGCGCGCTCCTTGTCCTCCGTGGGAACCACGCGCTGGAGCGCGCTGGTCATCGAAAGGTCGATGATGTTGGCGAGCAGGTTCACGGCGCCCCAGAGGACGACGTAGATGCCGTAGGTCGCGAGGCCGAACAGCCAGGTGTAGAGCGGCTGCGCGACCGCCTCGATCAGCGCGCCGGTCCGGGCCAGGCCGGCGAGGCCCGCCCCGCGCGCCACTTCGCCGCGCGTGACGGAGGGCTCCGGCGCCGGATCGCTCGTCACTCTTCCGTCCGGATGAGGACGGTTTCGCCGATCATCAGGAAGAGGAGGAAGGGACCCCAGGCCGCGAGCAGCGGGGGATAGGCGCCGTAATTGCCCATCGCGATCGCGAAATTGTCGGCGACGAAATAAGCGAAGCCCAGACCCATGCCGAGCACCGCGCGCATGAAGAGCTGCCCCGAGCGTGCCAGGCCGAAGGCGGCCACGGCGCCGAGGAGCGGCATCAGCACTGCCGAGAGAGGGCCGGAGAACTTGTGCCAGAGATTGGCTTCGAGCGCCTCGGTCGGCCGACCCGAAGCGCGCAGGTCCTCGATGGACTCGCGCAGGGTCGCGAAGTCCTGCTCGTCGGGATCGACCCGGGCGAGGGTGAACTGGTCTGGCTGGACGTCGGCGTCGAGGCGGTAGACGGGGTGGGCGCTGACCGAAACGCTGTCGACGTCGATCACACGTGCATTTCGCAGTTCCCAACCGCCGTCCGCGGCGGGACGCGCCGTCTCCGCATCGACGATGCGGTCGAGCGTCCCGTTCGAACGGCTGTGAATGGTGATGCCGGCGAGTTGTATCGACTCGCCGCGGCCGCTCACCTGACGGGCGAGGATCAAATCCTCGCCGTGGCGGACCCAGACGCGGCTCGTCACTCCGGTCTGGCGAGGAATATGGCCATATTCGACCGCCTCCCAAGCGCCGAGCGCGGCGGTCGCGCGGGTGACGACGCGCTCGTTGAAGACGAAGCTCAGAGCCGCGACGGCGAAGCTGGCGACGACCAGCGGCGCGATGATCTGGTGCGCGGATATGCCCGCCGCCTTCATCGCGATCACTTCGCTGTGCTGGTTCAATGCGGCCAGCGTGATCAAGGTCCCGAGCAGAACGGAGAAGGGAAGGAACCGCGCGACCAGCATCGGTATCCGAAGCGAGACGTAGCGCCACAGCTCCGCATCGCCGTTGCCCGGCCGGGCGAGGATCTTGCCGCTCTCGCCGAGCAGGTCGAGCGTCATCAGGATGAGGACGAGAGCGGCGAGCACGGCGAAGGTGCGCACGAGAAACAGTCGCGCCATGTAGAGGGTGATCCGCCTGGACGGGAAGAAGCGCAGGTTGATCATGCCGCAGGCTGCAGCGTTCGCGCCCGCCGCCTCGCGCCGCCGAGATCGAGCAGCCGCGCGATCCACTTGCCGAGCTTCGCGAAAACCCGCTCCAGCGCGCCGATCGGCTGGCCGCCCGGCTTGTGGGCCAGCGTCCAGTACATCCAGAAGATCAGGCCCGCGAACAGGGCGAAGGGCAGCCAGGAGGCGATCACCGGGTCGATGCGGCCCTGGGCGCCCATTTGCTCGGCATATTGGTTCACCTTGTGGATGGTGACGACGAAGATCAGGCTGAGGAAGATGCCGAGGCCCGAGCTCGACCGCTTCGGAGGCACCGCCAGCGCGACCGCGAGCAGCGGCACGAGCAGGATGATCGCGATCTCGGCGAGGCGGAAGTGGAAGTTGGCGCGCGCGGCGAGTCGGTGCTCGGGCGGCGCCGCCGCGGCCGATGCGCGGCGCACCAGCTCGGGCAGGGTCAGCTCCTCGACGCCGCCGCCGCGGCCCCGCCCGCGAAAGGCGTCGATCGCCGGCAAATCGATCGGCAGGTCCTGGCGCTCGAACGAGAGCACCCGCGGCACCCTGTAGCCCGGGGCATTGTGGACCAGCCTTCCGTTGGTCAGCCGCAGGATGATCGTGTCCTCGTCCTGGGTCGCGAGGAACGAGCCGTGGTCCGCGGTCACCGCGATCGACCGCCCCGATCGGTCCTCGGCGCGCACGAACACGTTGTGGAGCACGTGCCCCTCGCCCTCGGAGCGCTCGACCCGCATCGTCATGCGCCGCCCGAAATTGGTGAACTCGCCCACCTTGATCGAGGCGCCCAGCGCCCCCGACCGCAGCTCGAAGCGCAAGCCCTGATAGGCATATTCGGAATAAGGCTGGACGAAGCCGACGATCGCGACGTTCGCCCCCAGCAGAACGATGGTGAAGAGATAGGGCACGAGGAGGAGCCGGCCGTAGGAAAGCCCGATGCCCCGCAGCACGTCGAGCTCGGTGGAAAGTGCGAGCCGGCGGAAGGCGAGCAAGATGCCCATCATCAGCCCGATCGGGATGCCGAGCGCGATATATTCCGGGATCATGTTGGCCAGCATCCGCCAGACGACGTCGACCGGCCCCCCTTCCGACACCACGAAATCGAACAGCCGCAACATCTTGTCGAGCACCAGCAGCATCGCCGCCAGCACGAGCGTGGCGACCAGCGGCACGGCGATCAGCCGCGCGAGATAGCGGTCGATGCGGTTCAAGGTGTGGCTTCGAACCGTGCAGGGGGGAAGGAAAAGGCGGTGCTCAAGCTTCGGTCTCGGCGCGGGTGTCGGGGCGGTTGGGCGGCTATAGAGGCTGGAGACGCGCGAGGGAACGGGGGGTCGGCTTATCCCCGGCGGGGCGAGGAGGCGACGGGAAGACCGGCGCGCCGCCGCGCCGCCACCACAATTTCGCCGCAAGGTTCCTTCATATCGTTCGCATGGGGGTCTGAGATCGAGCCGCGGCGCGCCTCTCGAGGAGCGCCCGGCCGGGACTTTCCGGGAGTGCGCGCGTGACGGGACGAAGCAAATGGGCGGTCGAAGCGGCGAGGCGGCGCTGATGGCACGCGTCGCGCTCCTCTCCAATCCGCGCTCGACCGGCAACCGCTCGCTGCTGCCCAGAGTGCGCGCCTTCTGCGCCGCCCACCAGGACATCTTCCACTACGAGGTCGAGCATGTCGACCAGATCGGCCAGGCGCTGAAGACGATCGCCCGGGTGAAGCCCAAGGTGCTGGTCATCAACGGCGGCGACGGCACGGTCCAGGCGGCGCTCACCGAACTCCACCAGGGCGGCCATTTCGGCGATCCCGCTTTGGGTGCCGGGCCGCCGCCGGTGGCCGTGCTCCCCAATGGCAAGACCAACCTCATCGCCCACGATCTGGGCGCGGGGGGCGATCCGATCGAGGCGCTCGAGCGGGTGCTCGTGATCGCGCGCGCCGACATGGCGAGCCATATCGTCAGCCGCGAGCTCATCCAGCTCTCGGGCGCGATGGGGGACGGCCGGCCGGTGCTCGGCATGTTCCTCGGCGGCGCCGGCCTCGCCGATTCGATCCTCTATTGCCGGCACAAGCTCTATCCGCTCGGCATTCCCAACTGGTTGGCGCACGTCTTGACGTTCGTCGCCACCTTGCTGTCGGTGGCGCTCGGCATCACCGCGCGCTTCCTGCCGCCGCGGCCGCGCCACGTGAAGATCTCGATCCTGAAACGCGGCGAGCTCCAGGGCAAGTTCGCGCTCTTGATGGTCACGACCCTGCAGCGGCTGCTGCTCGAGACCCACATGCCGGGCGCCACCCCCGGCTCGCCGGCGGGCGCCATGCAGCTCATCGTCATCGAGCGCAGTCCGTTGGCGCTGGTGCGGGCGCTGGTCGCGGCGATCCGCGGCCGGCTCGGGCGCTACACCATGACCGGCGTCCATCTCGAGCGCGGCGACGAGATCCGCATCGAGGGCGAGCGCTCCAGCGTGATTCTGGACGGCGAGCTGTTCGAGGCCGACCGCGACCATCCGATCGTGCTGCGGCCGACCCCGCCGGTGCCGTTCCTGAAGCTCGCCGCCTGAGCGGCGCTCAGGGACTTTTCGGCGCGTCCTCGTCGCCGGCGAGGATCGCGATGAGCAAAGCGAGCACGATCAGCGCCGGCAGCAGCCAGTAGACCGAGCCGCCGCGCATCGCGCTGCCCTCGATCCGCTCGCCGGCCGGCTCGAGCGCCGGCCCGCGCGGCGCCGCCGAGGCAGGGGCGGCAGCGAGCGCGAAAGCGGCGAGGGCGGCGGCGGTCTTGTTCATTGAACGGTCTCCAGTCGAGGAAACAAAGGCGCGAAACGCCCGCGGCGTCAACAGGCGAGGCGCCGACGGGCGCCGGCTCGCCGTCGATTGGCGGCCGCGCCGCAGAGAAGCTCTCGCACGCGGGCCGGGCCCGGGCTAGAAGGAGCGCCATCGTCTTCCCGGGAGTTCCCATGCGCCGATTCCTGCCTTTGCTGCCGCTCGCGGCCCTCGCCGGCTGCGCAGGCTATGCATCGGACTATTGGGGTTCCGAGCGCTCGATCATTCAGCCCCAGCTGGCGCGCTACGGTTTCTCCGAGAGCGAGGCGGAATGCACGGGGCGCCGGCTCGAGGTGAGCCTGGGCGTCTGGCAGATGCGCCAGCTCGAGCGGATCGCGCGGATGATGCCGCAGCAGCGCTTCGGACGAAGCGCGCTGGCGCCGGTCGACCTGGTCGAAGTCGCCAACCATGTCGAGGACCGGCGCGTGCGGCCCGAAGTGGCCGCCGCGATCGAGGCCTGCGGGGTCACGGCGCCGGAGGCGGTCGCCGCCGCGCAGGCGGAGGCCGCGGCGGCCGCGGCGGCAGCGGCCGCGCCGGCGGCCGGGGCGGTGCAAGCGCCGCTCTGGCTCAATCTCGGCGCGGCGCCGAGCGGCCAGGCGATCTCGGTCAACGCCGCCTCGCTCTCCGAGGAGGGGGGCACGCGCCAGGCCTGGTTCCGGCTCACCGATCCGGGCGCGAGCGGACCGGGCGCGGGCTCCTATCTCCTGCGCGTCGATTGCAGTGCCCGGACGATCAACGCGATGGCCTTCCGCCGCCACGGCCCGGACGGGTCGGTCGCAGAGGAGCGCAGCTATGGGCCGGCGGGGGAGGGCGTCGCCGCCGTCGCCGGCGGCACCGTGATGGAAATCGCCTATCTGGCCTTGTGCACCTGAAGCATGAGCGAGAGCATCCGCGACATCGTCGCCGCCGAGCTTGCCGAGCCGGTCGATCCGCGCGTCGCCGAGATGGCGGCCGCCGTCGCCGCGGCGCATCCGGCGGCGGCGCGGGCGGTGCTCTTCTACGGCTCGTGCCTGCGGGAGAAGCAGCTCGAAGGGCTGATGCTCGATTTCTACCTGATCGTATCGGACTATCGGACCGCCTACGACCGGCGGTGGCTGGCCACGGCGAACCGCTTGATCCCGCCCAACGTCTTCCCGTTCGCGCATCGCGGCCTGTCGGCCAAATATGCCGTGCTGAGCGAGGCGGATTTCGGCCGCGAATGCTCGGTTGAGGCGCACTCGGTCTCGGTCTGGGCGCGGTTCGCGCAGCCGGCCCGTTTGGTCTGGACCGCGGACGAGGCAGCGAGAGCGCGCGCGGTCGAGGCCGTTTCGGAAGCCGCGCCGACCTTGTTCGCTCTCGCCCGTCCGACCCTGCCGCGCGAGCGGCGGGACGAACCGCTCGCCGTTTTTCGCGAGGGATTCCGGCTGACCTACGGCGCGGAGATCAGGGCGGAGCGGAAGAATCGGCCCGGCTCGATCGTCGAGGCGGAGCCGGAGCGCTACCGGCGGCTCGGCGCGGCGGTGCTGGCGCAGGCGCGGGCGCCGGTGGAGGTGCCGGGATCCTGGAGGAGGCGGCAGCGCAAAGGGAAGGCGCTGACGGTGCTGCGGCTCGCCAAGGCGAGCTTCACGTTCGCGGGCGGAGTCGATTATCTCGCCTGGAAGATCAGCCGCCACTCGGGGGTGCCGATCGAGATCCGGCCCTGGCAGCGGCGCTGGCCGCTGCTCGCGGCGGTTACTCTGCTGCCGCGGCTTCTGAAGCGGGGGGCGATCCGCTGACCTGGCCGCCGACCCGGTGACCGAGCGCGCCGGCGACCGCTTCGGCGAGCGCGGCCACCGTGAACGGCTTGCGCAAGATGTCGTAGCCGCTCAGGTCCTGCGCCTCGCCGGCCTCGCCGACATAGCCGGTGACGAACAGAACCCCGATATGGGGGTAGAGGCGCGCCATCTCGCGGATCAGCTCGGGGCCGGTCATTTCCGGCATCATCACGTCGGTCACCACGAGATCGATCATGGGATTGCGGGCAAGGATGTCGAGCGCATCGCGCCCGCCCGAACAGGCGATCGGGACATAGCCCAATTCGTCCAGGGCGGCGACGGTCGAGCGGCTGACCCGCGGATCGTCCTCGACGACCAGGACGACCGCGCCCTTCTCGACGTAGGCGGGCGCGTCGATCCGCGGGCCATCGTGGCGGGCGCGATCGGCGGCCTGCAGCGCCGCCTGGTGCGAGCGCGGCAAATAGATCGACACCTTCGTGCCCTCGCCGAGGGCCGATTCGATGGCGATGTCGCCGCCCGATTGGCGGGCGAAGCCGAAGATCTGGCTGAGGCCGAGGCCGGTCCCCTTCCCGACCGGCTTGGTGGTGAAGAAGGGCTCGAGCACGCGGTCGAGATGCTCGGGCGCGATGCCGGTGCCGGTATCGGCGACCGAGATGCGGACATATTCGCCCGCGGGCAGCTGGCCGACCTCGCCGTCGGCGAGCTCCAGGTTCGCGACCGCGATCCTGAGCTCGCCCGAGCCGTCCATGGCGTCGCGGGCGTTGACGCATAGATTGACGATCGCGTTCTCGAGCTGGTTGGCGTCGGCCCAGACGTGCCAGGGCTCGGCCGCGAAATCGGTATCGACCTGGATGCGCTCGCCGATCGTGCGGTCGACCAGATCGAGCATGTTCCCGATCAGCTCGGCGGGCGCGATGCCTTCGGGCAGCAGCGGCTCGGCGCGGGCGAAGGAGAGCAGCCGGCGGGTGAGCGCGGCAGCGCGGTCGGCCCCTTCCAGGGCGTTGTCGAGATGGAGCTCGACCTCGCGGCGCGGGCCGCGCAGCTTCATCCGGGCGAGATCGAGACCGCCGACGACGACGGCGAGCATGTTGTTGAAGTCGTGGGCGATGCCGCCGGTGAGCTGCCCGACCGCCTCCATCTTCTGGACCTGGCGCAGCTGGGCCTCGGCGGCGGCGCGCTCCGCCGCCTCCGCGCGGAGGCGCTCATTGGCCTCGCGCAGCTCGCGCGTGCGCTCCTCGACCGCATGCTCCAGGAAGGACGCGCGACTGGCCTCGTTCTCGGCCTCCCGGCGGGCGAGGATGCGTTCGGTGATCGCGCGCCAGGCGAACAGGCCGAGCAGGATGGCGCCGAGCGCGATCAGGACGGCGAGCCAGCCGAGCCACCCGGTCAGGCGATCCGCCTGGTTGGTGAAGTTGCGGGTCTCGGCCATGCGCTGCTGGAGGGTCGCGCGCTCGGCGGCGGCGATCTGGTCGAGACGGGAACGCAAGGCCGGCAAGGTCGGCGAGCGGCCGGCCTGGTAGAACCAGGCGACGCTTTCCGAGCCGGTGCGGCGCGCTGCCGCGGTGGCGGCGAGGGCAAGCTCGGCGCCGCGCTGGGCGTAGAGCCGGCGCAGCTCCCGGACCCGCGCCGCCTGCGCGGGGTCGTCGCTCGCCTGGCGCTGCAGCTCCTCGATCTGGCGGCCGGCGCGGCGCCATTCGGTATAGTATACGGTGCCGGTCGCCTGCTCCTCGTCGAGCACGAAGCGGCCGAGCGCGGCCTCGGCGCGGGCGATGGTCGCATCGACCGTGCGGCTGAGCAGCATGACGTCATAGGCGTGGCGCTCGACCTCCAGCGCGCCTTCCCGGGCACGATTGGACAAGGTCACCATGGCGATCAGGCCGACGAGCAGGATCGCGGCCAGAAGCGCGCCGGCGCCGGCCCAGCCGCCCTGCCAGGCGCCGCCGCCTTCGCCGGTCCCGTCCGCCCGTTCGTCCGCCATGGCGTCAAGCTAGAACAAGGCGCAGGCGATGGAAAGGCTTGAACGCGCTGGCCATTATCGCTCCGGGGCAGCTGGCCGCGAAGGGGAATCGGCCCGCCGCAAATGCACTGGATCCGCCCCTCGCGGGGCGGTCAGCGCGGCGCGGGGAGGATGGTGTCGCGCGCGGCCAGCGAGCGGCGCAGCCGAAGGCCCGCGCTCGGTGCCGCGATCCGGGCATGGGCGATGAGCGAGGCAGCCTCGGCGAGGCTTCGCACGCCGAGCTTTCGCAGCAGCCGCGCCCGGTGCATCTCGACGGTGCGCACGCTGAGCCCGAGGCGATGGGCGGCGCTCTTGTTGCCGAGGCCGCCGATCAAGGAGTTCGCGACCTCGCTCTCGCGGGGCGTCAGACAGGCGATCCGCGCCTGCGCATCGGCGCGCAGCGCCTCCTCGTCCCTTATGTCGTCGAGCAAGGCAAGGGCGCCGGCAAGTGCGTCGCCGAGATCCAGGGTGGCGACCGGCCGGGTGAGAAAGTCGATCGCGCCGCGCTTCATCGCCTCGACGGCGGTGCGCATGTCGGGATTGGCGCCGAAGGCGACGACCGGCCAGTGCCGGCCCGTCGCCACCATCTCCTCGAGCACGGCGAAGGCGGCGCCCTCGGGCGCGAGATCCATGCTGAGGAGGACGGGGGCGGGCTGGAGCTGGCCGAGCATCGCGGAAAACTGGACCGCGGCGGCGAATGGCCAGGTCTCGAGATCGAGAGCGCTCAGCTCGCCGATCAGATCCCGGCGGGAAGAGGGGTCGTCGTCGACCAGATAGAGGGTCCGGCAAATCATCACTACGCTCACAGGACGGACGCAAGGCCAACGGACCAAAAACCGTTCCGTTGCGACACAAAGATCGCGGTCCCGAAATGGCGCATGAAAGGCGCAGAAGTTAACGGCGCGCCGCGAGGCGGCCCCGTACCAATCCTGCGCCCGATGAGCCTGGCGCCACCGATCTCAGGTCGGCGAGGGCTTCTTCATGTGGCTCAACAGGCGCTAGCGTGAGCGCTTGAGCCTGACGTGACCCAAGCGCCCTTCGACTATGTGGTCACGCGTACTGGTAGTGAGGCAGGCTCAGCAGATTGTTTGGCTGATAGCCGTCCCGCGACGTCGTGAGGTGATGCCGCACCAAGGCCGTCGGCGGGACATAATAGACGTCGGCACGGTAGAACCCGACGAGCGTCCAGAACGTGTGCCCGTTCGCGATCCACTGGATAGCCGTATCGAGCGGGAGGAGGCCGCAGGCCGGTCCATACACCGCGTCAATGCGGCGGTCTGGATCGGAACGGTCGGGGATGATGTGGGTGATCTGATAATCTGCCATGTTTTGAATCCCTTAAAAGGCATGTGGAGAGAGGTCGCAAAAGCAGCCTCAGGGGTTGCCTCCAGAGGGAAATCGCGCTAAACGGGTGCTTGCTATGGCGACCGTTTCCGAGGGCGCAACTCCCTCTGGAAGTTGTCTACAGGATGGGCGCTCTTCGGGGCGCCCGTTTTGTTTTGCGGCTATCGTGTACCGGCGTCCGGTCAAACTCACATCGGTAACTCCTTCCTGCGCATTGCGGGCGACAGCAGCCCGTGCGCGAGAACTCTATAGCCTCAAGCGTGTGCGATTGGAAGCCTCAAGAGTTGCACTAAGTCCGCCTCTGTGGCAGTGATGAAGCTGGTGACGTCTCAGAGGACCGCGCTATGAATCATCTCCTTGATAAAGCACGACAAAAGCTTGCCGAGCTTGAGGCCGAGGCGGAGAAAATGCGGACGTTTATCCGGGTCTATGAGGACTTAGCGGGGCATAACTCTGTGGATGAACACTCGAAAGTGGCTTCCGAGCCGGGGCCAACGGGTTTCCCGGTGACCTTCGCGCCTCCCGCCGTTGTGGTCGAGTCGTGCAAGGCAGCGATCAGCAAAGAGGGTCGCCCAATGACGCGGAGCGAGCTTGTGCGAGCGCTCTATCAGAATGGAGTTTCCCTCGCGGGAACCGACAAGAGGAAGAACCTTGGCACTATCCTGTGGCGTTCCAAGCAGTTCGATAACGTGGAAGGGGTCGGTTACTGGCCGAAGGATTTGGGGACGTGGGTAGGCCAACGCCTCTCGCCCGAACAGCGCGAGTTGCTAGGTTAGTTCACGGTATGTCTGTGACAACTCCGCGCGTTCAGGAACATAGAAGGTCCGCCCGTCTATTTCGCGTTGCGCGCCTTACGCGACGTTCCTCCTCGCTTCGCTTTAGGGCTTCGCGAAACTCCTCTTGATTTGCGAAGAGGTTGTGCGACCCCCGCGGTCACCGTTCGGCGCTGCCGGTCTCCGCCGAATTCCCGCTCAACCAGAAAAGTCGAAGGCGCTTCGCACCGCTTCACGGTATTTGCGGCCGACCTGCAGACGATGGCCGTCGTCGAGCTCCAGCACCGGGGAGGAGAAGCGGCCGCGCAGCACGGCGCGCACCCTGTCCTTGCGCACGATCGCCGAACGGTGGACGCGCAGGAATTCCTGCTCGTCCAGCGCCTTTTCCATCTCGCCGAGCATCGCGCTCACGAGATGCGCCTCGTTCGTCATGTGCACCCGCACGAAATCGCGCTCGGCCTCCAGCCAGCGGATCGCGGCCAAGGGGAGCAGACGTCGTTCGCCGCCGATCTGCACCCACAGGCCCGGATCCGATGCGGCGAGAGCACGGCTTTCCAGCTCGGCGAGCCGCTCCTGAAGGAAGGCCAGCCGCTCCACCGAGCGCCGCGCCTCGATGTCGCTGCGTGCCTGGTCGAGGGCGCTCGCGAGGCGTTCGCCGCTGACCGGCTTGACGACGAAGTCGGTCGCCCGCAGCTCGAACGCCTTCACCGCATGGTCCTGGAAAGCCGTCACGAAGATGATGGCCGGCGCCGGGCTGTGCGGCAGTGCCTTGAGCACCGCGAAGCCGTCCACGACGGGCATCTCGATGTCGAGCAGCAGCACGTCCGGACGGAGCAGCCCGACGAGCTTGAGCGCCTCGCGCCCGCCCTCGGCCTCGCCGGCGATCTCGACATCGCGGCACGTCGCCAGCATCTGCACGAGCCGCCGCCGCGCGAGCGGCTCGTCGTCGACAATCAACACGCGCATGCCCGGCTTCCGGCTCGACCCTTGCGACGTTTATCGATCAGAGCCGGACGCCTGTCGAGTGCGCTTGGCTATGCCGCGCCGTCGCAAACAGATAGAATCGGCCGAACATCGCACCGGGGGGCGAATTGGACATCACGCCGCTACATGCCGAATCCGCCGCTCCCGCCCGTCTCAAGAGAGGGGCAGGCATACTGATCGCCGCCTTCTGGGCGACCCACTTCACCATCATGTGGCTGCGTGCCCACATCGACGATTTGGCGGGCGGACCCGACCTGATCGAGGGCACGGTGCGGCGGGTTGGGTTCGCTTTGTTCGGCGTCTTCGTCAGCTACGTGCTGTACCGCTGCCTGCGGCCGCTTCGGCTGCGCGAATTCGCTCGCCAAGCGATGGTCGGCGCGGCGCTGGCCCTTGCCGCGGCTTGCGTCCAGGCGGCGCTCAACGCCTTCATGTTCGGGGACGGGGAGCACACGGTCTTCCAGGATTTCGTTTACTTCACACTCTACTGGTTCTGGTTCTATTTTTCCTGGACCGCCACCTATCTCGCGCTCTCCTACAGCATCACGATCCAGGAGCAGGAGCGCCATGCCGCGGAGCTCTCCATCAAGGCGCAGGAGGCGCAGGTCCGCGCGCTGCGCTACCAGATCAATCCGCATTTCCTCTTCAACACGCTGAACGCCATCGCCGCGCTCGTCCGCGACGCGCCCGCCAAGGCGGAAGAGATGGTGATGCAGCTCTCCGACTTTTTCCGGCGCAGCCTCGCCGTCAATCCGATGGAGGACCTGACCCTTGCCGAAGAGGTGGAGCTGCAGCGTCTCTATCTGGAGATCGAGCGCACCCGATTCCCGGACCGGCTGCACTTCGAGGTCGCGCTCGCGGACGGCAGCGCCGAGGCGAAGGTCCCCGCTTTGCTGCTCCAGCCGCTGGTCGAGAATGCGGTGAAGCACGGCGTCGCAAGGTCGGAAGGGCGGACCTGCATAGGCATACGCGCGCGCCGCGACGGCTCGCACCTCGAGATCGTCGTCGAGAACGACGCCAGGACGCCCGGAAGCAGCCCGACCGGCGAGAAGGTCGGCCTGCGCAACGTCCTCGACCGCCTGCGCTCGCGCTTCGGCGACGACGCCGCCCTCGAGGCGGCCGAGCTCCCGGGGGGCGGCTTCCGCAACATCCTGCGCATTCCGCTCCGCCGCTGACGCTCGTCGAGCCGATCCGGACGTTCATCGACCGCCACGCCGCTCCCCGCCTCCGCTTCCGCCATCTCCGCGGAAACGGAGGTCGAGATGAAAAAGACAGTGTTGATCGGCAGCAGCATTGCGGCGTTGCTGGCAGTCCCAAGCGAGGCCTGGGCGCAGCGGACCGGCGAGAATGCGGTGGCGTCCGCGCAGGATGCGTTCGGGACCAGCGTCGGCAATGAGCGCGTCGGGCTCTACTCCCCCTTCGGCGCCCGCGGCTTCAGCCCGGTCCAGGCCGGCAACGTGCGCATCAACGGCATGTATTTCGATTATCAGGGAGACATCAACCAGCGCCTGACCTCCGGCAACAACGTCCGCGTCGGCCTCACCGCGCAGGGCTATCCTTTTCCGGCGCCGACCGGCGTGGCGGACTTTTCGCTGCGGCTGCCGGGCGAGGAAGCGGTCGCCAGCACCGTCGCGGGCATCGGCCCGTTCGGGGCGCCGCGTCTCGAGGTCGACGCGCAGCTTCCCGTCACCGACAGGCTCGGCATCGCCGGCGGCGTCGGCGTCACCCAGCAGGGCCTCCCTTATGGCGACGAGCAGCGCGTGCTCACCGCCGCCTTGGTCGCCCGCTGGCGTCCGTCCGACGATGTCGAGATCATTCCCTTCTGGAGCGGCCAGCAGGAAAGGGACGGCGAGGCGCAGCCGATCATCTTCACCGCCGGCGCCTACCTCCCGCCCCGCATCGAGCGGCGCCGCTATTTCGGTCCGGAATGGGCCGAGAACGAAGGCGAGGACGTCAATTTCGGGCTGCTCGCCAGCTTCGCGTCCGGAGACTGGACGCTGCGCGGCGGCGCGTTCCGCTCGGTGGCGCGCGACGACACCAATTTCACCCCCTTGTTCCTCAACGCGACGCCCGAGGGCGAGGCCGACCGCCGGGTCATCGCCGACCGGGAGCGCCGCTTCGCTTCCACCTCGGGCGAGCTGCGCCTCACCCGCCAGCTGGTCGAAGGCGACCGTCTCCACCAGATCCACCTGATGACTCGCGGGCGGGCCCAGGACCGCCGCTACGGGGGCGGACAGGTCTACGATCTCGGCCCCGGGCGCATCGACGAGCCGATGACGGCGCCCGAGCCGGACTTCGCGCTGGGGCAGCAGACCACCGACCGGGTGCGCCAGGTGACGGTCGGCCTCGGATACGAGGGCCGCTGGCGCGGCGTGGGCGAGCTCAGCCTCGGCATCCAGCGCCCCTTTTACGAGAAGGCGGTGATCCGGCCTTCCGGCGCCCTGCCGGTCACCGAGGCGAGCCCGTGGCTGTTCAACGGGGCCGCTTCCCTCCTCGCCGGGAGCGATCTCGTCTTCTACGCCGGCTACACCAGGGGGCTGGAGGAAAGCCCGGTCGCGCCCGACAGCGCCGTCAACCGGGGCGAGGCGCCGCCCGCCATCCTCACCGAGCAGATGGACGCCGGCTTCCGCTACGCGATCACCCCGTCGCTCCGTCTGGTCGCGGGCCTGTTCGACGTGCGCAAACCCTATTTCGCGCTCGATCCCGGCCTCGTCTTCCGCGAGCTCGGCCGGGTGCGCAACCGCGGCATCGAGATGTCGCTCGCCGGGCAGGTCACGCCGCGGCTCAGCATCGTCCTGGGCGCCGTCTTCCTCGATGCGACCGTGAGCGGGGACGCGGTGGACCTGGGGCTGATCGGGCGCCGGCCGGTCGGCTCGATCGGGCGCACCGTCACCGGCGGCGTCAATTGGAACCTGCCCTGGGTCGAGGGCCTGTCGCTCGATCTGGCGTACGAGAATTCGTCCGATCGCGTCGCCGACAGCGCCAACCGCTTCGTCATTCCGGCGCGCTACGTCGTCTCGCTGGGCGGCCGCTACCGGTTCGACCTGGTCGACCGGCCGGCGACGTTCCGCGCCCAGCTGGCCTCGGCGAACAATCCCTATGGCTACAACAATGTCGGCCAGGGCTTTTACTACAATCCGCCGCGCCGCTTCCAGATGAGCCTCACCGTCGACATGTGAGGCGATGGGGACGCCGCGGTCCAACGGGACCGACGCCAGCGGCAGTGGCGGAGAGGGTGGGATTCGAACCCACGGTACCGTTACCGGCACAACGGTTTTCGAGACCGTCCCAATCGACCACTCTGGCACCTCTCCGCGATGCGTTGGACCCGCACGAGGACGAGGGGCCGGTCGACAGGCCGCGCGCTCTAACGGAAGCACCCGGCCTTGCCAAGGCGCGACGCGCGCCTCGCTTGCCTCCCGGCCGCAATCGCCTACATAGTCCGGGAGATGATGAGGCCCAGCCCTTTCCCGGCATCCCAGACCGCCGGCATTCCCGCGGCGCCGCCGATCCGCCGCGCCGATTTCGCGATCGGCGACGTGGTGAGGCACCGCCTGTTCGACTTTCGCGGCGTCGTCTTCGACGTCGACCCGGCCTTCGCCAACAGCGACGAATGGTATGAGGCGATCCCGGAAGACGTGCGGCCCGACAAGGACCAGCCGTTCTACCACCTCCTCGCCGAGAACGGCGAGTCGAGCTACATCGCCTATGTGAGCCAGCAGAACCTCGTCCCCGACGAGAGCGCCGAGCCGGTCGACCATCCCGCCATTTCCGGCCTGTTCGAGAAATTCTCGGACGGCCGCTACAAGCTCAAGAGCGTCCACCGGCACTGACTGCCGCAACGGGGCCCGGCCCTCGTCCCCCTCGGTTGACATCCACGCCGCCCACCGGTAGCAGCCCGCATCTTCCCCGCGGGACCCGTCGGCCCCGGCTACGGACGCGTGGGAAAAGCTGGAAGGTAGTAGTAAAGCCATGTTCGCAATCGTGCGCACGGGCGGCAAGCAATATCGCGTCGCCGCCGGAGACAAGATCGTCGTCGAGAAGCTCGCCGGGGAAGCCGGCGACACGGTCACGCTCGGCGACGTCCTGCTCGCCGGCGACGGCGGCGAGCTCAAGTCGACCGACGGCCTGACCGTCTCGGCCGAGATCATCGCCCAGGCGAAGGGCGAGAAGGTCATCGTCTTCAAGAAGCGCCGCCGCCACAATTACCGCCGCAAGAAAGGCCACCGCCAGCAGCACACGATCCTCAGGATCACCGCGATCGGCGACCAGAAGGCGGAGAAGCCGAAGAAGGCTGCCAAGGCGGAGGCGCCCGCAGCAGCTTCGAAGCCATCCCCCGCGCCGAAGCCGGCCGCGCCCGCCAAGGTCGAAGGGGCGGAGAGCCCGATGACCGACACTCCCGCGCCCAAGAAGGCGAAGAAGGAGACGGCGGCGAGCGCCCCGAAGCCGGCGGCGCCGCTCAAGTCCGAGCCGACCGCGAGCGCGAAGACCGACAGCCCCGCCCCGGCGAAGAAAAAGGCTTCCCCCAAGAAGCCCGCCGCTGATAAGAACGCGTAAAGACAGACAGGTTAGAGCTTAGTCATGGCACATAAGAAAGCAGGCGGATCCTCACGCAACGGTCGCGACAGCGCGGGCCGCCGTCTGGGCGTCAAGAAGTTCGGCGGCGAAACCGTGCTCGCGGGCAACATCATCGTGCGCCAGCGCGGGACCAAATGGTATCCGGGCGCCAATGTCGGCATCGGCAAGGACCATACCCTCTTTGCGCTCGCCGACGGCCGCGTCTCGTTCCGCGACGGGAAGCTCGGCCGCAAATTTGCGTGCGTGGACATGCATATTCCGGCGGAAAACGCGAAATAGGGACGATCGATCACGGGTCGTCCTCAAGGGGCGGCCCCCAGGTCTCAGTTGAGAACCGAATTCGAGGGAGAGGGGCCGCAGGGTCTCTCTCCCTTTTTCATTTCTCCCTCGAAACTGTCATCCGCCCGCAACCCCCCGGGGCCAGGGCGCAGGCGACGCGAGAAGGGGAAGTGCCATGTTCGCGAGGACGGAAAGACTGCTGCTGCGGCCCGGCTGGATCGAGGATGCGGCCGCCTTGCACCGGGCGATCGCCGACGAGGCCGTCGTCCGCAATCTCGCCACCGCGCCCTGGCCGTACCGGCGGCGGGATGCCGTGGCCTTCCTCTCGCGCGAGCGCACTCCTGCCGATGCCAGCGCGCTCGTCTTCCTGCGCACCGGGCCCGGGGCCGAGCTGATCGGCGGCGTCGGCTTCGGGCGGATGCCCGATGGCCGGCGCGAGCTGGGCTATTGGCTGAAGCGCGAGCATTGGGGCCGCGGCTATGCGACCGAGGCGGCGAGGGCGCTCGTCGCCGCGGCCCGCGACAGCCTCCGGCTGAGACGGCTCGAAGCCGGGCATTTCATCGACAATCCCGCGTCCGGCCGCGTGCTCGAGAAGCTTGGCTTCCGGCCGACCGGCGAGATCGTGCCGCGCTTCAGCCTCGCCAGAGGCGAAGCGGCGCCCTGCCGCGAGATGGTTCTGGCTCTCGGCGAAAGTGAGGAGGAGGACGCGCCGTGCGCAGCGGCGATGGCGGCCTAGTCCCTCCCCATCTCGCGATGGGGAGGGACTAGGCGGCGGCCGTAGCCAGCCTCTTCTCTTCGGCCGCGATCAAAGCGCGGTCGTCGTGCTTCCAGGGGTGGAAGCCGGGCAGGAAGTAGCTCGCCCAGGCGGTGAAGATCTTGCGCAGCATCCCCGGGCGGACCCAGGCGAACCAGAACAATCGCGCCCAGGCGCGGGGACCGGCGATGCCGTCCTGGCGGAGGAGCTCGAGCGTTCCGCGGGTCCGGTCGACGATGAAGTTCCTGGTGACGAGCAGCATCACCTTGGCCTTGACCTTCCAGCGCTTCGAGCGCGGCCAGGCCGACGTCGCATGCAGCCAGGTATCGTAGGCGACGCCCTTGTGCTCGATCTCCTCGATCGCGTGCCAGCGCCACAGCGCCGCGGTCTCGGCGTCCGCCCCGGCCAGATGGCGCGGGTCGGCGAGCAGCTCGTGGGCGAGAATCGCGGTGAAATGCTCGAGCGCCATGGTCGCGGCGAGGCAGGCGATCGGCGGTTTCGAGCGGATGAAGGCGAGGCGCTTCTCGACCTGCGCCTCGAGCGGCGACAGATCGTAGCCCGCTTCGTGAGCGCGCTTGTTGAACTGGACGTGCTCGCGGCTGTGCATCACCTCCTGCGTGGTGAAGGCCCGGATCTCCTCGGCCAGCCGCGGCTCGGCGCCGTCGCGGAACGCGCGCACGCTCTCGACGAAAAAGGCTTCGCCTTTCGGAAACGTGGCCGACAGCGCGTTGTAGAGCGCGGTGCCGACCGGATCGGCGCCCAGCCACCAGCGCTCGGTGCGGGCGCCGCGGCCGAAGCGGCGGTCGCGGGGCACGATGGTGAGATCGGACGGCGTGTGCTTCCTCATCTGCTTTTCCGCTGGCTTCCTGTCGACAGATGCCGGATCAAGTCGGCACACAAGGACTAAACGCTACTGACACTAATGTCAATATCCCGCGAACGCCTGACCAGTGAAGAAAGCCGCGCCGCCGCGCTCGAGACGGCACGCACGCTGCTGATCAACGAAGGCCCGCAGGCCGTGACGCTCAAGGCGGTCGCGGCAGGCATGGGCAAGACCCACGCCAATCTGCTCCACCATTTCGGATCGGCGGCCGGCCTGCAGGCGGCGCTCGTGGAGCTCATCAATCGGCGGGTGGTCGCCGGCATCGCCGCGGCGGTCGAGCGCACCCGCGCCGGCCAGGGCGATCCGCGCGAGCTCGTCGACCGGATTTTCGACGCCTTCGACAGGGAGGGCGGCGGCGCCCTTGCCGCCTGGGCCATCCTGTCGGGGACCAGGGAGGCGCTCAACCCGATGCTCGAGTCGATCCATTTGCTCGTCGACCAGCTCGGCGCCGGCCTCGACGAAGCGAAGGTGCGCGACGTGACCCTGTGGCTGATTCTCGCCGCGCTCGGCGATTCGTTGATGGGCGAGCCGGTCGCCGACTCGCTCGGCCTTGCGCGCGAACGAGCGCGCGAGCTGGCGCGGAAGCATCTCATCATCGCGTTCGCCCCGCGCCCCGAAGGCGGGGTGGCGTAAGCTCGGCCGCCCGCCTACATCGCGCCGATGCATTTCCTCGATCAGGCCAAGATCTTCATCCGCTCCGGAGCGGGCGGGCCCGGGGCGGTGAGCTTCCGGCGCGAAAAATATGTCGAATATGGCGGGCCGGACGGGGGCGACGGCGACAAGGCCCGCGACCTCGCCCGCAAGCATCTCATCGCCGCCGTCGCTCCTCCGCGCGAGGGCGGCTGAACCGAGGGAGGCCAGAATGATCAGTGGTGCGCATGCGATGATCTTCACGAAGGACGAACAGGCGGACCGCGCCTTCCTTCGCGACGTGCTGGAAATTCCCTGCATCGATTCCGGCGGCGGCTGGCTGATCTTCAAGCTGCCGCCGGCCGAGCTCGGCGTCCATGGCGGAGAAAACGGCTTCCACCAGATCTATTTCATCTGCGACGATGCCGAGGCTTTCGTCGCCAGGATGGCGGAGAAGGGAGTCGCGACCGATCCCATCGAGCAGGAAGATTGGGGCCGAAGCACCGGCGTCACATTGCCGGGCGGCGGCAAGCTCGGCATCTATGAGGCGCAGCACGCACGGCCCTGAGTCTGGACGGCGAGCGACGGGGTGACGCCCGGGGCGTCAGCGCCTACATCGCGCCGATGCATTTCCTCGATCAGGCCAAGATCTTCATCCGCTCCGGAGCGGGCGGTCCCGGGGCGGTGAGCTTTCGGCGCGAAAAATATGTCGAATATGGCGGGCCGGACGGGGGCGACGGCGGCAAGGGCGGCGACATCGTCTTCGAGGCGGTCGAGGGCCTCAATACGTTGATCGACTTCCGCTACACCCAGCATTTCCGGGCGCCGCGCGGCAAGGGCGGCCACGGCCGCAACCAGACGGGCGCCGGCGGCGGCGACCTCGTCGTCAAGGTGCCGGTGGGGACGCAGATCATTTCCGACGACAAGGAGACGGTGCTCGCCGACTTCACCCGGATCGGCCAGCGCATCGTGTTCCTCAAGGGCGGCGACGGCGGGCGCGGCAATGCCAGCTACAAGAGCGCGACCAATCGCGCACCCCGCCAGCACGGCATGGGCTGGCCCGGCGAGGAAATGTGGGTCTGGCTCCGCCTCAAGCTGCTCGCGGACGTCGGCCTGGTGGGGCTGCCCAATGCCGGCAAGTCGACCTTCCTCAATGCCGTGACCAATGCCAATGCCAAGGTCGGCGCCTATCCCTTCACCACTCTCCACCCCAAGCTCGGCGTCGTCCGCCACCGCGAGCGCGAGTTCGTCATGGCCGACATTCCGGGCCTGATCGAAGGCGCGGCCGAAGGCGCCGGGATCGGCGACCGCTTCCTCGGCCATGTCGAGCGCACGCGCGTCCTGCTGCATCTCGTCGATGCCAATGCCGAGGACGTCGCCGAAGCCTGGCGCATCGTCCGCGCCGAGCTGGAAGCGTACGGGGAAGGCCTCGAGGACAAGCCCGAGCTGCTCGTGCTGAGCAAGGCCGACACGCTCGACGGCGAGCTCCTTGGCGCGCTCGCCGACGAGCTCGAGGCGGCAGCGGGCGTGCGGCCGCTGGTGGCGTCGGCAATGAGCGGGGAGGGCGTCGCGCCGGTGCTGGACGCGGCGCTCGAACATTTGCGGGTCGAGGCGGAGGTGGAGCCGAGCTCTCGGAACGAAGAGTGGTCCCCGCTGTGATAGACCCGTTCGTCCTGAGTAGGGACCGAGTAGGCGAAGCCGTATCGAGGGCCCGTATCGAAGGACCTGTCCCTCGATACGCCGTCTCGACAAGCTCGACGGCTACTCGGGACGAACGGGGTCACGCTGATCCCGTCGCTGTGCGGCCGACGACCGCATGACCCCTCGCAAGCACCGCAAGATCCGCACGCTCGCCGTCACTGGAGGAACCGGCTTCGTCGGCGCCCGGTTCCTCGCGATCGCAACCGAAGCGGGCTACGAGATCCGCGCCCTCACCCGCAAATGGCGCCCGCCCGAGGAGGGAGTCGACTGGGTCGAAGGCGCGCTCGACCGGGCGGATGCGCTCGCGAAGCTGTGCGCGGGCGCCGAGGCGGTGGTCCACATCGCCGGCGCCATCAACGAGCGCGACAGAGCGGGCTTCGAGCGCGTCAATGTCGGCGGCACCGCGAACGTGATCGACGCGGCGCGCCGGGCCAAGGTGAAACGCTTCGTCCACGTCTCCTCGCTCGCCGCGCGCGAGCCGGAGCTTTCCGATTACGGCTGGTCGAAGGCGAAGTCGGAGCGGCTGGTCGCCGCCTCGGGCCTCGACTGGACGATCGTGAGGCCGCCCGCAGTCTATGGGCCAGGCGATCGGGAGACGCTGGAGCTGTTCAAGATGGCGAGGCGCGGCCTCGTCGCCCTGCCGCCGCGCGGGCGCTTCTCGCTGATCCACGTCGAGGATCTCTCGCGCCTGATCCTCGCCCTCCTCGACGAGCCGGACACCTTCGCCGAGACCTACGAGCCCGACGACGGCCGCGAGGACGGCTGGGACCACCGTCATTTCGCCCGCACCCTGGGCCGAATCTACGGGCGGCGTGCGGCGACCGTCTCGATCCCGCGGACCCTGATGCGGGCGGCGGCGCGGGTGGACCGCCTGTTCCGCCGCAAGCGGGCCAAGCTTACCCCGGACCGCGCGCGCTATTACTGCCATCCCGATTGGGTCTCCGCGGCGGAGCGCAGGGTGCCCGAGGCTTTGTGGACGCCGATCGTGCGCACGCCGACGGGCCTCAAGGAGACGGCCGACTGGTACCGGGAGCAGGGCTGGCTGAAATAGCCCGGCTAGACCGCGAACTGCAACGCAAAGGCGGCGGCGCTCGCCACCAGCCCGACGAGGAAGATACGGTAGGCCCAGCCCAGCATGCGGTACTTCTTGCGGTGGAGGATGCAGCCATTCTGGTAGATGTCCCGGGCGATCGTCCGATAGATCTTCTCGTCCGTCTCGAGCCGCGCGGTGATCTCGTCGATGAACTCCGCTTCGCTCAGGCGCGTGAAGGACCCGAAGAAGAGGAGGTTCGGCTTGCCGGTCTTGGGACGGCGGATCGCCGGCAGGACCGACAGCACGGCGCAGATCGCGGACAGGAAGGCGGCGGCGCCGAGGATGAGCAAAGGCAGCGGCGGCTGCGCGCCGCGGGCCTGGCCGATGGTGATCGTGAAGATGACGAAGCTGGCGCCCATCAGGATGCTCGCTTTCTGATCGGCCATCGCCGACAGCTGCATGTGGCTGAGCTGCGTCGTGCGCATGAGGTGGATGGCGTTGGGCGAATAAGCCGCCGCCTCGTCCCGCTCCTCGTCCACCCGTCCCCCCTTGCTGCGCGGCCACGTTGTGGCACGCGGCGGCCGCGCTTGCCAAGCCGGCGCCCCTTTCCCGCCCTAATCGCTTGGCACTGGGGGGAGCGAAACCTAAAGGACCGCCATGACCGCAAGAGACGAGACCTTCGCGAAGGTCGCCGAACTGATCGAGCCGTTCAACAAGAAAGGCATCGCGCTCTCGGACGCGACCACCTTCGCCGGCGACCTCGAATGGGACAGCCTTACCGTCATGGACTTCGTCGCGGCGATCGAGGACGAGTTCGACATCCTCATCACCATGAACATGCAGGCCGAGATCGAGACGGTGGGCCAGCTCGTCGACGCGGTCGAAAAGCTGAAGGTGGGCAAATGAAGGGCGCGAGCGAAAGCTCCTCCCCGGGACGGGGAGGATTTGATGACTGAATCCACCGTCAACGCGATGGACCCTGCCGAGGACCTGCACGCGGGCGCCTCGCACGGCCGCGATCTCTTCTCCAAGTTCGATGCGCTGATCGCCGAGCGCGAGGCCCTGCTCGCGACCGGGGTGCGCGATCCGTTCGCCTTGGTGATGGAGGACGTGCTCTCGCCGACGCGTGCGATCATCCAGGGCAAGGAGACGATTCTCCTCGGCACCTACAATTATATGGGCATGACGTTCGATGCCGACGTGGTCGCGGCGGGCAAGAAAGCGCTCGACGAGTTCGGCTCGGGCACGACCGGGAGCCGCGTCCTCAACGGCACCTATCAGGGTCACCGCGAGGTCGAGGAGGCGCTGAAGGAATTTTACGGCACTGCCCATGCGATGGTCTTCTCGACCGGCTACCAGGCCAATCTCGGCCTGATGTCGACCATCGCCGGCAAGGAGGATTACATCATCCTCGACGCCGACAGCCACGCTTCCATCTACGACGGCTGCGCGCTCGGCAACGCCCAGATCGTGCGCTTCCGCCACAACAGCGTCGAGGATCTCGACCGGCGCCTCGGCCGGCTGCCGGCGGAGGGAGGGCGGCTGGTCGTGCTCGAAGGCGTCTATTCGATGCTCGGCGACATCGCCCCGCTCGCCGAGATGGTCGGCGTGGCGAAGAAGCACGGGGCGATGGTCGTCGTCGACGAGGCGCACGGCATGGGCTTCTTCGGCGAGCACGGCCGCGGCGTCTTCGAGGAAGCTGGCGTCAGCGACCAGGTCGACTTCGTCGTCGGCACCTTCTCCAAGTCCGTCGGCACGGTCGGCGGCTTCGTCGTCTCGAACCATCCCAAGTTCGACGTTCTGCGACTGGTGTGCCGGCCCTATGTCTTCACCGCCTCGCTGCCGCCCTCGGTGGTGGCGACCGCGGCGACTTCGATCCGCAAGCTCATGCATGCCGGCGAGAAGCGCGCGCATCTGTGGAAGAACAGCAAGCGCCTCCATGCGGGCCTTCGCCAATTGGGCTTCAACCTCGCCACGGCCCAGGCGGAATCGGCGATCATCGCCGTCCTGCTGCCCGATCAGGACACGACCGTTCGCATGTGGCAGGCGCTCCTCGAGCAGGGGCTCTACGTCAACATGGCGCGGCCCCCCGCGACGCCCGCGGGCATGTATCTCCTGCGCTGCTCGCTCTGCGCCGACCACAGCGACGAGCAGGTCGGCCGGATCCTGGCCATGTTCCAGGCCGCGGGCGAAGGGACCGGCATCCTTCCCGCCGCGTGACGCCATTTCGGCGCCGGCTATAGCCGCGCGGCGATTGCTGGCGTAGCGTCGCCTTCGAAAGAGGCCGAACAGGCCCCTAGAGCGAGGAGACGGGGGATGCCCGTGGAGGCCAACGCAAAGAGCAGCCATATCAGGCTGACCTCGCACCCCGGGTCGCGAGCGCCCGCGCGCTATCCGCTGACCTGGGGCGCGCCGACCGCCGAGGAGCGGGGCCCGGTCATCGCGACCGTCAATTCCAAGGGCGACCGCAACGCGATCGGCGCCCATGGCGGCTCCTATTCGATCTACCGCGCGCTCGCCATTTCCTCGGGCGCGATGGACCCGCAGGCGCGCCCGGACTTCAACGACACCTCGCCGGTCTGCGAGATCGGTCCGCACCGGCAATGGGGCGATCCGGCCAAGATCGTCTCGCTCGACCCCTGGGGCCACCGGGTCGCCGCCGATTTCGGCAGCCTGATCGAGGCGGGCGTCGACATCCGCCCCTCGATCGCGATCACGAAGGCGCGGCTCACCCTGCACGAGATCCAAGGCGCGATCGCAGCGGGACGGCTCGCGGTCGACGGCGAGATCGTCCACGAGGCGGGCGACGTCTCGGTGACCAAGATCGCGGTCGACCCGGTCTGGTGGCTGCCCGGCGTCGCCGAGCGCTTCGGCGTCGCCGAGGCGAGCCTGCGGCGCTGCCTGTTCGAGCAGACCGGCGGCATGTATCCGGAGCTCGTCACGCGTCCGGACCTGTCGGTCTTCCTGCCGCCGATCGGCGGCATGACGCTCTACATCTTCGGCGATCCCGCATTTCTCGGCAACCGCGACAAGGTCCTCACCTGCCGCGTCCACGACGAATGCAACGGCTCGGACGTGTTCGGCTCGGACATCTGCACCTGCCGCCCCTATCTCACCCACGGCATCGAGGAGGCGACGCGCGGCGCCCAGGCCGGCGGCGTCGGCCTCATCGTCTACAACCGCAAGGAAGGCCGCGCTTTGGGCGAGGTCACCAAGTTCCTCGTCTACAATGCCAGGAAGCGCCAGCCGGGCGGCGACCAGGCGGCGACCTATTTCGAGCGCACCGAATGCGTCGCCGGCGTCCAGGACGCGCGCTTCCAGCAATTGATGCCGGACATCGTCCACTGGCTCGGCATCGACCGGATCGACCGCTTCGTCTCCATGTCCAACATGAAGCACGACGCGCTCGTCGGCGGCGGCATCGAGATCGGCGAGCGCGTGCCGATCCCCGACGATCTCGTCCCGCCCGACGCCAGCGTCGAGATGGAGGCCAAGAAGGCCGCCGGCTACTACACGCCCGACGGCGCGCCGAGCGAGGACGCGCTCAAGAAGGTCGTCGGCCGGGACCTCGGGAAATTCTGAGCCGGATGGCGGGCGATCCGATACGATGCCTGCTCACGGCCGCGGCCGTGCGGGAGCGGGCGCACGAGATGATGGAGCTTGCGCTCGACGGCGGGGTCTGCGGATGGCGCGTCGATCTCGACAAGCTGGACGACGCCGCCGAGCGCACGGCGGCGGTCACGCGCGAGAACTATCCCGACCTCGCCATCCCGTTCCACGCGCGCTGGCGGCATTTCGTCGCCGGGACGCCGAGCTTGCCGGAGAGCGACAGTGCCGAGCGTGGGCGCGCGGCGTTCGACCTCGTCATCCTCTCCGTGCTGCTCGATGCCGGGACGGGGCCGGGATGGAGCTATCGCGACGACGCTTCGGGCAAGACCTTCACCCGCTCCGAAGGCCTCGCGGTGGCGAGCCAGCGCATGTTCGAAGCGGGCGCCTTGGGCGATCTCCAGTCGCTCGATACCGAAGCTCTGGCGCAGGGCTTCCAGGTCACTTCCGACAATCCGCTCGCCGGCCTCGAAGGACGCGCCGCCCTCCTCCGCCGCCTCGGTGCACAAATCGAGGCGCGGCCCGATTTGTTCGGCGGCCGGCCGGGCGGGCTGTTCGACGCGCTCGCGTCCCAGGCCGAGGGCGGCCGCCTTCCAGCGACCGCGATCCTCGCGCTGCTGCTCGAAGCGCTCGGTCCGATCTGGGCCGACCGGCTCGAGGTGGACTTCATTCCCCTCGGCGATTGCTGGCGGCACCCGGCGATCCGCCGCGACGACGCGTCGGACGGCCTCGTTCCGCTCCACAAGCTCTCCCAATGGCTGAGCTATTCGCTGATCGAGCCGCTGCAGGAAGCGGGCATCGACGTTGTCGACATCGACGGCCTCACCGGCCTCGCCGAATATCGCAATGGCGGCCTGTTCGTGGATACGGGCGTCCTGCGCCTGACCGACCCGGAGGACGCGGCGCGCCCCCACAATGTTTCCGATCCGCTGATCGTCGCCTGGCGGTCGATGACGGTGGCGCTCCTCGACCGCATGGCGCCGCTCGTTCGCGAGCGCCTCGGCGTCTCCGAGGCCGACTTCCCCCTCGCGCGCATGCTCGAGGGCGGGAGCTGGGCGGCGGGCCGGCGGATCGCGGCCGAACGCAGGCCGGGCGGCGGACCCCCTTTCCACATCCTCAGCGACGGGACGGTATTCTGATGGACGGATTGACGATCGTTGCCCACCCGCTGGTGCAGCACAAGCTCACCATCCTGCGCGACCGCAACAGCTCGATCTCCCTGTTCCGGACGGTGGTGCGCGAGATGGCCACCCTGCTCTGCTACGAGGTGACGCGCGACCTGCCGACCGAGGCGGTCGCGATCGAAACCCCGATCGCGACGACCGACGCACCCGCCATTGCGGGCAAGAAGCTGGTCTTCGCGCCCATTCTGCGCGCCGGACTCGCCATGGCCGAAGGCATGCTCGACCTCGTCCCCTCGGCCCGCATCGCCCATATCGGGCTCTACCGCGAGCCGACCACGCTCGAGGCGATCGAATATTATTTCAAGACGCCCGAGGACGTCGACCGGCGCCTGGTCATCGTCGTCGATCCGATGCTGGCGACAGGCCACACCGCCATCGCCGCGATCGACCGGCTCAAGGAAGCGGGCGCGCTCGACATGCGCTTCGTCTGCCTGCTCGCCGCGCGCCCGGGCGCGGAGGCGTTGCGCGCCGCCCATCCCGACGTGCCGATCTGGGCCGCTGCGATCGACGATCGGCTGGACGAGCACGGCTATATCGTCCCCGGACTCGGCGACGCCGGCGACCGGACCTACGGCACGCGCTGAACGACAAGGCTCCGATTGACGCGGCTCGGAAGGGGCGGTTACGGCCGCGCGATGCAGACAGGAAAGACGACTGATTTGCGCGGGTTTCGCGAAGCGCGGGTGCGTCCCCGCCGCCGGGGAGGCCGGGCGCGGTGAACGCTCCTGCCTTGTCCATCCTGATGCCGGTCCACAACGGCGCCCTCTATCTCGAGGAGGCGCTCGCCAGCCTTGCCGCGCAGAGCTTCGCGGATTTCGAGCTCGTCGTCGTCGACAATGCCAGCACCGACGCCACGCCGCGGCTGCTCGCGCGCTGGGCGGAGCGCGAGCCGCGGCTGCGCACCTTGCGGCTCGAGCGCAACCGGCTGTCGGCGAGCCTCAACCAGGCGGCCCGGCTGGCCCGCGCACCGATCCTCGCCCGGCTCGACGCCGACGACGTCGCTCGCGCCGATCGGCTGGAGCGGCAGATGGCCGCGCTCGCCGAGCAGCCCGCGCTCGGCCTGCTCGGCTCGTCGGCGACATTGATCGACGGGGCCGGGCGCCATCTGGGCGAGGTCCGCCCGCCGCGCGGCGACCGGGACATCCGCCAGCGCCACCGCACGAGCTGCGGCATCATCCCCTCCTCGTCGATCATGCGGGCGGAGGTATTCTGGGCCGCCGGGGGCTATCGGGAAGGGCTCAATATCTCCGAGGATTTCGATCTCTGGCTGCGCATGGGAGAGCGTTGCAGCTTCGCCAACCTGCCCGAGCCGCTGATCAGCTACCGGATCCACACCGCCAGCGTCACTGCGCGCCAGCCGGTGCGCATGGCGCTCGCCTCCTTTTGCGTCAGCGCCGCCGCCGAAGCCCGCCGCACGGGCCAGGCGGAGCCCTTTTGCGAAGGTCGCCCGCGCCTGCGCGCGGCCCTTCCGCTGCTCGGCCTCTCGCGCAAGGAGGCGCGAAAGATCGTCCGGTATCGCTCGCTCAGCAACATGGTGTCGCGGCGGCTGCTCGGCCTGCCGCTGCCCCCGTTCCTTCGTGCGCTGTCGCCGAAGCTGGTCACGCGCCTCAGGCTGAGGCCGCTCTACCAGGCCTGGCTGCGCAGAGGGCTGGAGCGCGGACCTTAGAGGCGACGGACCGCCCGGCGGCGCGGCGCCCAGCCGCAGCGTGGGCAGCAGCGCCCGGTAAGGTCGGCATGGATCCCGTAGGGGCGCAGCCGCGAGCAGGTGAGCGGCGCGGCGAACAGAGGCCGAAGTGCTCTCAGCGCGTCGTCCGGCGCCTCGCAATCCTTGCCGATCTTCGCGAAAGCGTCGTCCACCCCTGCTCCTGCCGGAAAAGCCCCGCGCCCGAAGCTGTCAGGCGCGGGACGCGGCGTCAATCTCGATTCGGACGTGAAATATTCTCGCTCCGCCTGCATCGGCCGACGAGATTGCAGCGGCCCGGCCCGGGATCAGGCCTGGGCGAGGCTCAGCACGTTCCCGTCCGGATCGGCGAAGAAAGCGACCTTCGCGGCGCCGTCCGGCGAGGTCCAGATGCCGAGCTCGTCCTGGCCCATGCCCGGGTGGATGGTGAACTCGACGCCGCGCGCACGCAGCGCCTCGACGGCGCCTTTGATGTCGGCCACGTTCCAGCCGAGCACCGGGTGCTGGCCCGGCTTGCAGTCCGGCATGACCGTCATGCGGATGAGCCCGGGGCCGGCATCGATGAAATCGCCGAACGCGTCCGAGCTGCGCAGCGCAAGGCCGAGCGGCCCGCAATAGAATTCGAGCGCGCGCTGGCGATCGCCGACGTACAGGAAGGCGACCGGCGTCGCGGCGCCGCGAAGGTCGAATGTTTCGTTCGGCATGAGGCTGCTCCCTTGGCTTGCGCGCCCGGCATAGCCCTGGCGCGCCGGGCCGCCTATCGCCCGAACGGGTGATTTCGCCGCCGAATCGCGCGTGGCGCGTGGACGCTACCGGTGGAATGCGCGGCATTGGCCGATTAGGGTGACGTCAGCGAGGGAGGGCGATTTGGCGAGCGGAGGACGGAGCAGGCGGGCGCGGCCGGCCGCGCGCTGGGAGGAGGGCGTCCTGGCCTTCCTCGCCGCTCCCGTGCCGACCGAAACCTTTCTCGCCGACCATTATGAAAAGACCCCGTTCGTTGCCCAGCACGGCGAGCCCGGCCGCTTCGCCTCGCTGCTGACTCTGGCCCGCGTCGACCGCTTCCTCGCCGAGGCCGATCTGCGCGGGTCGATGGTGAGGGTCGCCAACCACCACGCCCCGGTTCCGCTGGCGCGCTATGTCGACGGCGAGGGGCGCATCGACGCCGCCGCGGTGGCGCGCGAATATCAGGCGGGCTCCACCATCGTCTTGAACGAGCTTCACGAATGGATCCCGGAGCTGGGCGACTTCTGCCGCGCGGTCGAGGAGGCCTTTTCCTCGCAGGTCACCACCAACGTGTACCTGACCCCCGCCGGCAACCAGGGCTTTCCGCCCCATTACGACAATCACGACGTCTTCGTGATGCAGGTTTCAGGGCGCAAGTTGTGGCGGCTCTGGGAGACGCCCGTCGATACGCCCTATCGCGGCGAGCGCTTCGAGCTGAGCGGCTTCGTGGCCGAGACGGTGAGCCGCGAGTTCGTGCTCGAGCCGGGCGACAGCGCCTATGTTCCGCGCGGCGTCATGCACGATGCCGAAAATGTCGGGGAGGAGCCCTCGCTCCATGTCACCGTCGGCCTGTTCACGAAGAAATGGGCGGAGCTGGTCCTGGAGGCGGTCTCGGAGCTTGCTCTGGCCGAGCCGGATTTCCGCCGCTCGCTCCCGCCCGGATTCGCCACCCGCGAGTTCGACCGGGCCGCGGCCGAGCGCCATTTCAGGCACCTGCTCGGCATGGTCGGCGGCAAGGCGGAGATGGACGGCGCCTTCGATCTCCTCGCCGACGCCTTCGTCCGCGGTCGCCGGCCGAACCTCGCCGGAATCATCCTCCACGGCGCCGCGCGCGGCGAAGACCGCTTCCGGCTGCGCCCCTTCGTGCCGTGGAACGTCGCCGAGGACGAGGAGGGGCGCATCGTCCTCGTCGGGCCGGGCGGCGACCTCGCCTTCGATCCCGCCGACGGCGATGCCCTCGATCGCGCGCTTTCGGGCGAGGCTTTCGCGATTCGGGAGCTGCCTGGCGAGCGCGCCGCCGCCGTGCTGGAAGCGCTGTGGACCGGGGGCTATCTGGAGCGCGTCCGCGCCTGACCGCCTAGGAACCCGCCAGGGCCGACCCTGCCGACGCACCGCACAAAGAAAAAGCCCCGGCTCGCGCCGGGGCTCCTTTCTTCGCCGATCGCGCCTCGATCAGCGGCGGCAGCCGTAGCCGGCGCGATCGGTCGGATCGTTGTTCGACACGCCGTTGCGGCCGTTGCCGGGACGGTCTCCCGGATCGCTGTTGGTGACGCCGGTCGCGCAGCCGCCCCGGCCGCCGCCGCCGGAGCCGGCGCGGCCGAAGCCGGGCCGGTCGGTCGGGTCGTTGTTCGTCCGGCCCGTGCGGCCGAAGCCGGGCCGGTCGCCCGCGTCGCTGTTCGTGACGCCGGTGCGGCCATTGCCGCGCGCGTCGCCCGGATCACTGTTGGTACGGCCGGTCTGGGCCGTCGCGGCCGTGGCGCCGACCGCGATCGCTGCTGCGCCGGCGACGGCGCCGCCCACCACCGTTCCCATGAACGAGCGGCGCGTGACTTTTCTGGTAGGTTTCACTGTACTTCCTCCCTCTGGATTCTCGCACCCCGCGAGTGCGGAGACCTCGTCTGCCCGTCGCTGGTGATCGGCCCCGTCCGGCAGCGTAACCGTTTCCGTCGCGTTCCGAAACCCGGATTCCGCCGAATTGCGCCCTTTTCTCCGCGGTTCCCGGAGCGAGGGAAGTTCGAATGTTCGCGGCCGCCGCCGGCGGCGCGGACCGGCAGGGCGAGACCGTCGCTCGATTGGGGGGTGAGCGAAAGCACTCGCCCTGCACGGACCGGCGCGAGGGTGCTTGCGCCGGCAAAGGGAGGCTACCAGTCCAGGCTCCGGCAAGATAGGTCCATTTTGGACCTATTATTAACCATATCGCGCTAGGCAGGGCGCGGCGCAGGGGCCGTTCAGCACCTCCCAGTCCGGTTCGGCCTCTGCGCCACCAGCCCTTGGCCCGCATCCCCAAGGCCTCTATTCACTGGCGGGTCAGGCGAGGGCACGATAGTGCAGCTTCTTACGGAGCAGCGAGCGGATATGGCGGACAACCTCTTCAATCGGCATCCCAATGAGGTCGGCGAGACCTATGGCGAGCATCTGGTCAGCGCCGGCAGCTTCGGGCTGCGGATGATCGGCGGCGGCATCGCCTGCCTGATTCACGCCGTCTTTCCCTTCCTGTTCATTCGCACCGGCAGCCGCACCATGGATGCCCTTCACCGCCGCATGACCCGCCGCGCCGTCGTCGCCGACCTCGAAAGCCACCCGATCATCTGATCGCGCCACCCCCGCTAGCCCTGAGCCTGTCGAAGCCTGTCCTGAGCGACGCCGCAGGCGGCGTCGTAGGGGGCGGGTCGCAAAGTGCCTATCCCCCGCGGTTTCGCGCCGACTCGCTGACCCGTTCCCAGTCCCCCGCGATCAGCGCTTCCTTCTTGGCGCGCGACCAGCCCTTAAGTCGCCGCTCGGCTTCCTTGGCCTCGATACGGGTTGAGAAAGCCTCGCTCCAAACCAAACTCACCGGCCTGCGCTTGAACGTGTAGCAACCGGCATCATGCCCCGCCTGATGCTGCCCGACCCGCGCCTCCAGGTCGTCGGTGCTGCCCGCATAAAAGTGCCCGTCCGAGCAGCGCAGCAACGCAGCAAGTAGGCGTGGAAAGCCATGGCCCGGTTCTAGCACTGCAATCCGGGCTTCGACAGGCTCAGCCCTAGCGGGGGTGGAGGAAGCAGGCCGCGATCCTACAAGAACCCGCTAGCCCTGAGCCTGTCGAAGGGCGCGGGTCGCAGCGCACCAGCCGCTATCGCCCCAGCTTCAGCCGCCTCCGATCCGCGAGGATGGCACGGGCGGCGTTGTGGCCGGGGGCGCCGGTGACGCCGCCGCCGGGATGGGCGCCCGATCCGCACAGATAGAGGCCGGGGAGCGGCATGCGGTAATCGGCATGGCCCAGGATCGGGCGCGCCGAGAAGAGCTGGTCGAGGCTCATCCTGCCGTGGAAGATATCGCCGCCGACGAGGCCGAAGCGCCGCTCGAGGTCGAGCGGGCTGAGCGGCGAGCGGGCGATCACCGAGCCCGCGAAACCGGGCGCGTAGCGCTCGACGGTGGCGACGATGGCATCGGCCGCCTGTTCGCGGCGCGCTTCCCAGCCGCCCTCCACCTGGTAGGGGAAATGCTGGCAGAACAGGCTGGCGACATGGGCGCCGGCCGGGGCGAGGCTGTCGTCGAGGGTCGAGGGCAGCAGCATCTCGATGATCGGCTCGGCCGACCAGAGGCCGCTGCGCGCGCTGAGATACGCCCGGTCCATGTAGTCGAGCGAGGGCCCGATTACGATGCCGGCGGTGAGATGGTCGCCGGGCTCGGGCAGGCTCGTGAAGCGGGGGAGCTCGGACAAAGCGAGGTTCATCCGGAAGGTCGCCGATTCGCTCGCCCAGCCTGCCATGCGCCGCGAGATCTGGGGCGCGACGGCGCCTTCGGGCAGGAGCGTACCGAACAGCAATTGCGGGTGGAGGTTGGCGGCGACGGCGCCCGCGCGCCAGCTCCGGCCGCCGGCGACGGCGCCGCAGGCGCGGCCGCGCTCCACGATCAGTTCCTCGACGGGGGTCTCGAGCACGATCTCGACGCCTTTTTCGCGGCAGGCGCGCGCCATCGCTTCGGTGATCGCGCCCATGCCGCCGATCGCGTGCCCCCAGGCGCCGGGGACGCCCGCCGCCTCGCCGAAGACGTGATGGAGGAGAACGTAGGCGGAGCCGGGGCTTTCGGGGCTGGCATAATTGCCGACCACCGCATCGAAGCCGAACAGGGCCTGGACCAGCTCGTCGGTGAAATAGCGGCGCAGGATCTCGCCGGCGGACTTGGTGAAGAAATCGAGCAGGTGGCGGCGTTCCTCGGCGCTCAGTGCGCGCAGGCCGCTGCCGAGCTTCAATGCGGCGATGAGGTCGCCGAGCCCGCCGCCGGCATTGGGCGGCGCGCGCAGGATCCACTGGCGCAGCACGCCCACCACCGCTTCGAGCGTCGCCGAATACTCCTCATAGGCCGCGGCGTCCGCGGGCGAGCGGCGGGCGATCTCGCGCGCGGTGAGGCCGCCGCGGCCGGAAAGGAGATGGTCGCTCCCTGTGGTTGGCAGGAAATTGTCGATCTTGCGCAGCACGACCCGGAGGCCATGCTGCTCCAGCCGCATGTCGCTGATCACCTTGGGCTGAAGCAGGCTCACCGTGTAGCTTGCGGTCGAGTTGCGGAAGCCGGGCGCGAATTCCTCGGTCACCGCCGCCCCGCCGACGACGCGGCGCCGCTCGAGGACCGTCACCTCGAGGCCGGCGGACGCGAGGTACCAGGCGCAGACGAGCCCGTTATGCCCCGCGCCGACGATCAGGACGTCGCAATGCCTGTCCCCCATGCCGGAGGTCTATGCTGGCCTTCGCGGCGGCTGTCGAGCATGAGGCGCCGATGGAGATTCGCGACCCCGAGCAATTCGGCTTCGACGGCGGCCGCCTGGCGCGGGCCACGGCCTTCCTGCAGGAGAAATATGTCGGCCCCGGCCTGCTCCCCTGCGCCCAGCTGCTCGTTGCGCGCGAAGGCGAGCCGGTCCATTTCGCCAGCCTCGGCGTCCACCGCGCCGGTTCCGAGGAGGCGCTGCGCGAGGACGCCATCTTCCGCGTCGCCTCGATGACCAAGCCGGTGACCTCGCTTGCCTTCATGATGCTGGTCGAGGAGGGAAAGAGCGCGCTCGATCTGCCCGTCGCGTCGGTGCTGCCCGAGCTTGAGAAGGTCCAGGTCTATGCCGGCGGCGGGCGCGGCGAGCCGTTCCGGACGGCGCCGCCGGAGCGGCCGATGCTGATGGTCGACCTGCTGCGCCACACTTCGGGCCTCACCTACGATTTCCAGCAGGTGACGCCGGTCGACGCCGCCTATCGGACACGCGGGCTGCTGGCGCTGCGCGGCAAGACGGCGCTGGAGCCGTTCGTCGCGGCTCTGGGCGAGATTCCGCTGGAATTCTCACCGGGCACGGCCTGGAACTATTCGGTATCGACCGATGTCCTGGCGCTGGCTGTCGAGCGCCTGTCGGGCGTGCCGTTCGAGGCCTTCGTCCGGCGCCGCATCTTCGAGCCGCTCGGAATGGCGGACACCAGCTTCACCGTTCCGCCCGAGAAGCTCCATCGCCTGACCGACGCCTGGATGCTCGATCCCGAGCGCGGCACGATCGTCTACGACCGCGCCGAATCATCGAGCTGGTCGATCCCGCCGGTCTTCCTCTCCGGCGGCGGCGGCCTCGTCTCGACGGTATCCGATTACCACTTGCTTTGCCGCCACTTCCTCACGCTGCGCGGCAACTTCGCCAACATCGGGCTCGTCTCGCGCAAGACCTTCGAGCTCATGACGCAGAACCACCTCCCCGGCGGCGCGGACCTCACCGAGCTCAGCCGCTCGATGTTCAGCGAGGCGATCTATTCCGGCCAGGGCTTCGGCCTCGGCTTCGGCATCAACATGGATCCGGTCAAGGCGATGGCGCCCGGCAGCGCCGGCGAATTCTATTGGGGCGGCATCTTCTCCACCTTCTTCTTCGTCGATCCGGTCGAGCGCGTCTCGATGATCTTCATGACCCAGCTCATGCCGTCGTCCACCTATCCCGTCCGCCGCCAGCTGAGGACGATGATCTACGCGGCGCTGCGCTGAGACCAAGCGGAAACGGGGGAGCTGCGATCCAGGCGATGTCCACCTTCACCGAGATGGAAAGGGCGGCGCTCCGAGCGATCTTCGCGGAGACTCCTGCGCTGTCTTCGGAGCTCGAACGCCAGCTGGATAGCGCCAGAGTGACGAAGCGGGAGAACAGCGGGGGCGGGTTCTTCACCGACATAGAGGTTGCGGAAGAGGCCCCGCGCGTAGAGTGCCCGACGGTGCTCGGCTATGCGACGCACGCTCGCGTCGAGGGGCTCGAGCATGGGCTGGGATTCGTCCTGTTCATGAAGGGCGGCAAGCTGCAGCTTCTCGAAGGCTTTGCGTGGGGACCCGAAAGCACTGCTTCGTTGGACCTCGACAACCTCCCGTTCGAGATATTTCACGCGCCGATCCAGCAGCTCTACTGAATGTCCGCCGACGACCCATTGCGGACCTAGAAAGCGCCGTCGCCTCACGCGAAGCTGACATCGATGCCCATCGAGGCTACTCAGCAATCATGGGGAGAAGGCGTGTCGGGCTTTGAGGTGGCTGAAAGGCGTAAGCATTACGCTGCTTCTGCTTGCTGCTCTGCTCGCGGTCTTAGGCTTACAGGAAGCAAAATCGGACGCCGTCGAGCGCCGGTTGACACTGGGGCTCGCTGGATGGCCCACTGACACACCGCCTCTCACGATCGCGCTGCTGTCCGACATTCACCTTGGTAACCGAGCGATGGACGCGGAGCGGCTCGGCCGGATTGTCAGCGAGGTGAACGCAGCACGACCGGATTTGGTGTTATTGGCCGGAGACTTCATGGTTGGGCACGACGCCGCTGGTGCATCCCAGCGAGCCGTTGGTCTGCAAGCACCCTTGTCTCGCTTGACCGCGCGGCTGGGTGTGATCGCAGTTCTCGGCAACCATGATCATTGGACCTCGCCCACCTCGGTCCGTGCCGCTCTGGTCCGCGCCGGTGTGAAGGTGCTCCAGAACGAAGCTCTCCGGCGCGGGCCAATCACGATATTGGGCATTGATGACGCCTTCTCGGGCCATGACGACGTAAGCGCGACGCTTGCATCGTGGAGGCGCGTCGGCGGTATTCCACTGGTTCTGACGCATACGCCCGACGTGGCTCTGAAGCTGCCGAGTGACCTCCCCCTGGTCATGGCAGGGCATACGCACTGCGGCCAAGTCGTTTTGCCGTGGATCGGGCCACTCCTGACACGGGGGCCGAAGCAGCAATGGAGGAGGCTATACGACCCGCGATATCGCTGCGGAGTCGTGCAAGACCGAAATCGGGTCGTCCTCGTAACCGCCGGCCTGGGATCGGGAACCAGCCCGCTACGGCTGGGCGCTCCGCCCGATTGGTGGTTGATCAGGATCGGGGCTCGCCGATCCACTCACCTGTCAGCCATCGGCATAGCCAAGCCGTAAGGCGCTATTCCGCTTTCGACCCTTAGCCGACAGTCCGATCGTCCGCTTCCACGCAAGCTTCATCAACGCCGAGAGGTTCGAAGCGACGCCGGAGCGCCTCATAGGTTGCAGGCGCAATGTAGAGGCTACGATCATCCGCCCGATTGCGCGCGTCGATCCGCCTGCGAGCCTCGTCGTCGGGGCACTCAAGGCGATACAGGCATGCACTCGCGCCGAGCCGCTCGACAACCGCGCGCACCTGGTCTCGCTCCTTGCGTGTCCAGAAGCCGTAATCCAGGACAACATCCAAACCGAGCGAGAGGCAGCGCGTCCAAAGCGGTTCGAGCAACTCCAGAATGGCCACTGCCTTCTCCGGGAAGCTCTCCTCGGGCGGATCGTCTCCGAACAAGCGCGCCATCCACTCGTCGGGTGTGAACCGAACCGCCCCGTTCTCGACTTCGAGCCGCTTGGCGAAGGTGGTCTTACCGGATCCCAGGTAGCCGAACAAAAGATGCGCCGTAGCCATTCTGTCACGATACGGGTGTGCATGCCCGCTCACCATCCATTGCGGACACTCGCATCGGATGCGAAAGCCTGCGCATGAGGGTCGGTCATCTCCTTTTGGTCGCAACCGCGCTCGCGGCGCCCGCATGCGGACGGCGCGCGGTCGAGGTCGATCATCCATTCTATCTGATGTTCATCGAAGACCCCGCCGAGGTCGCCCTTTTCCGGTGCCCAGACAGACCCGGGGTCGGCTGCGCGATCGACGGGCTCCCCGGACCGTTCGTGGAGGCGGCGGGTGCGAACGAGCAGTTCATCGTCGTGGCGCAGCGTCCGAACAGGGGCGGCGGTCCCACTCGCTATTATTATTTCGCGCGGGTCCGAGAGGAAAGGCGGGGATGGGGCAATCATCCCGAGCAGATCGTCGGACCTCTGGGCGGGGAGGAGTTCGAAGCGGCGAAAGCCCGCCTCGGACTACCGGATTTTACCGTCCGTCCCTGAGCCCCGTTCAGGGGTGCCGCAGCAAGCCGATCAGGAAGACGACGATCCCCAGACCGGCGAGGAGCACATAGAAGTTCCGCCAGCGTCTGAAGGCCGCTGGATCCTCGTGACGCCACTTCAGCGGCCACTGGTGCGGGATGCTGCCCGTCATATGCATCATCCACAGCGCAAATGCGCCGACGAAGACCAAGGCGATCCCGAGCATGCCTCTGCCATAATAGAGCCCCGACCGCGCGCAAGCGAGAGGCGGGTGCGGGGCCTCTTCCGCTTTCCGCCGATTGCGCCATTCCACGACATTAGCTGCCCGAATACACGCGTCGTCCCAGGTTTCGCCGCAGCAGACGCCTGACGGCTTTCTCGATCAGGTCGTTCGGGTGCCGCGGCCCGCACGAACCTCGCCGCCAGACGGTCCGCCCGCCAGAAGCGCGTTCCACGAGGATGCCCGGACCGTCGGTGCAGACATACATGCACTCTTCTTGCGACGCGCCCCGGCAATCCGGTCGCGGATCGGGCTGCGCCAGAAGGCGGTCGACGCGTGCGACAAAAGCTCGATACCGCCGGTCGGAGAGAAGGAAGTTCCATTCGCCGTCGGCAGCCCAGCCTGATCGAAAATGGCCATGGAACCGGCGGACGCGGACTCGATGAGAGCCTTCCGCCGAACGGGCGATCTCGACGACGATTGCCTTGCCGCCCAACTGGGGTTCGGTCGAGAAGCGCAGGGCGTCAGCGCCCAGGGTCGTGAGCGGTCGGGCTTCGATGCTCCTGAGCACGGAGCTCTCTTCGCGACCATCCCCCTCGACGGGGAGGTTCGCGATCGCGCCGCCGGACGCGAACGAGGCCCCGATCAGGAAACGCAAGAGCCAGGTTCGCATGCTGCACGATAGCTCGGCGATGCGCATTGGCAATGACGGCGTTCCGCCCGTTGCGGACCTCGATCGAGCGGCGCCCGCTACGGAGCCGGCCGCCGGCGTCCCTGTCTCCGGGCAGTGATGCGGAAGGTGGTGTTGGTCGCGAGGTTGGTCGTGGCGATCTCCATCGAGCGGCCGTCCGGCGCGAGCGTGTAGGTTCGAACCTCGATGTCGGTCCCGCCGCGGCGGCGCCGCTCGACCAGCCGGTGCGAAGAATCCTTTCGGACCGAGACCAAGATGCTGCCGTCATAAGGGCCGCCGACCGGCACGAACGGGCCTTCGTAGGCGGCCGTGTAGAAATATCCGCTGCCCGTGCGGTAGCTGAGCCCGGTCGCGCTTTCGACGAGGGTCGTCGTGCGCAGCTGAATGGGAACCGAGACGTAGCGGACGCCCTGCCACGATCCCGACACGCTGTGCGAGCCCGGCGGGCCGGCCGCAACCCGCCTGGCGACGTAGGTCGTGCGAAGCGGACCCTGGATGCCCCGCCTCCAGTCGACCGACACATAGGTCGCGGTCCGCCCGTCGCGTGCCACCCGCATCGTCGTCGTCCGGCTGAATTCGGGCTGCACGATGAAGGTGGCAATCGTCCGCGCGTCGACGATCGTGACCGCTTCCGACAGGTTTTGCGCCACCGCGTGCATCCGGCCGTCGGCGGGGTGCTCGCGTGCCGGCACGCAGCTCGCGCAGCGATAGGCGCCGTCACGGAGCGAATAGACGTCGGTGGGAAGGCCCTGCTGAGAGGTGAGATCGGCGATCCAGGTGCCGGTGAAGGAGCCGGTTCGCACCGGCGCCTCGGCAAGGAGAAGCGCCGCAAGTCCAGCTATCAGGCTATTTGTCGGCATCTAAGACCTCTCCCGTCACCGCCGGCTTCGACGCGCGTCGCCGCGACGTGCTACCTTGCCGATGCCGGAAGCCGGCCGCCAGCATCGACTTGCGACCCATTGCGAACGTTCGAGATTTCGATAAAAAACGGCGCGACCCATCCTCTCGACGCGAAGGCGACGCGGATTGATCCTGACCCTTCTCATCGCCCAGGCAGTCGTGAGCGCCCCGGCGCCTCCGCGGCGCGAGCTTGAGCCACCGGCCGACCCGAGCCGCCTCAGCCTCATCGTCGCCGACACCCTGTCCGAAACGGACCCCCAGCCCTTATGCGGCGAGGGGCGCTGCAATTCCTTGTATCTTGCCCGATACGGCAACGCGGTCGTGCTTGCAGGACCCTCGGTCGGGCTGGAGTTTACGGCGCGCGTCGAAATGGGGTCCCCTTGGAACATGCAATACCGCCTTGCGCTCATCGTCGAGCATCGCGACGGGCGGGAACCGCTCGTCCGAGCCATGGCTGGTTTCGGCGACCGGACCCACGAGGCCTGCTTCGACTGGCGCGACACGCGAAATCTGGGTTGGCAGGTCAGCGGTCCCAGGATCGTCCTGCGGCGCGAAGTCTTGTGCGTGACCGAATAAGCGGGTCAAGAAGCTGGGCACTAACGCGGGCCAGGTTCGCCCTGGAATTCCAGGCCGAGCCTGCGCCGGGGCAGGGTTGCATCCGGCCCCACGCATCCTCGAAGGCGGGATTCGAACCGGGCTGCACCCTTGCGGCAAACCCGCTTGCGTGGCCAGGAAAGCGCTCCTAATCCACGTTTCCTTTCGGGGGGGTCGGCGGCGAGGGAGCGCGAGTGGCCGATCACGTACGATTCGATACCCATGCCGGGGAGCAGAGGTTCCAGCTCCTCGTCAATGCGATCACCGACTATGCGGTCTACATGCTGGACCGCGACGGCTACGTGGCGACCTGGAATCCGGGCGCGCGGCGCTTCAAGGGCTACGAGCCGGAAGAGATCGTCGGGCATCATTTCTCCCGTTTCTTCACCGAAGAAGACCGCGCCGCCGGCCTGCCCGAGCGGGCGCTACAGACCGCGGCGGCCGAAGGCAGGTTCGAGACCGAGGGCTGGCGCGTGCGCAAGGACGGCACCCGGATGTGGGCCCATGTCGTCGTCGATCCGATCCTCGACGACAGCGGCACCCTGGTCGGCTTCGCCAAGATCACGCGCGACGTCACGGAGCGCAGGATTGCCGAGGAGGCGCTGTCCGAAAGCGAACGGCGTTTCCGGATGCTCGTCCAGGGCGTCCACGACTACGCCATCTACATGCTCGACCCCAGCGGCCGGGTCAGCAACTGGAATACGGGCGCCGAGCGGATCAAGGGATACAAGGCCGAAGAGATAATCGGGCAGCACTTTTCGCGTTTCTACACGCCAGAGGACCGCGAGAACGGCGAACCTGCGAAGGCGCTGGCGACTGCGCTCGCCGAAGGCAAATATGAAAGGGAAGCCCAACGCCTGCGCGCCGACGGGACGCGCTTCTGGGCTCATGTCGTCATCGATCCGATTCGCGACGAGGACGGCACCCTCATCGGCTTCGCCAAGATCACGCGCGACGTGACCGAGCGGCGTCAGGCGCAGATCGAGCTCGAGGAGGCGCGCGCCGCCTTGTTCCAGGCGCAGAAGCTGCAGGCGCTGGGCGAGCTGACGGGAGGGATCGCGCACGACTTCAACAATCTCATGACCGTGATCAGGGGATCGGCGGACCTGCTGCGGCGCGGCGACCTTCCCGCGGAAAAGTCGGCGCGCTATCTCGACGCGATCGTCGAGACCGCCGACCGCGCGGCGGCCCTCACCGGCCAGCTCCTCGCATTCAGCCGGCGCCAGCGGCTCAACCCCGAGGTGATCGACCTGAACCTCCGGCTCGACGCCCTCGGCGAGGTGCTCGGGCGTACCCTGGGCGACCGCATCGACGTCGTGCTCGAGCTTTCGCCCTCGCTATGGCCGACCGAGGCCGACCCCGTCCAGCTCGAGACCGCCTTGCTCAACGCCGCGATCAATGCGCGCGACGCCATGCCCGCCGGCGGCACCCTCACGCTGCGCACCTGGAATGCGCCGGGTACGGAAGGCGAATTCGTCTGCGTCGAAGTCACCGATACCGGCACCGGCATGGCCGAGAGCGTGCTCGATCGAGCCTATGAGCCTTTCTTCACCACCAAGCCGGTCGGCAAAGGCACGGGGCTGGGCCTCAGCCAGATCCACGGCTTCGCCGCGCAGTCGGGCGGGCGCACGGAATTGTCCTCGAAGCCCGGCGAGGGGACGGCGTTGCGCATCTTCCTGCCGCGCGCGGACCGGCCGGCGTCCCCGGCGCGAGAGACGGCGAGGAAAGCGCAGCGGGGCGAAGGGCGCACCGTGCTCCTGGTCGAGGACAACGACCATGTCCGCGACTTCGCCGAGCAGCTGCTCGCCGATCTCGGTTACGAGGTGCTTGCCGCGGCATCGGCCGACGAGGCGCTCGCCTTGCTCGAGACCCGCCACGCCGACATCGTCTTTTCCGACATCGTCATGCCCGACAAGAGCGGGCTCGATCTCGCCCGTGAGCTGCGCAGGCAGCGGCCCGATTTGCCCGTCGTCCTCGCAACCGGCTACAGCGCCGAGATCGTCTCCGGCGACACCGCCGGCTTCGAGATATTGAACAAGCCCTACGGCGCCGACACGCTGGGCGAGGCCCTCGCCAGCGCCCTCCGCGCCAGACGCAGCTGACAAGGACCCACTCGATGAAACTCGACAATTCGATCTCGGCAATCGTCACCGGCGGGGCCTCCGGCCTTGGCGAGGCGACCGCGCGGGCCCTGGCGGCACGCGGCGTCCGCGTCGCCGTCTTCGATCGCGACGCCGACAAGGGCGAGCGGGTCGCCGCCGAGATCGGCGGGCTGTTCGCCGCGGTCGACGTGACCTCGGACGAGGCGGTCGCCGCCGGCTTCGCGAAGGCGCGTGAGGCGCACGGGCAGGAGCGGATCTGCGTCAACTGCGCCGGTGTCGCCAACGCCGCCAAGACCGTCGGTCGCGACAAGGAAACGAAGCAGCCCAGGCCCTACCCGATCCACCAGTTCGAGCTCGCCATCCAGATCAATCTGATCGGCACCTTTCGCGTCCTCGCGCAATCGGCCTTCGGCATGGTCGGCCTCGACCCGCTCGAGGACGGCGAGCGCGGCCTCATCGTCAACACCGCCTCGGTGGCGGCGCAGGACGGGCAGATCGGCCAGGCCGCCTATGCGGCGTCCAAGGCGGGGGTCCTCGGCATGGCGCTCCCCATCGCGCGCGACCTGATGGGCGAGGGGATCCGGGTCAACACCATCCTGCCCGGCGTGTTCGAGACGCCGATGGTCGCGATGATGCCGCAGAACGTGAAGGACGCGCTCGCCGCGCAGGTGCCGTTCCCCAAGCGCCTCGGCCGCGCCGAGGAATATGCGCGGCTGGCCGTCTTCATGGCCGAGAACAACTACCTCAACGGCGAATCTGTAAGGCTCGACGGCGCGATCCGCATGGCGCCGCGCTGAACTAGAGGGGGCCGCCTCGCCACTCGGGCATCGCCCGTTCGCCCAGCGCGACCTCCACGGCCGTCGCCGCGAGGAGGCGCGTCGAGTCGAGGATCGGCAGCGGCGACGCGTCGGCTGTCACCAGCAGCGGGATCTCCGTGCAGACCAGCGCGACCGCATCGCAGCCCCGCGCCGCGAGCCTTTCGATGATCGCGACATAGGCCGCGCGCGACGCGTCGGTGAAGACGCCGAGGCAGAGCTCGTCGAAGATGATCCGGTGCACCGCCGCGCGGTCGTCGGCCTCCGGCGCCTCCCATGCGATGCCGCGCCGCCCGAGCGCGCCGGGATAGACCGGGCCGGTCATCGTCCATTCGGTGCCGAGGATGGCGATCTTGCGGAAACCGCGCCGTTCCGCTTCGGCGGCCACGACCTCGCCGATATGGAGGCAGGGGAGGGCGAAATCGTCGCCCGGCGCTTCGAGCGCGATATGGGCGGTGTTGTCGGGGAGCACGAAGAAGTCGGCGCCCGCGGCGGCGAGCCGCTCGGCGTCGGCCGCGAAGATCGCGCGCAAAGCGCGAAGGTCGCCGCTCTCCCAGGCGGGCAAGGCCTGGTGCATGGCGATGCCGGTCATGGTGATCTGCGGGTGGTTGTGCGGTCCCAGGCGGCGCACGCCTTCCATCCAGCAGGTCCGGTAGCAGAGCGTCGCGCCTTCGGCGCTGTGCGCGAGGATGCCGATATGCTTCATCGCGCGATGGTGGCGCGCGTTGCGCCCTGGGGCAAGTGGCGCGCCTCGGTGCGCCGCAATCCGTCCTTCGACAGGCTCAGGACTAGCGGGAGACTTGGCTGTGTCTTCCCTCAACCCGCTAGGGCTGAGCCTGTCGAAGCCCGGCTTGCCCCACGCCGCAGCCTGCCGCTAAGCGTACCTATGCGACAGGCATCCGGCACGGTTGAGATCGAGACCTCAGGGCAGGGCCTCGTCGACGTAACGCGCGAGGTCCTCCGCTGGCTGGCGACGCAAGGGATGACGGAAGGCCTTCTCACGCTCTTCTGCCGCCACACCTCAGCCTCGCTACTCGTCCAGGAGAATGCAGCCCCCGCGGCGCGGGCCGATCTCGAGCGCTTCTTTGCGTGGATCGCGCCGGAAGGCCGCGGCTACGAGCATGACGACGAGGGCCCCGACGACATGCCGGCGCATATCCGCGCCGCACTGACGCTAACGCAGCTTTCGATCCCGCTCGCGGGCGGGCGCCTGGTCCTCGGAACGTGGCAGGGCATCTACCTGTTCGAGCATCGCCGCGCGCCGCACCGGCGGACGATCGCGCTTCATCTGGCGGGCGAATGAGCCTCGCGAGCGTCCGCGCCGATCTCGCCGCGCGCGCGCCGGACCTCCCGATCGTCGAGGTCGCGGAGAGCACGGCGACGGTGGCCGACGCCGCCCGCGCGCTCGGCGTCGAGCCGGCGCGGATCGCCAAGACGCTGGCGGTGCGCGCGGGCGAGCTGACCTTCCTCCTCGTCGCCCGCGGCGATGCGCGGCTCGACAACCGGAAGACCAAGGATCGCTTCGGCCATCGCCCGCGCATGCTCGGCTCCGAGGAGATTCTGGCGCTCACCGGCCACCCGGTCGGCGGCGTCTGCCCGTTCGGGCTCGCGACGCCGCTTCCCGTTTTTTGCGACGTTTCGCTGCAGGCATTCGACATCGTCTATCCGGCGGCGGGCTCGCTCACCAGCTCCGTTGAAGTCTCGCCGGCGCGGTTGGCGGAGCTGGTTTCCGCGGCCTGGGTCGATCTTTGCCGCATCCCGGAGGCGGGTCCGGGCGTTGAAAAGGGCATGGATCAGGAAAAGAAAGCCGAAGCCGAGCCCCCGGGCCAGGGCGAATCGATCGAGGACGCCTCCCGCGAGGCGGTGCGCGAGATGGAAAAGCGCCGCGACGGCACCGGCCATGCCGGCGCCGGCGACATCGGCTGAGCCCGGTAAGGAAATCTCAATCCGCGGCTATTAATGGGGTAGGCGGTACGCGACCGGGGGGGCGGGAACGAGCGATCGTTTCCGCCTCTTTTCTTTTGCCGTGCCGTCCGTCCCCGTTTTGGCATTCGGGGGGTGCAAGCGACGAAGCGACGAAAAACCGCGCCGGTCGAAGCCGTTAACCAGCCGCCGCAAGCTTTTATCAACCTTTTGACTCCTAAAGCGATTGGGCAGCCCGGCCCGGTTCGCCGGCCACCGGAAACTGCCCCTCGAGTCGCGTATCGAGGGCGGGGCCGGCTTCCCTCTGGAGGCCGGCCCCGATCGTTTCGGGGCAGACGCCGCATGTTGCACGTGCCCTCGCGTCATGCTTTTCTCGCCGGATGCACCGCTTCCTGCCGATCGCCCTCGCCGTCGCCGTGGCCGGATGCACCCCGGAGCGGCCCGCGCTTCGCCATTATCCGCCGCAGGGCAGCGCGGCGGCCGCGGCCCGCGCCGGCGGCTTCCGGCTCCCCTTCTCGGCGGCGGTGCGGGCAGGGGACGTGCTCTATGTCTCCGGCCAGATCGGCACCCGCGCCGACGGCACCCTGCCGGAGGGCATCGAGGCCCAGTCCCGCCAGACGATGGACAATATCGCCGCCATCCTCGCCTCTGCCGGGCTCGGCTGGGACGACGTCTTCCGCTGCCTCGTGATGATCGAGGACATGGCAGAGTGGCAGGCGTTCAACCGCGTCTACGTCACCTATTTCGATCCGGACCGGCTGCCCGCCCGCAGCGCGCTCGGCGCCGACGGCCTCGCGCTCGGCGCTCTGGTCGAGGTCGAATGCCAGGCATGGGCGGGGTAGGGGACCTCGCTGCACTGCAATCCGGGCTTCGACAGGCTCAGCCCTAGCGGGTTGTGAATTCGAGGGCGCATCGCCAACCCCGCCAGCCCTGAGCCTGTCGAAGGGCGGGTTGCAGCGCTCAGACCGGGATCTCGGTCGTGTACTTGACCTGCCGCAGCGCGAAATTGCTTGCCGCATTGGCCACGCTCGGATGCGCCAGCACGCCGCGCATGATGAAGCGGTCGTAATCGGCGACGTCGCGCACGGCGATGCGCAGGAGATAGTCCCACTCGCCGGACATCGCATAGCATTCGACGATCTCCTCGCGGGTCTCGATGAAGTCCTCGAAGTCGGAGCGCGCCTCGACCGACTGGCGGGTCATCCGCACCTGGCAGAGCACGTTGACGTCGCGGCCGAGGCGCTCGGGGCTGGCGAGGCGGACGGTCTTGCCGAGCACGCCGGCTTTCTCGAGCAGGCGGACGCGGCGCCATACCGAGGCGGGAGAGGCGCCGGCCCGTTCCGCCAGCGCGGCCTGGCTGACGCTCGCGTCGCGCTGGAGCTCGCGGACGATCTTGCGGTCGATCGCGTCGAGGTGAAATGGTTCGCTCATAAAACCTGCATATCATGAAACGCAGCGTTCAAACACCTGCCAATTCGCGTTCATTTTGACCAGTTGTTGCGCCGTCTTTTCGCTACGCTATGGCACGATTGGAGGCGCGATATGGAGCCAGGGGTGATGCTGCAGGCGAAGCCGGGACTCTTCGAGCGCCTCGAGGAGCAGAAAGCGGATTCGCTCCTCCATCTGATCGCCTTGTGCGACGCCGATCCGCGTGCCGACAAGATCGACGTCGGCGTCGGCGTCTACCGCGACGCGGCCGGCGGCACGCCGATTCTGCGCGCCGTCAAGCAGGCCGAGCGCCTGCTCTGGGAAAAGCAGGAGACCAAGGCCTATCTCGGCTCGCGTGGCGACATCCGCTTCACCGATCTCGTCAAGCCGATCGTCTTCGGTGAGGAGGCCGCCGCGGACGCGCGCATCGTCGGCGTGCAGACGCCGGGCGGCTGCGGCGCGCTCCGACTCGGCGCCGATCTCGTCTCCAAGGCCAACCCCCGCGCGCGCATCTTCGTCGGCCAGCCGACCTGGCCCAATCACGGACCGCTGATCGAATGCGCCGGCGTCGAGATGGTGCGGCACCCCTATTACGACCGGGACAGCGCCAGCATCCGCTTCGACGAGATGATCGACGCTCTCGGCAGCGCCGAAGCGGGCGACCTCCTGCTCCTCCACGGCTGCTGCCACAACCCGACCGGCGCCGACCTCGACCTCGACCAGTGGCGGGCGGTGGCCGAGCTGGTCGCGCGGCGCGGCCTGATCCCGTTTGTAGACCTCGCTTATCAGGGGCTCGGAAACGGGCTCGAGGCGGATGCGGCGGGGACGCGGCTGGTCGTCGAGGCGGCGGAAATGGCCCTCGTCGCGCAAAGCTGCGACAAGAATTTCGGCGTCTATCGCGAGCGCACCGGCAATCTCTTCGTCAAGGGGACGAACGCGGGGAATGCCGACATCGTTCTCGGCAACCTCGTCCAGCTGTCGCGGACGATGTGGTCGATGCCGCCCGATCACGGCGCCGCGGTCGCCCGCATCGTCCTCGACGATGCCGAGCTGCGCGCGGCCTGGCGGACGGAGCTGGGCGAGATGTGCGCGCGCATCCGCTCGCTGCGCGCCCGGCTCGCCGCCTTCGATCCGCGATTGTCCTATATCGACCGGCAGAACGGCATGTTCTCGATGCTGCCGATCTCCGAAGCGGCGGTGCTGGCGCTGCGCGAGGAGCGCGGCATCTACATGGCCAATTCCGGCCGTTTCAACGTCGTTGGCCTGTCGGACGACAATGTCGACATATTCGCCCGCGCGGTCGTGGAGAAGATGGATGGCTGAAGCGCGAACCAAGGCCCGCGCGGACGCCCGCGCGGATGCCCCCGATCCCGCCTTCGACTGGAAGCGGATCGCCTATCTCGTTTTGGTCAGCCGGGCGCTGGACCGGCTCGAGGAGGAGCGGCTCGTCCCCGAGCGCAAGATCCTCTACCAATTTTCCGCGCGCGGGCACGATCTGGCGCAGGTCATGCTCGGCACCCGCCTCACCCACCGCCACGACGCGGCCTGCGGCTATTACCGGTCCCGCCCGCTCCTCCTCGCGCTGGGCGTGCCGCTCGCCGATGCTTTGGGGTCCGGCATGGGCCGCGCGGGGGGCTATTCGGACGGCCGCGATATCGGCGTCGTCTTCAACTATCCCAATCCGCAGGGCTGCCCGGCGCTGCCGATGTCGGGCGGGGTCGGCGCGCAATATACGCCGACGGCGGGCTGGGCGCAGGCGATCGCCTACCATCGCGCGGTGCTCGGCGATCAGGGCTGGGACGAGGCGATGGCGGTGGTGCTCGGCGGCGACGCCTCCTGCGCCACCGGCGGCTTTTGGGCCTCGCTCACGATCGCGACGACCCAGAAGCTGCCGATGCTCTTCTACGTCGAGGACAATGGCTTCGGCATCTCCGTGCCTTCGAGCTTCCAGACGCCGGGCGGCAATATCGCCGAGAATCTGGCGAGCTTCAAAAATCTCGCCATCTTCTCGGGCGACGGCACCGATCCCGCCGAAGCGGCGCGCCTGATCGCCGAAGCGACCGCTTATGTCCGCTCGCAGGCGGGGCCGGCGCTGCTGCGTCTGACCGTGCCCCGGCTCCAGGGCCACAGCTTCCAGGACACCCAGACCTACAAGACGGACGAGGTCGTCCGCGAGGAATGGGCGCGCGATCCGCTGCCCCGCCTCAAGACCTTCCTCACCGGCTCGGCGATGAGCGAGGAGGAGTGGGATGCGATCGAGGCGGAGGCGCAGGCGGCGGTCGAGGCGGCACGGGCCGAAGCCGAGGCGCGGGGCGTGTCGCAGCCCGAGCAGGTGCTCGACCATGTCTTCTACGAAGGCGAGATGCAGCAATGCGGCGGCCAGTGGACCAAGGGTTATCGCGCGCCCCGCTCCCACGAGGAGCCCAAGCCCGAGGGGCAGCGGATCAACATGGTCACCGCGATCCGCCGCACGCTCGACCGCGAGCTCGAGATCAACCGCCGCATCGTCGTCTTCGGCGAGGATGTCGGGCCCAAGGGCGGCGTCCACGCCGTCACCCTCGGCCTCCAGGACAAATATGGCGTCGAGCGCGTCTTCGACACCAGCCTCAACGAGGAAGGCATTATCGGCCGCGCCGTCGGCATGGCGCTCGCCGGCCTGATGCCGGTGCCGGAAATCCAGTTCCGCAAATATGCCGAGCCGGCGACCGAGCAGATCAACGATTGCGGCACGATGCGCTGGCGCACGAACAACCGCTTCGCCGCGCCGATGGTGCTGCGCATCCCCGGCGGCTTCTTCAAGTGCGGCGATCCCTGGCACAGCCAGACCAACGAGGTGCAGTTCGTCCACAATCCCGGCTGGCTGGTGGCGGTGCCTTCCAATGCCGAGGACGCGGTCGGGCTGCTGCGCACGGCGCTGCGCGGCAACGATCCCGTCGTCTTCTTCGAGCACCGCGCCATGCTCGACGATCCCTGGGCGCGCCGGCCCTATCCGGGGGACGATTACGCGCTCCCGTTCGGGCGCGCGAAGATTGTGCGGCAGGGCGACGACATCACCATCGTCACCTGGGGCGCGATGGTGCCGCGCTGCGAAGAGGCCGCGAAAGACTTTTCCGCCGACGTCATCGATCTCAGGACTTTGGTCCCGTTCGACAAGGAAACGGTGCTGGAGAGCGTCCGCCGCACGCGCCGCTGCCTCATCGTCCACGAGGACCTCAGGACCGGAGGCTTCGGCGCCGAGATCGCCGCGATCGTCGCCGACGAGGCATTCATGGACCTCGACGCCCCGGTCGCCCGCGTGACCATGCCGGATATTCCCAGCCCGCATAATCCGGTGCTGCTCAACTGGGCCGTGCCGAGCGTCGAGCGCATCCGCGCGAAGATCGAAGAGCTGGTGGGCTTCTAGATGATCGACGTCGTGGTTCCGGTCGAGCAGGAAGGGACGCAGGCGGTCGTGCGCATGTGGCTCAAGAAAGTCGGCGACAAGGTCGAGCTCAACGATCCGCTCGTCGAGCTTGAGACCGACAAGGTCGCCGTCGAAGTGCCGGCGCCGGCGGCGGGCGTGCTCCGGGAGATCCTGCTCGAGACGGACGCAGCGGCGGTGCCGGGCGCCGTACTCGGCCGCATCGCCGCAGAAGGGGAAGCGTCGCCTCTTGGGAGTGCTCCGGCGAAGGCCGGAGCCCAGCCGGATGCAGGAGGAACTGGGCTCCGGCCTCCGCCGGAGCACGCTGTGCACAGCGACCTGCGCCTGTCGCCTTCGGTCCGTCGCGCATGCCTCCAGCACAATATCGATCCGCGCACGCTCGCAGGCACAGGCCGCGACGGCCGGGTCACCCGCGCGGACGTCGATCGCGCCGTGGAGGCCGCCGCGCGCGCGCCGAGGCCAGCGCCTGCGCCGCCCTCCGACGCCGCGACCCCGTCGCACAGCGTGCCGCACGACCGCATGCGCCTCAGGATCGCCGAGAACATGCTCGCTTCGGTGACGCAGGCGCCGCACGTCACGGCGATGTTCGAGGCGGACTTCTCCGCCATCATCGCCCATCGCGATCGCCACAAGGCGGCATGGGCGAAGAAGGGCGTGAAGCTGAGCTATACCGCCTACATCGTCGCCGCGGCGGCCGAGGCGATGAAGGTCGCGCCGGCGATCAACGGCCGCTGGCACGAGGACCGGCTCGAGATCTTCGACGACGTCAATATCGGCGTCGGCACGGCATTGGGCGAAAAGGGATTGATCGTCCCGGTCCTGCGCGGCGTCCAGAAGCTCAATCTCAAGGGCATCGCCGCCGGCCTCGAGGAGCAGATCGAAAAGGCGCGTACGGAGCGGCTCACCGCCAGGGATGTCTCCGGCGGCACCTTCACCATCTCGAACCACGGCGTCTCGGGCTCGCTCTTCGCGAGTCCCATCATCATCGCCCAGCCGCAGTCGGCGATCCTTGGCGTCGGCAAGCTGGAGAAGCGCGTCGTCGTGCGCGAGGCGGGCGGCGTCGACACGATCCAGATCCGGCCGATGGCCTATGTCTCGCTGACCATCGACCACCGCGTCGTCGACGGTCACCAGACCAATGCCTGGCTGACGCGCTTCGTCGAGCTGCTGGAAAGCTGGCCGGCCGAATGAACGCGCCCGCGCCTCCGCGCCCGAAGCTCCTCGAGCCCGGCGACGCAGCGCCCTGGTTCCGGGCGCGGGCGCTCGGCGGCCTCGCCAATTACGTGTTCGACACCGCCGCCGGGCGGGCGATCCTGCTGCTCTTCTTCGGCACCGCCGGGCGGCCCGAGACCGCGGCGGCGCTCGCCGCGGTGCAGGCGAGGCGCGGCCTGTTCGACGACGAGAATGCCTGCTTCTTCGGCATCAGCTGCGATCCCGCGGACGCCGCCAAGGGCCGCATCGCGCAGCAGCTTCCCGGCATCCGCTTCTTCCTCGATCACGACCGCGCCGTCAGCCGGCTCTACGGCGCGGCGCCGGCCGAAGAGCTCGATCTCTATTACCCGCACTGGCTAGTCCTCGATCGCACGATGCGAGTCGCCGCCCGCTTCCCGCTCGGCGCCGCGGCGGACGCGCTCGCCGCGCTCGAGGCGCAGACAGCCG
>DASVVQ010000028.1:0-28938 GCA_036386475.1 Allosphingosinicella sp. | reverse complement strand
TTCGAGCTTCCCGCGGCGACGCTTCGCCAGATCATCGACAAGACCCGCTTCGCCATCTCCACCGAAGAGACGCGCTATTATCTCAACGGCATCTTCCTCCACGTCTCCGACGAGGCCCAGCCGGTGCTGAAGGCGGCGGCGACCGACGGCCACCGGCTCGCCCGGGTCACGGTGCCGCGCCCGGCCGGGGCCGAGGGCATGCCCGACGTGATCATCCCGCGAAAGTGCGTCGCCGAGCTGCGGAAGCTGCTCGACGAGGTCGACGGCTCGGTGCTCGTCTCGCTCTCGGAATCGAAGGTGCGCTTCGGCTTGGGCAATGCGATCCTGACCTCGAAGCTGATCGACGGCACCTTTCCCGATTACAGCCGCGTCATCCCGACCGCGAACGACAAGCTGCTGAGGATCGATCCGCGCGCGTTCGAGGAGGGCGTCGACCGCGTCGCCACCATCGCCAGCGAGAAGACCCGCGCGGTCAAGATGAGCCTCGAGCGCGATAAGGTCACGCTTTCGGTGAGCTCGCCCGAAAACGGCACGGCGGCCGAGGAGCTGGCCGGCGACTATGGCTCGGACAGCCTGGAGATCGGCTTCAACGCGCGCTATCTGCTCGACATATTGGGCCAGATCGAAGGCGACGCCTGCGAGATGCACCTCGCCGACCCCGCCGCGCCCACCTTGCTCCGCGAAAACGACAAGGCGCCGGCGCTCTACGTCCTCATGCCGATGCGGGTGTGAGGGCAGGGCACAGGCTTGCTTCGGCGCTCCGCGAAGCCATTTCTTCCCTTTCGCGAAGCAGCGCTTACATTGACAGTGAGAGGCCCGGCGGGTAGACGCCCCGGCTTGCCCAAAAGCCTGATTTTACCGGGAGCTGCTCCATGGCGCGCGTAACCGTCGAAGATTGCGTCGACAAGATTCCGAACCGTTTCGATCTCGTCCTGCTCGCCGCCCAGCGCGCGCGCCAGGTGTCGGGCGGCGCCGAGCTCACCATCGAACGCGACCGCGACAAGAATCCGGTGGTGGCGCTGCGCGAGATCGCCGAGGAAACCGTGCGTCCCAAGCATCTCGAAGAGGCTTTGGTCTCGAGCCTGCAGCGCGTCCAGGTCGACGACGACGACGCTCCGGACGAGGTCGGCTCGCTCTCGGCCTCGGCCGAGGCGCTGCGGCTCACCGCCGCCGCCCCGCCCCGCAACAACAATGCCGGTGGCGACTACGAATAAGCCGCTCCGCTTCGTCCTGTTCGAGACGGCGATAGGCCGCTGCGCCCTCCTGTGGCGCGGCGGCCTTGTCGTTGGCGCCGCATTGCCCGAGCGGGACGAGGCGGCGATGCGGGCGAGGATCGCCGCGCGCTGGCCGGATGCAAGCGAGAGCAAGCCGCTCGCCTTCGTCGCGGACGCCGTCGCCCTCGTCGCCCGCCTCCTCGCCGGCGAAAAGGTGGACCTCGGCGGCATCCCCCTTGGCCTGGAAGACGGATCGGAGCTGGAGCGCAAGGTCTGGGAGGCGGCCCGCCGCATTCCCTGCGGCGAGGTTCGCACCTACGGCGACATAGCGCGCGAGATCGGCGCTCCCGGCGCAGCCCAAGCAGTCGGCGCCGCGCTGGGGCGAAACTCGATTCCGATCATCGTGCCCTGCCACCGCGTGCTCGCCTCCGGCGGGCGCGGCGGCGGCTTCTCGGCGCCGGGCGGCGTCGGGACCAAGTTCAGGATGCTGGAGATCGAAGGCGCGCGCCGTGCGGGCGAGGCGGGATTGTTCGATGCTTTGCCTCTGGCAGTGAAGCCGAGCGCATAGGAAGGCGTCATGCCGGACTTGATCCGGCATCCATGAACATGGACTGCGCGACCTGTCCGACGCTTCGGTTCATGGACCCCGGATCAAGTCCGCGCGACGTGTTGCTCAGGCGGCCTTGTCGCCTGCGGGGAGCTCGGACTGGTCGACCCAGTCGAGGTCGCCGAGCTGCAGCGGCCGGCCGTCGGCGGCGCGGACCGCCATCTGCTCGACCGGCATGCGGCTCAGCCGATCGACCAAAACCGGGTTGCTGGGCACGCCGGAGACCCAGCGCTCGCCCCATTGCCGGAGCGCGATCAGCACCGGGAGGAGGGCCCGGCCCTTGTCGGTCAGGCGGTAGACGATCTTGCGGCGATCGGCGGAATCGGCCTGGCGTTTCAAGATCTGGTGCTCGACGAGCCTGCCGAGGCGGTTCGAGAGAATGTTGCGGGCGATGCCGAGCGTCGACTGGAATTCCTCGAAATGCTGCAGCCCGTTGAACGTGCCGCGCAGGATCAGGAACGACCAGCGCTCGCCGACCACCTCGAGCGCGGCGGAAATTCCGCACTCGCCGAAGATCGCCTTCAGATTTTCCCCTCGTACCATGCGCTTAGCCTACGCCTTTTCCTTCACCGCGCCATCATGCATTTTTCAGTTGCAAAAGGCAACCGACCCGGACTATTAAGTTGCACATCGCAACCTAAAGTCAGGAGGCTCTCATGGCCCGCATCGCGCCCACCTTGCTCACTTCGCTCCTCGGTTTGGCCGCTTTGGCGGCATCGGCTGCGCCGGCGGAGGCGAGCCAGACCCATTTCCGTGCGCAGCCGCTCAACCTGCCCGAGGCGATCCGGCTCGTCGTCCGCGACACCGTCTTTCGCTGCGGCCCGGCGAGCTGCGTCGCGCCGCGCGCATCGAGCCGGGCGGAGCTGGTCTGCGCCGCTCTCGCCCGCGAGGTCGGCGGCCTTGCCAGCTTCAGCGCCGGCGGCCGCGCCTTCGATGCGGCCGCGCTCGAGGCCTGCAACCGCCGCGCGCGCTGAGCGCGGAGCGGATTTTTGCGTTGCAACAAGGGGGCACCGCACCACATGGTGGTGCGGTGCTCAGGCAGTATGAACTGATCGAGCGGGTCAAGGCCTATGACCCGGACGCCGACGAGGCGCTGATCAACCGCGCCTACGTTTTTTCGATGAAGGCGCATGGCAGCCAGACCCGCGCCTCGGGCGATCCCTATTACAGCCATCCGATCGAGGTGGCGGGGATCCTGACCGATCTCCATCTCGACGACGAGACGATCGTCACCGCCATCCTCCACGATACGATCGAGGACACGCTGGCGACGCCCGAGGAGATCGAGGAACGGTTCGGGCCCAACGTCGCCCGGCTGGTCGACGGCGTCACCAAGCTGTCGCGGATCGAGGCCCAGAGCGAGAGCCAGCGCGCGGCCGAGAATCTGCGCAAGTTCCTCCTCGCCATGTCGGACGACATCCGCGTCCTCCTCGTCAAGCTCGCCGACCGCCTCCACAACATGCGTACCCTCCACTTCATCTCGAACGTCGAGAAAAGGCGCCGGATCGCGCGCGAAACCATGGACATCTACGCCCCGCTCGCCGAGCGGATCGGCATGTACGAGTTCATGACCGAGATGCAGACGCTCGCCTTCAAGGAGCTCGAGCCCGACGCCTTCGCCTCGATCTCGAAGCGCCTCGAGCAGCTCCACAAGGGCGAGGGCGACCTCATCGAGCGCATCGCCCGCGGCCTCAAGGCGCATCTCGAGGCGCACGGCGTCGAGGCGGAGGTCCAGGGGCGCGAGAAGCATCCTTACTCGATCTGGCGCAAGATGGCCGAGCGCCACGTCAGCTTCGAGCAATTGTCGGACGTGATGGCGTTCCGCGCGGTCGTCGGCAGCCAGGAGGAATGCTACCGCACCTTGGGCCTCATCCACCAGCGCTGGCCGATGGTGCCGGGCCGCTTCAAGGACTTCATCTCGACGCCCAAGCGCAACGGCTACCGCTCGATCCACACCACCATCATCCACGACGAGCAGATGCGGATCGAGATCCAGATCCGCACCAAGGAGATGCACGCCAAGGCGGAGCACGGCTTCGCCGCCCACTGGGCCTATAAGGAAGGCAAGGAGGCCGCGGAGGCGCAACACCCCTGGATCGACGACCTCGTCGAGATCCTCGAACATGCCGGCTCGGCCGAGGAGCTGCTCGAGCATACCCGCATGGCGATGTACCAGGATCGGATCTTCGCCTTCACTCCCAAGGGCGAGCTGATCCAGCTTCCCAAGGGCGCGACGCCGGTCGATTTCGCTTATGCGGTCCATACCGATCTCGGCGACCAGACCGTCGGCGCCAAGATCAACGGCCGGGTGATGCCGCTTCGGACCGTGCTCGACAATGGCGACCAGGTCGAGATTCTCGTCTCCAAGGCCCAGCACCCGCAGCCCGCCTGGCTCAGCTTCGTCGTCACCGGCAAGGCCCGCGCCAAGATCCGCCGCTTCGTCAAGTCCAAGGAGCGCGGCGAGACGGTGGCCCTCGGCCGCAAGATTTACGACGAGATCTGCCAGCGCCTGCCGGGTCCGCTCGGATGGGAGGCGATGGCCGAGGCGCTGCGCCGCCTCCACCTCCACAATGACGACGAGCTGATGGAGGCGATCGCATTGAAGCGGATCGACGACGTCCGCTTGATGGAGGCGCTCGTCCCCGGCTCGACCGGCAAGGGCGGGGTGAAGCCGCCGCCGCAGCGCCGCGCCATCTCGATCAAGGGTCTCACGCCGGGCGTCGCCTTCCAGCTCGCCGAATGCTGCCACCCGATCCCCGGCGACCGCATCGTCGGCCTGCGGCGCGAGGGCGAGGGCATCGAGGTCCATACGATCGGCTGCGACCAGCTTGCCGACGGCGTCGACGCCGACTGGGTCGACCTCGCCTGGGGGGACGAGACCGACGGCGGCACCGCGCGGCTGTGCATCGTCATCAAGAACGAGCCCGGCTCGCTCGCCGTCATCGCCGGCATCATGGGCAGCCACGGCGCCAATATCGTGTCGATGGACCAGACCGGCCGCGACGGCAGCTTCCACACCTTCCATCTCGACATCGAGGTGCACGACGTGCAGCATCTGATGCGCATTCTCGCCGCGTTAAGGGCGACCGACGTAGTCTCGACCGCCGAACGGCTGTGACGGAGGATTTCATGGAGTTTCTCGATCGGCGGACGTTCCTCGCCGGCGCCGCGGGCGCGCTCGCCCTTGCCGGCCCGGGCCGGGCGCTGGCGCAGGCGAGCGGCGGGATCACGATGTGGAAGGACCCCCATTGCGGCTGCTGCACCGCCTGGGCGGACCGCATGCGCACGCATTTCGGCCGGCCCATCCGGATCGTCCCGACCGCCGACATGCAGGCGTTCAAGCGCTCGCGCGGCATTCCCGACAATTTGTGGTCCTGCCACACCGGCGAGATCGAGGGCTACCTCACCGAAGGCCATGTCCCGCCGGCCGACATCCAGCGCCTCATCGCCAGCCGCAGCCGCTCGATCCGCGGCCTCGCCGTCCCCGGCATGCCGCTCGGCGCCCCGGGCATGGAGGCCGGCGGCCGGACCCAGCGCTACCAGGTCATCGCCTTCGCCGCGGGCGGTCAGCGCTCGGTCTACGCCACCCACGGCTGAGGCGGCGATGGCGGACGACCCCGATCGCATGACCTACGGCCAGTATCTGGCCCTCGACGCGGTCCTGTCCGCCCAGCATCCGATTTCCGAACACCATGACGAGATGCTGTTCATCGTCATCCACCAGGCCAAGGAGCTGTGGCTGAAGCAGACGGTGCGCGAATTGCGGCTGGCGCGGACCCTGGTCGCGGCCGACCGACTGGTCGAGGTCCACAAGATCCTTTCCCGCGTCTCGCGCATCCAGGCAGTGCTGACCTTGTCCTGGGACGTGCTCTCGACGCTGACGCCGACCGACTACGTCCAGTTCCGCGGCGTCCTCGGCGGATCGAGCGGCTTCCAGTCCGCCCAGTTCCGCGAGATGGAATATCTGCTCGGGCTGAAGGAAGGGGGCTTCCTCAAATATCATGCGGAAGGCTCCGAGCCGCATCGCGCCCTCGCCGACGCGCTCGCCCAGCCGAGCCTGTGGGACGAGGCCAATCGCGCGCTCGCCCGCGCCGGCTTCCCCCTTCCCGACAGCGTCATCGAGCGGGACTGGAGCCTTTCCTATGCGCCGAGCGAGGAAGTCGAAGCGGCCTGGACGGCTGTCTACCGGGATGCCGAGCGCCACTGGCCGCTCTATCAGCTCGCCGAAAAGCTCGTCGACATCGACGACGCCTTCGCCACCTGGCGCCACAAGCACGTCATCACCGTCGAGCGCATCATCGGCTTCAAGCGCGGCACCGGCGGCACGCCGGGCGTCCCCTATCTGCAATCGACGCTCGGCAAGCGCGCGTTCCCGGAGCTGTGGAGCCTGAGGACGAAGCTCTAAGGGGAAAGTAACCTCCGCCCGCTATACCGCGCGCAATGAGCAGGATCGTCCACCTCGTCGCGGCGGCGCGGCCGAATTTCATGAAGGTGGCGCCGCTCTGGCACGCGCTCGCGGCCGCGCCCGATTTCGCGCCGGTCCTGATCCATTCGGGACAGCATTACGACGTCAACATGTCCGACGCCTTCTTCCGCGATTTGGGGCTGCCGGCGCCCGATTTCCATCTCGGCATCGGCTCGGGAAGCCATGCCGAGCAGACCGGCGGCGTGATGGTCGCGTACGAAAGGATCGCGGCGGCCGATAGGCCGGACTGGCTAATCGTGGTCGGCGACGTCAACACCACCGCCGCCTGCGCGATCGTCGCCGCGAAGCTCCAGATCCCGCTCGTCCATCTCGAGGCGGGCCTCAGGAGCCGCGACAAGGCGATGCCGGAGGAGGTCAACCGCCTCGTCACCGACGTCCTCGCGGACGTGCTCTGGACGCCCTCGCCCGACGCCGACGCCAACCTCGTCGCAGAGGGAGTCGACCCGCAGCGGATCACCCATGTCGGCAACATCATGATCGACAGCTTCGAGCTCGTCCGTCCGGCGATCGAGGCGGCGGACGTGGCCGGCAGGCTCGGCCTCGCCCGCGGCGGCTACGGCGTGGTCACGCTCCACCGCCCGTCAAACGTCGACGACCCGGACGAGCTCGCCTGCTTGGTCTTGGCGCTGGCAGAGGCGCAGCAGCGTCTGCCGCTGGTCTTCCCGGTCCATCCGCGCACGCGCGCGCGCCTCGCCGAAGCGCAGCTCGATGCGCGCCTCGCAGCCGCCGGCGTGATCCAGATCGAGCCGCTTTCCTACGTCGAGTTCATGAGCCTCGTCACCGGCTCCGCTGCCGCGATCACCGATTCGGGCGGGGTCCAGGAAGAGACCACCTATCTCGGCATTCCCTGCCTGACCCTGCGCCGCAACACCGAGCGGCCGATCACGATCAGCGAGGGCACCAACCGCCTGGTCTGCGCCGCGACCTTGGCGGAGGCTCTCGACGATGCGCTTCGCGAACCCGCCACCGCCCGCCGGCGCCCGCATTTCTGGGACGGCCGCACCGCCGGACGCTGCGTCGCGGACCTGCGTCGCCGCACGGCGACGCTGGACGCAGTCCCCCTCGCAGCCGAATAGGGGCCATGCGCCTCCTGCTTCGCCTGGCCTTCTGGGCCGCGCTCCTGTTCGCGCTCGTGATGGCGGTATTGCCGCAGCCGCCCGACGTTCCCGGCGAACCGTCGGACAAGGTCCTCCACATCCTCGCCTTCAGCGTGCTCGCCGCGCTTGCCGCATTTGCCTACCGCGCCGCTCCGCTCGGGCGGATCGGGCTCCTCCTCTCGGCCTTCGGCGCCCTGATCGAAATCGTGCAGTCGGTGCCGCTCCTCCACCGCGACGCGGATCTCGTCGATTGGATCGCGGATACGGCGGCGCTGGCGGCGGTGCTCAGCCTGTTCGCGTTGCGCCGCGCTCAGGAAAGGAGACGCGCCGCCGCCCAGGCGAACAGCAATGCCGAAAGGGCCAGCCAGGCGTAGGCGAGCAGCGTTCCCGTCCGCACCAGGTTCGGGCTCGCCGCTTCGCCGGTCCTGCGCATAGTCCCCAGCCGATAGGCGGCGAAGCCCGACAGGACGGCCAGGAGGAAGATCGCGGCAGGGAGGAGCACGGCCTCAGCGAGCCGGCGCCGGCACCGCGCCGGCGCGCACCTCAGCGATCGCCGCGCCGATATACCGCTCGCGCGCCTTGAGGCCCGGATGGGCGCTGATGATCTGCAGCGCCGAATCGGCGCGGCCATGGAGCCGCCGCCAGAAGGGCAGGATCGCATCGAGATCGTAGCCGGCGCTGGCAAGGAGGCGGACCGAGAGCTGGTCGGCCTCTACTTCGGTGGCGCGGACGAGGCGGGCATTGCGGCCGATATGGCGCATCATGCCGCGGGGCACGCCCTGCGCCTCGAGCTGCTGCGGGTGGCGCAGGATGTTGTGGGCGAGCTCGTGGGCGAGGGCGACCGCCAATTCGTCGTCCGAGCGGAAAAAGCCGAGGAAACCGGTCGTCATGATGACGTAGCGGCCGTCCGCGAAGGCATTGTCCTGACCAGAGCGGGCGAGCCGGCCGCGGGCAGGGCATCCGGGGACCGAGGCGAGCCGGACGGTGCGGATCTGGCCGCCGCGCGCGACGCGGACTTCGGCGGCCCCGAGCCGGAGCGCTTCCTCGAGCATCTCCTCCGATGCCGACATCTGCCGGCGTCGCTCGTTCTCTTGCTCCTCGGCGGCGATCGCCTGGGGCGCCGGAAAGGCCACTCCATTGACCGAAACCAAGACGTCGCCGGCCTGGAGCAGGGCCTGCGCGGCCGGGCTCCCTTCGACCACGGAGAGCAGGCCGATGCCCCTGTCCAGGCCGTAGCGCGCGATCGCCTCCGGGCGGTCCCGAGGCCGATATTCCGCGAGGTGGTGGAAGGCGAGGCCGGTGAGCGGCAGCGTCGCGGGGCAGTGCTCGCGGCCGGCGACGCCGAGGCGGTGGACGATGGCGACGATCCGGTGGTCCTCGGCGCGCAGGAAGCTGCCGACCGCTGCCGTCGGTGCGACAGGCGGCGCCGGCTGAGCCGGCGCGGTGCGGGGCGCCACAAAGGCAGCGGCTGCGGCCGCGGCCAGTGGCAGGAGCAGTGCTTTCATCACGCGCCGCATTCGTCCCGCTAGACTGAAACCGGGCGGTCTCGCGGCCCAGTGCCGACAAAGAAACAGCCGGACGAGAACTGGTCCCATCCGGCTGCAAAGCTTAAGCTGACGGCCCGCTGGCCGAACCCGTTACGGGCTGTGCGGAGGATCGTCGTCGTTGCCGCAAATGTCGCTGGCGGCGCAAATGCCGAGGATGATCGCGATGAGCGCAATCAGCGGGATGATGAACCCGCCGCGAAGCTCGCTGCCGTCAACGGATTCGGTTGCAGGCTCCATCGGAGCCGACTGCGCAACGGACATCGTAGGCGCCGCGATCAATGCGACCGTCGCGGCCGCAGTGACAACCTTCTTGAAAACCACGTCAGCTTCTCCCTTCAAAACAATACGTCTGGTCTGTAATTTCTCGTCCTGATATCGGAGGCATACGCGACTGTCCAGCCCCGAATTGCCTCCATACCAGGCCCGTCAAGCCTCGTAACCAGCGCAGTGTTTACGAAGCCTGAAGCGGGCCGAACGAAGCGGAAGCGCAAAAGTTCAAGGCGCTGGGCCCGGCAAAGCGCTTGCGCGAACGCGCGGAAGCGGCGAAGCGTCCGGGGTTGCGGTCGATCGGGGTGAAGCTCTCTCTTTTCAAGGCTTTGGTCCCCTTTTGGAGGTGAATCGGACATGTTGCGTCGTTTTTTGGTGAAACCCTGGGCTGCGCTTGCCGCGGCCGTCCTCTCCCTGCTGTGGACGGCTCCCGCGCAAGCGGCGGTGGAAATCACCTTCTATTCCCGCGAGTTCGGCAGCCAGTTCCCTCACGGCTTCGTGACGCTGGTGGGAACGCTCGACCGGGGCGGGGAGAGAATCGACACGAACTATGGCTTTACGGCAACACACGTGTCTCCTGCGATCCTGTTCGGCTCGGTGCGCGGGAAGGTCGAGGCCGCTCCGGCCGGTTACGTCCGCGGCAGCGAGGCGCATTTCGCCCTGACGCTGAGCGACGCGGAATATGACCGGGTGATCGAGACCGTCACGCGGTGGCGGGAGATGCCCCAGCCGTCCTACAGCCTCAGCCGGCGCAATTGCGTCCATTTCATCGCCGATGTCGCCGCCGCGCTCGGCATGGCTGCCGACGTCCCACGCAACCTGACGCGCCGGCCCGGCGCCTTTACCGCGTCGGTCATCCGCAACAACCGCGAGTGGCTGGCACAGCGCCCGGACGCGCGCATCCTCAAGGAGCCGGGGCCCGAGCGAGCGGAGCGTCGGCGGCGCGATCGCAGGCGCGGCGCGCGATCCGCCGATCCGGCGCGGGCGAGCGGGCGGGATTGACTTTGGCGCGTCGCTGCGCCTGAGAAGCGGGCCGGCAGCCCTTGCGTGCCGGACTTCCCGCCCCCGATCCGCGAGCCATGAAATGAAAGCCCCCGCCGACCTCCACATCGTCGTGATCGGGCTCGGCTATGTCGGCCTGCCTCTCGCCGTCGCGCTCGCACGGACCTTCCGGGTCACCGGCCTCGACATCGATTCGAGTCGCATCGAGGAGCTCAAGGGGGGCCACGACCGCACCCGCGAGGTCGAGGAGGCGGCTTTGCTCGGCTCGTCGCTGACGCTGACCAGCGACGGCGCCGACGGCAAGGGCGCCGACCTCTACATCGTCACCGTGCCGACGCCCGTCGACGCGAATTGCGAGCCCGATCTCGGCCCGGTGATCGGCGCGACGAAAGCGGTGGCGGCGATGCTCGACGGCGCGAGGACGCCGGTCGTCGTCTACGAGAGCACCGTCTATCCCGGCGTGACCGAGGACATTTGCGGCCCGCTCCTCGAAGAGGGTTCGGGCTTGCGGCGCGGCGAGGGCTTCTTCCTCGGCTACAGCCCCGAACGAATCAATCCCGGCGACCGCGAACATACGGTCGACCGCATCGTGAAGGTCATCGCCGGCGAGAATGACGAGGTTACCGAGCTGCTCGCGGCGGTCTACGGGGCGGTGACGAGCGCCGGCGTCTTCCGCGCCGCCTCAATCAAGGCCGCCGAAGCCGCCAAGGTCATCGAGAACGCCCAGCGCGATATCAACATCGCCTTCATGAACGAGATCACCCAGATCTTCTCGAAGCTCGACCTCTCGATCTGGGACGTCCTCGACGCCGCTCGGACGAAGTGGAACTTCCTCCCCTTCCAGCCCGGCCTGGTCGGCGGCCACTGCATCGGCGTCGATCCCTATTATCTCAGCTTCCGCGCCCAGCAGCTCGGGCTCGACCCCACGGTCATCCTGTCCGGCCGCTCGACCAACGACGGCATGGGCGCCTGGGTCGCCGACGAAGTGCACGCCCGCCGCGGCGGGCCCGGCACGGTCCTGGTGATGGGGTTCACCTTCAAGGAGAACGTGCCCGACCTCAGAAACACCAAGGTGGTCGACCTCGTCCGCCGCCTGACCGCGCTCGGCCACGAAGTGGCGGTCCACGATCCGCTGAGCGACCCGGCCGAGGCGAGGCACGAATACGGCCTCGATCTCTCCGCCGACGCGCTGTCCGGCTCCTACGACGTCGTCCTCGTCGCCGTCGCGCACGAGGACTATCGCTCCCTGTCCGACGAGGCGGTCGCAGGCCTGGTCGCCGAAGACGGCCTCCTTGCGGACCTCAAGAACGTCTTCCGCGACCGGGAGCTGCCGGGCGTCAGGCGCTGGACGCTCTAGCCCGGCCTAAACTCCGTGATAGCTGCGATACCATTCCACGAACCTCGGCACTCCTTGGTCTATGGTCGTGGCCGGCTCGAAGCCCAGATCGCGCTGGATGGCGGAAATGTCCGCATAGGTGTCGCGGACGTCGCCGGGCTGCATCGGGAGTAGCCTGCGCTGGGCCTTGCGGCCGCAAGCCGCCTCGATGAGGCCGATCATCCGGCCGAGCTCCTCGGAGCGGTGGTTGCCGATATTGTAGAGGCGGTGCGGGCCACGGCTGCCGCCGGCTTTCTCGGCGCCGTCGTCCGGCGGAGGACTGTCGAGCGCGGCGACGACGCCGGTGACGATGTCGTCGACGTAGGTGAAGTCGCGGCGCATGTTTCCTTCGCCGAACACGTCGATCGGCTCGCCGGCGAGGATGGCTTTCGTGAACAGCCACATCGCCATGTCGGGGCGGCCCCAGGCCCCGTAGACGGTGAAGAACCTGAGGCCCGTCTGCGGCAGGCGGTAGAGATGGGCGTAGGTCTCGCTCATCAATTCGTCGGCCTTCTTGGTCGCGGCGTAGAGCGAGAGCGGGTGATCGACGCGGTCCTCGACGCGGAAGGGGAGGGTCTCGTTGCCGCCGTAGACCGAGGATGAGGAGGCGTAGACGAGGTGCGAGGATCCGCGGTGCCGCGCCACCTCCATCAGATTGAGGTGCCCGACCAGGTTCGACTGGACATAGGCTCCGGGATTCTCGATCGAATAGCGCACGCCCGCCTGCGCGCCGAGATGGACGATCCGGTCGAACTCCTCTCCCTCCAGCGCCGCGCCGAGCGCCGCCGCATCGGCGAAGTCGACCTCGACGAAGCGGAAGGCGCCGTCGTGGTCGGCCGCCTGCTTCGCCAGCCGGTCGCGCTTCAGCCGGACGGAGTAATAATCGTTGAGGTTGTCGATGCCGAGGACCTGCTCGCCCCGCTCCATCAGGCGGCGGGCGACGTGGAAGCCGATGAAGCCGGCAGCGCCGGTGACGAGTATGGTCATGGTGTCCTGCCTGCGGGCCCCCGGGTCGAGGCGCTTAGACGAGGGGTAGAGGAGAGACAATAGCAGCGCCGCGCCGCCCCTGCTGCACTGCAAAAGGTGGACTCGCGGCATGCTTTGGCGTTAGGGCGTCGCCGCTCTCGCGTATCAAGGAGCCGTTCGGCGAACGGGGCATGTTGTTGGAAACCGGCAGATTCGTAGCGGCCCGTCCGAGCCTGTGGAACCGGGTGCGCGTCCAGCTCGGCGTCGGCATCCTCCTCGCCGTGCTGGTGCCCTGGCTCGTCCGCAGCCAGGTCTCGAGCGGGATCGACCTCGTCGGCCTCGAAGCGGCGGTCGCCGGCACCTTCGCGGCGCTCCTCGTCGGCTATTACAGCTTCCGCAAGCTGTCGCGCTATCCGGGCGTGCGCGCCTCCTACCACATCCTGCCGATCTTCTCGGCCTCCTACGGCGCGGTCCTCGCCCTCTTCTTCTTCGCGCGCCTCGACTATAGCCGCATCCAGTTCGCGGTCAGCTTCGCGATCTGCGTAATCTGGTACTATGTCGTCTACTTCAAGCTGCAGCGGCAGCACCGCCTCAGGATCGCGGTCGTGCCCTTCGGCGAGGTCCAGGGCCTGCGCGACATACCGGGCATCAACTGGATCTATCTGAGCGAGCACGAGCCGGTCGCGGGCGATTACGATTCGATCGTCGCCGACCTCAGGGCCGACATTCCGGACCATTGGGAGCGCTTCCTCGCCGACCGCGCGCTCGAAGGCATGCTGGTCATGCACTTCAAGCAAATGCAGGAATCGCTGACCGGCCGGGTCGCGATCGAGCATCTTTCCGAGAATAATTTCGGATCGCTGATCCCGGGCATCATCTACGGACGGGTGAAGAGGGTGGTGGACTTCATCGTCACCATCCTCTTGCTGCCGGTGCTCATCCTGCTCCTGTCGATGATCGCGATCGCGGTGAAGCTCGATTCGCGGGGCCCGGTCTTCTTCCGCCAGCAGCGCATGGGCTATCGCGGCCACGCCTTCAAGATGTTCAAGTTCCGTTCGATGGCGCACGGCCACGCCGTGCCCGAGGGGGACGCGCGGACGAGCGCGATGACCCGCACCGATGACGACCGGGTCACCCGGGTCGGCCGCTTCCTCAGGCGCCATCGGCTCGACGAGCTGCCCCAGGTCATCAACATATTGAAAGGCGAGATGAGCTGGATCGGCCCGCGTCCCGAGGCAGTGCCCCTGTCGCTCTGGTACGAGGCGGAATTGCCCTTCTACCGCTACCGCCACATCGTCCGGCCCGGCATCACCGGCTGGGCGCAGGTCAAGCAGGGCCATGTCGCCGAAGTCGACGACGTGCTGTGGAAGCTCCATTACGATTTCTACTACATCAAGAACTTCTCGGTCTGGCTCGATCTCCTCATCGTCGCCGCGACGGTGAAGACGATCGCCAGCGGCTTCGGCGCGCGCTGAGCCTGAACGACAGCGACAGAGACGGTTCAGATCGCCTGCCCTAAGGGACGGCGCATGCAGATCGACCGCAGAACCGCCCTTGCCTACGGCTTCACCCTGATCGGCGCCGGCCTGGTGCCCCAGGCGCGGCTCTTCGCCCAGACCGGCACCGTCCTCACGCCCGAGCAGTTCGGCGCCAAGGGCGACGGGCGGACCAACGACAGCGCGGCCTTCTGGGCCCTGTCGCAGCGGGTGAACGAGCTCGGCGGCGCCACGATCGCGCTGCGCGACACGGTCTATATCGTCGCCGAGCAGCATCTCGGTCGCGAGGGAGAGGCATATGCCTATATGCCGCGGCCCATCCTCTATCTGCGGGGCTGCCCGCGCGGCGTCGCGATCCGCGGCAACGGCGCCGTGCTGCGCTGCCCGCCGGGCCTGCGCTTCGGCACCTTCGACAGGGCGACCGGCCGTCCCACCCGCCACCAGCTGCCCTTCTACGACGCCAGCGAGCTCGCCATCCCCTATGAGGCGATGATCTTCGTAGGCGACTGCTCGGGGCCGGTGCGGATCGAGGATATCGAGCTCGACGGCAACATCCAGTCGATGGACAAGGGCGGCCCGTTCGGCGACACCGGCCTGCAGACGCCGGGCAGCGGCATCTTCCTCCACAAGAATCGCGGCGACGAGATCGTCCGCAACGTCTTCTCGCACCATCATCCGCAGGACGGGCTGATGATCGACGGCCTCTGGGACCCGGGCCTGGCCGGCCGCACCCGCCGCATCGAGAATTTCAAGGCCGAGCACAATGCGCGCCAGGGCTGCAGCATCGTCGCCGGTCGCGGCTATGCCTTCTCGAACTGCCGCTTCGCCCATACCGGCAAGGCCGGCACCAACAGCCCGCCCGCCGCCGGCGTCGACATCGAGGCGGAGGACGGCCGCCAGATCCGCGACCTCAAGTTCGACAATTGCCAGTTCGTCGACAATTCGGGCTGCGGCCTGCTCGCCGACAGCGGCGACACGGACGGCGCCCAGTTCACCCGCTGCACCTTCGTCGGCACGACGAGCTGGTCGTGCTGGCCGGCCAAGCCCAATTTCCATTTCCGCAATTGCACCTTCGTCGGCGCGGTCGTGCGCAATTACGGCCACGAGGAGCGCGATCCGACCAAGGCGACGCAATATTTCGACTGCACCTTCACCGACGATCCCGCTCTCTCCGAGACCGGCGAGGTCTATCTCCCGGAAGGCCGCGTCGGCACGATCTGCGACGTCTCGGTCGGCGACAACACGACCTTCCAGCGCTGCAATTTCCGGCTCGTCGCCGGCGGGCTGCTGCCGTGGAGCTGGCGCGCCATCTATGTCGACTGCAACATGGTCCAGGCCGCGCGGACCGTCTCCTACCCCAAGGGCCGCTATCTCGGCAGCAGCACGATCCGCGGCGAGGTCGACCTCTACGGCACGATCGTCGACGGCCGGCTCGACGCGAACGGCACGGTCTATACTGCCGGCACCCGCTTCGGCGGGGCGCCGAGCGACGCCGAGTGGCCCCGGCCGCGGCTGCAGCGCTGAGGCCCGCGCGCCTCGCAAGGCTTGCAGGCGAGCCGGTCCCGCTCCAAAGCTCGCGCCGAAAGCCGGCATTCGGACCGGCGACGAGGAAATCCGCTCCCTTGCCCGATCCGATCTTCATCACGCGCCCCTATCTCCCGCCGCTGGCGGAGCTGATGCCGTTGCTGGAGGAGATCTGGGAAACGCGGCAGCTCAGCAATAACGGGCCGTTCCACCAGCAGCTCGAAGCGCGGCTGCGCGAGCTGCTCGAGGTCGACCATATCGCGCTCGTCACCAACGGCATGGTCGCGCTCGAGATGGTGATCGACGCGGCGGGCCTGGCGGGCGAGATCGTGACGACCCCCTATTCCTTCGTCGCCACCACCCATGCGGTAACAAGGGGCCGGCTGAAGCCGGTCTTCGTCGACGTTCGCCCGGGCGATCTCAACATCGATCCGGCGAGGATAGAGGCGGCGATCACGCCAGAGACCTCGGCCATCGTCGCCGTCCACTGCTACGGCAACCCCTGCGCGGTCGAGGAGATCGACGAGATCGCGCGGCGCCGCGGCGTCAGGGTGATCTACGACGCCGCCCACGCCTTCGGCGTCACGTGGCGCGGGCGGGGCGTGCTCGGCTGGGGCGACTTCGCGACCTTGAGCTTCCACGCCACCAAGGCGTTCAACACCTTCGAGGGCGGCGCCATCGCGGCGCGCACCGCGGCGGACGCGGAGGCGATCGGGCGCCACCGCAATTTCGGCATTGCGAGCGAGGTCGAAATCCCCGCCATCGGCACCAACGCCAAGATGAGCGAGTTCAATGCCGCCGTCGGCCTCGTCCAGCTCGACCATTTCGACGCGGTGCGCCGTGCCCGCGCCGCCGTCGACCGGCGCTACCGCGAGGCGCTGGCCGGCATCCCCGGCATAACCCCCCTCGCGATCCCCGAGGACGTGGTCCCCAACCATGCTTATTTCCCGGTGCTGGTCGGGCCGGACTTCGCGATCTCGCGCGACGTCCTCCACGCGCGCCTTGCGGAGCAGCAGATCCAGTCGCGGCGCTACTTCTATCCGCTGCTGTCCAACCTCGCCATGTATCGCGACCTGCCTTCGGCCGGGCCAGACAACCTGCCGGTGGCGAACCGCGCGGCGGAGCAGGTGCTCTGCCTTCCCATCTATCCCGAGCTCGCCGCGGCCGACCAGGACCGGGTGATCGAGGCGATCCGCGCCGCCGCGCGCGGCGGCTGAGGCGAGCGGTGACCGTCCAGAAAGCGGCGAGGGCCGGCGCCTGGAGCGCGATCGACACAATCATGCGCCAGGGCGTCAGCTTCGTCGTGCTGATGGTGCTGGCGCGGCTGCTGACTCCCGCGGATTTCGGCGTGGTCGCGCTCGCCGCCTTCTTCTCGAGCCTCTCGATCGTCTTCGTCCAGGGCGGGCTCAGCCAGGCTTTGCTCCAGCACAAAGAGACCAGCCGCGAACAGGAGAGCGCGGTCTTCTGGTGGAATCTCGGCGGCAGCCTCCTGTGCGCGGGCCTGCTCATGGGAATCGCCCCCTTCGTCGCCCGCTTCTACGGCTACCCCTTGCTGGTGCCGCTGATGTTCATGGCCGCCGGCCAGGTCGTTTTCGCCGCCTTCGGCGCGGTCCAGACCTCGCTCCTCACCCGGGCGCTGCGCTTCGACCGCCTCGCTCTCGCCGGCACGATCGCCTCGATCGCCTCGGGCGCGATCGGCATCGTCGCCGCGCTCCAGGGCCTGGGCGCCTGGGCGCTCGCGCTCCAGCTGGCGAGCCTCGCCGCGGTCAACAGCGCGCTCCTCTGGGGGCTGAGCGGCTGGCGGCCCGTCTTCCACGCCCGCTTCGCGACGATGCGCGGCATCTTCGAATCGGGCATCTATCTCAGCCTCTCGGGCGCGCTCGACGTCGTCTACACGCAGGGCTTCTCGGCGATCATCGGCAAGCTCTACGGCGCCGGCGACCTCGGCCTCTACAACCGCGCCTACAGCACCCAGGCGCTGCCCGGCGGCGTCCTCGGCAGCGTCGTCGCACGCACCTCGCTGCCGCTCTTCGTCGCGCGGATCGGGGACGACGACGCCCTGCGACGGGCAATGCGCATGGCCAACAGCCTCGCCATGATCCTCAACGTGCCGGCGATGATCGGCCTCGCCATCCTCTCCGACCTCGTCATCGTCACTTTGTTCGGCGACCAGTGGGTCCCGGCGGCGCCGATCCTTGCCGTGCTCGCCATCGCCGGCATCCTCCTGCCGCTCCACCTCATCAACCTCCAGCTCCTCCTCGCTCTCGCCCAGTCGCGCCTCTTCTTCCGCAACGAGGTGATCAAGAAGCTCGCCGCCGCGTCGTTCGTCGTCGTCGGCAGCTTCTTCGGCGTGATGGGCCTCGCCTGGGCGACGGTCCTGTTCAGCGGTATCGGCCTGTGGATCAATTCCCACGCAGCCCGCAGCACGCTCGGCTACGGCCCGGCGCTCCAGCTCTGGGACCTCAAGGGGCTGATCATCCCGTCCGCCGCGATGGTCGCCCTGGTCCTCCTGCTGAGGCCGTACATTCCCTTCTCGCCGCCGGTCAGCCTCGGCGTCCTCGCCGCGGCCGGCGCGCTCGTCTATTTCGGCGTCGGGCTGGCGCTGCGATCGCGCAGCTTCCTCGACGCGACGACCTTCGCGACCTCGCTTTGGAAGCGCGAAGCGCCGCTCGAGGCACCCGCGTCAGACTCTGGACCTCCGCAGAATCTGCTGTAAGAGGGCGGCGCGCGGCCCAAGGCCGTGTTTTTCCTCGCAGAACCGGTGGAGCGAATGCGGACGGCAATCAAGCAGGCGGTGAAGTCGCGCGTCTCGGAGACGATGAAAGGCGCGCTGGCCTCGCTCGCCTTCGAGCTCAAAACCAAGCGCATCGCGAAGCGCGCCATGCCCAGCTTCCGCTCGCTCCAGGGCCGCAGGGACATCAAGGTCCATCTCGGCGCCGGCGACGACATCAAGCTCGGCTGGGTCAATATCGATCTCGCCTTGCGCATCCCCCCGCAGATCGATCCGGCCGCCCATCCGGACACGATGTTCATCAATTACGACCTGCGCCAGGGCCTGCCGCTGCCGCCGGAGAGCTGCGCCTACATCTATTCCGCCCATTTCTTCGAGCATCTCGAATACCAGCAGGGCGTGCGCCTGATCGCCGACTGCTACCGGGCGCTGAAGCCCGGCGGGGTCTTCCGCACGGCCCTGCCCAATTACGAGGGCCTGTTCCGCGCCTATCTCGACCGCGACGAAAGCTATTTCGATCTTCTCAATATGCGCGAGATCCTGCCCTACGTGGAGCCGGGCACGGAATCGTTCGTCGATCACGTCAATTACGGCGTCTACCAGCACGGCGAGCACAAATGCGTCTACGATGCCGAGAAGTTCGTTCTGCTGCTGCGCAAGGCGGGCTTCAGCCAGGCCGAGGCGAAGGACTATGAGCAAGGGACCGACCAGCCCTCCGAGCTGCGCCGGCGCTATTCCTTCTACGTCGAGGCGGTGAAATAGCTTCGCCCGGCACGACCCGGAGCGATAGCGCGAGCGGCTATCTCCATCCGGCTTATGCGTCGTCGCTCGCCGAATTCGGGACGCCGCGCCACCTGCCGCTCGCGGACGGCTGGATCCTCGAGCGCGAGATCGGCGGCGGCGCCGGTCGCGATGCGATGGGTCCCTATCCGCTCTTCGCCTGCCGCGACTGGTCGCGCCTCCATGCCGATCTCGACGCGATCGGCGAGGAGCTGGTCAGCCTAGTGGCGGTGGCGGATCCGCTCGGCGATTTCACCGAGGCGGACCTCGCTCGCGCCTTTCCGGACCGGATGATCCGCTTCAAGGACCATTATGTCGCCGACCTCGCGGTGCCGCTCGACGATTTCGTCGATGCGCACCACCGGCGCAACGTACGCAAGGCGCTGAAGGCGGTCGATGTCGAGCGGGTCGAGCAGCCGCTTTCCCTGCTCGACACCTGGTGCGAACTCTACGGCCACCTCGCCGCGCGCCACGCGATCCGCGGCATCGCCGCCTTTTCGCGGGAAACCTTCGCGCGCCAGCTCGCCGTTCCCGGGCTCCACATGTTCTGCGCGCGCGCCGAGGGCGAGCCCGTCGGCATCGCCTTATGGTTCGAGCAGGGGCGCGCCGCTTACTATCACCTCGCCGCTTACAGCGAGCGCGGCTACGCCCTGCGCGCGTCGTTCGCCTTGTTCTGGCGTGCGTTCGAGCATTTCGCTGCCCGGAGCGTCGCCCTGCTCGATCTCGGCGCCGGAGCGGGCGCGGACGGCCAGGTCAAGGACGGACTGACGCGCTTCAAACGGGGCTGGTCAACCGGCACGCGCCCCGCCTATCTGTGCGGCCGCGTCTTCGATCCGGTCCGCTACGAGCGGCTGACCGAGGCGCGCGGCGGCGGGGCGACGGGCTGGTTCCCGGCCTATCGCCACGGCGAGTTCGCCTGAGCGGCGCGGAAAAGGCAGGGACAGCACGGCATATGGCGGCCAAGGCGGACTATCGCGACATCGTCGCCCATTACGAGGCGTGCCTCGCCGAGCACGGCGACACCCATCTCGGCGTCGACTGGCCCAATCCGGAGGACGCCCGCAAGCGCTACAAGGTGATGCTCGATCTGGTCGGCCGCGAGGCGGCGCGAGCCGGGCCGACCCTGCTCGATTTCGGCTGCGGCGCCTCGCACCTCTACGAATATATGGTCGCGGAAGGCTGGGATGGGGTGCGCTATGTCGGGCTCGACCTTTCCAGCGATTTCGTCGACCTCTCCCGCTCCAAATTCCCCGACAACGACTATGTGTGCGGCGATGTCCTGGCGGAGCCGGAGCTGCTCCCCGATTTCGACTATGCGGTGATGAACGGCGTCTTCACCGAGAAGCGGGGCATGAGCCACGAGGACATGTTCGCCTATTTCGAGCGGCTGGTCGCGCTCGTCTGGGAGCGGGCCCGGGCCGGCATCGCCTTCAACCTGATGTCCAAGCAGGTCGACTGGGAACGCGACGATCTCTTCCACGTCTCCTATGACGCGCTGGCCGCCTTCCTGACCGCGCAGCTGACGCGGAAATACGTCATCCGCAACGATTACGGGCTCTACGAATATACCGTCTACGTCCTGAAAGAGGGAGTGCAATGGCCAGGGTCGTGATCTTCGGCATCCAGGATTTCGCCTCGCTTGCCCATTTCTACCTGAAGCACGACAGCGAGCACGAGGTCGTCGCCTTCTGCGTCAACGAGCAGTATCTGCCCGAGGCGGGGGCGATCGAGGGGCTGCCGGTCGTCGCATTCGAGAGCGTCGAGGACGCCTACCCGCCGGGCGAGTTCGACTTCTTCGCGCCGATGTCGCACCGCCGGATGAACCGGCTGCGCGAGGAGGTCTACAATCGCATCAAGGCCAAGGGCTACGCGCTCATCTCCTATGTGAGCTCCAAGGCGACGACCTTCCCGGATTTCAGCTGCGGCGACAATTGCTTCATCCTCGAGGACAATGTGATCCAGCCCTTCGTCAAGATCGGCAGCAACGTCGTGATGTGGAGCGGCAACCATATCGGCCATCACAGCACGATCGGCGACCACGTGCTCTTCACATCGCACGTCGTGCTCTCGGGCCATTGCGCGGTCGAGCCCTATTGCTTCTTCGGCGTCAACGCGACGATCCGCGACAATGCCCGCCTGGCGGAAGGCAGCCTCGTCGCCATGGCCGCCTCGATCACGCGCGATACCGAGGCCTGGGGGGTCTATAAGGGGAGCCCGGCGAAGAAGGGCGAGGTCCTCAGCCGCGACCTCGATTTCTGAGCCGCGGACCGGTGGCCGGCGTAAAATGGGAGAAAAAGGGGCTGATCTACCGCCCCGCCGGGGACCGCCCCTGGTCGCGCTCGCACGCCCAGCTCCCGATCGTCGATGCCTCTCGCGAGGATCGCTGGCGCATCTATTACGCCACCCGCGACGAAGGCGGCCGCGCGACCATCTCCTATGTCGAGGTCGAAGCGGGCCGGCCGGAAAATGTTCTCTACGAGCATGACCGGCCGCTTTTACCCTACGGCCCGCTCGGCGCGTTCGACGAGAGCGGCATCATGCCGGTCGCCTTCGTCGCCCAAGGCCGGCATAACCTCTTCTACGCCGGCTGGAGCCTGAGGACGACGGTCCCCTACCAGAACGCGATCGGCCTCGCGGTCAGCGACGATTGCGGCGCGAGCTTTCGGAAGATCGGCGAGGGGCCCCTGTTCGGCCTGCTCCCGCACGAGCCTTTCTTCACCGGCACGATCGCCGTTCTGGTCGAAGACGGGCTGTGGCGGGCCTGGTACCAGTCCTGCACCAAATGGGAGGAGATCGCCGGCGCGCCCGAGCCCTTCTACCATATCAAATATGCCGAGTCCGACGACGGCGTCGCCTGGCGCCGGGAGGGCCGTGTCGCCATCGACTATGCGGGACCGTCCGAGGGCGGCATTTCGAGCGCGACGGTGCTCAAGACGAGCGGCGGCTATGCCATGTGGTATTCGTACCGAGGCGCGACCGGCTACCGGGGCGCCGGCGCCGGCGCCTACCGGATCGGCTTCGCCGAATCGTCCGACGGCCTGTCCTGGACCCGGCGCGACGCACAGGCCGGCATCGACGTCTCGCCAAGTGGCTGGGACAGCGATATGATTGCTTATCCCCAGGTGCTGCGGTACGGCGAGAGCCTGTTCCTGTTCTACAACGGCAACGGCTTCGGCCGCGCCGGCTTCGGCTACGCCACAGCGCCCGCCGGCCCGGATTTTGGATAAGATTCCTATGCTGACACAAGAGCTCGCCGAGGCGGAGACGCTTCCCGAAGGGCTGGTGCTCGTCGCCGGGAGGATCGAGGGCGAAGCCATCGCCGCCGAGCTCTCCGACGCCGAGATCGCGCGCATTCTCGGCGACGGCCGCATCGTCATCTTGAAGGGCGTCTTCGCGGCGGAAGAGATGCTCGCCTACCGCCGCTTCGTTTTGCGCTGGGCGGCGGCGGAGCCCGAATATCCGCGCGACCGCTCGCCCAATTCGACGCCGGACGTCAATTACTGGCGCACCGACCGCGGCGACTATCCGCAAGGCATCCCGCACGTCTTCCGCCAGTACGGCCTCAACGCGCCCGAGCGGCTGCCGCCGTTCGTCGGCGAGCCGACGCAGCGCATCGCGGGCCTGCTTCTCGATCTCCAGAACCGGATCGGCGGCACCGATTTCGACATCTCGCTGACCGGCATGCGAGTGAAGCTGCTCCATTATCCGGTCGGCGGCGGCTATCTGACCGAGCACGAGCATCCGATCGAGCCGCAGCGGGTCGGCCTCATCGCCAGCATGTCGCGCGCAGGCGAGGATTTCGCGAGCGGCGGCACGGCGTTCCGGACGCCGTTCGGCGAGGTCCACACCGCGACCCACCACGATATCGGCGACGTCATCCTGTTCCGCTACGACACGCCGCATGCGGTGACGCCGGTCGAGCCCGGCCGGCCGATTGACTGGGAGTCGGAAGCCGGCAAGTGGAGCTTCGTGCTCGACCTGCGCGAGACGTCCGGCCTCAGCAAGGCGCTTCGAGAGGCTTAGGGCGCGTGGACCAGTCCAACTACATCTGCCTCCGCTGCGAGGCCGCCGAGTGGCGCACCTATTCGACCTACTGGGAGTGCACGGCCTGCAGCCAGGCCTATCCTTGCGTCAGCGGCATCCCACGCCTCTATCTCGAGGCCGAGGTCGGCCAGCAGGACCGGGCGCTGCGCGACTTCTTCTACAACGGCATTCTCGGCCGCTATTACCAGCACATCATGCCCTTCCTGGCGCTGCCGGTGCGGCCGTGGAAGCTGGGCTGGCTGGTCTATTTCGTCATCCTCGCCGCGGTGGCGGCTTTGGTCTGGTACGCGGTCTCGGCCGTAATCGATCTCGCGGACGGCGATCGCGGGTTGAACGGGCTCGACATCGCGGCCTTTGCAGTGCTGCTCGGCATCGGCCTGTTCCTCGCCAAGCACCGCTACCTGCTCTATCTCTTCTTCCTCGCCATCCCGGTGAAGCTGTCGCTGCTCCGGAAGCGCTTCCGCAGCGAAAAGAGCTTCGCCGGCCTCCACCGCGAGCTGATCGAGCGCGTCGCGCAGCGCGCCGGGCGCCTCAAGGTGCTCGATATCTCTACCGGCACCTGCAATTCGCTCTACCGGCACGGCTGGATGGACCTCGACGCCGAATATGTCGGCCTCGATTTGTCCGAGACGATGCTGCTCCAGGGCCAGGCGCTGATGACCGCCCGGCGCGTGCCGATGGACTTCGTGCTCGGCGACGCGATGAAGCTTCCCTTCCAGGCGGAGACCTTCGACGTGGTGCTGAACTACGGCGCATTGAACGGCTATAGCGACGCCGGCCAGGCGCTCGGCGAGATGTCGCGGGTGGCCAAGACCGGCGGACTCGTCCTCGTCCTCGACGAGCAGATCTACGATCAGGCCTCGGCGGTCGAGCGCGTCTATTTCCGCCGCGTCCTTTCGAACCACAACGTCTATCACCGCTTCCCGACCGAGCTGCTGCCGCCCGCGCTTGCGGGTGCGAGCGTGCACCAGATCTACCATTTTTATTATATCGCGGCCGCCTTCAAGCAATGAGCCGGCGCTCCAAAACGCCGCCGCGGCCAGGCGGCGGCTGATGGACTGGTACCAGCTGAAGCTGCTCCTGCTCGAGGCGACGGGATTGAGCCGCGACGCCCTCCACATCCTGTTCGGCGTGGCCGCGCAGCTCTTGCTCGCGGCGGTGCTGCGGCGCTCGCTCGCCAGCCCGCTGCCCTGGCTCGGCGTGCTGATCGCCGAGGCCGCCAATGAATATCACGACCTCACCGGCGACAGCTTCACCGAGAAGGAGATCTGGCCGGATTCGCTTGCCGACCTTCTCGTCACCATGGCGATCCCGAGCGCCTTGCTGCTCCTCGCCCGCTACGCGCCCTCGATGTTTGTGCGCCCGCCCAGGCCGCAGCCGCAATGACGGACCCGCTCTACACGGATTACACCGAGGTCAGCGATCCGGAGCGGCTCGCGGCGAACCCACGGGTCAGCATCATGATGGTGACCTACCTCCATGAGGATTATCTTGCCGCGGCGATCGAGGGGATCGCTGCCCAGCAGACGGATTTCGAGTTCGAGCTGATCGTCGCCGAGGATTGCTCGCCGGACGGGACGCTGGACGTCGCGCTCGCCATGCAGAAGAAATATCCGCATTTCGTGCGGGTGATCTACTCGCCCCAGAACAAGGGCGCGGGGCGCAACACTTTGCTCGCGATGAGCCTGTGCCGCGGCGAATATTTCGGCCTGTGCGAGGGCGACGATCTGTGGATCGACGAGGGCAAGCTGGCGCGGCAGGTGGCCGTTCTCGACGCCCGTCCGGAGGTCGATCTCAGCTTCACCGGCGGCTACCGCCTCTATGCGGACGGCGCGCGGGTGCCCGAATGGGACTGGGGCCCGGAGCCCCGCGTCGTCCCGGCGCGCGAGCTTCTCGGCACCTTCGGGTGGCCCGCGCCGACGGCATCGCTGGTCCTGCGCTTCTCGGCGATCCGCCGCCTGCCGAACTGGTTCGGCCAGACCAAATGGGGCGATCTCGTGCTGATCATCGCCGGCTCCGTGCGGGGCGGCGCGCATTACGATCCGGCGCGCACCATCTGCTACCGGGTCGCCCATCCGAGCAGCTTCACCGTCCAGCTCCAGCAGGCCGCGGCGGCCGAGCGCATCGCCTATTTCGAGGATGCGATCGAGAAGCTCGCCGACACTTGCGGCTTCTACGGCCTGCCGCGCCGCGACGTCTTGCACCGCATCAACGACTATCGCCTGTCGCTCGCCAAGCTGCAGCTGGCGGAAGGGATGCGCATGCGCGCGATCAGGACGCTGGCGTCGGTCAGCCCGCTCTTCGTCGCCAAGGGTTTTGCGAGGCGATTGAGGAAGCTGGTCACCCCATCGGGCATCGCCTAAGGGTCCGCCCGCGAAGGAGAAAAAGACGTGCCGACCATCGAAGAGAATGTCGCCGAGTTCGGCGAGGCGTGGAGCGAATCTGGCGACGAATGGTCGGGCGCCTGGGGCGACGCCGAGACCCAGTGGCACGCCACCTTGCTGCCGCGCGTCAGGCATTTCCTCCCGGCCGGGCGCATCCTCGAGATCGCGCCCGGGCATGGACGCTGGAGCCAGTTCCTGATCCCGGAGGCGGACGAGTTCGTCGGCGTCGACCTCAACGAGGCGTGTATCGCGGCCTGCCGGCGCCGCTTCCGCGAGGCCGCCTATGCGCGCTTCGAGACCAACGACGGCAGCTCGCTCGCCGCCGTCGCCGACAATTCGGTCGATTTCGCCTTCAGCTTCGATTCGCTCGTCCATGTCGAGTTCGAGGTGCTCAGCGCCTATCTGCGCGAGCTCGGGCGCAAGCTGTCGGCGGACGGCGTCGCGTGGATCCACCATTCCAATCTCGGCGAGCTGAGCCGGACGCTTTCCTACCGCCTCACTCGCATGTCGCGCGGCAAGCCGCTCGTCGCCAAGTCGCTCGAGAAAGTGGGCGCGATCGGCTGGGACAATTGGCGCGCGCCGTCGGTGACGGCGAAGGCGGTCGAGGCCGCGGCGCGCGAGGCCGGCCTGACCGCGATCGGCCAGGAAATCTTCGAATGGGGCGACAAGCGCCCGAAGCTGATCGACTGCATCTCGGTGCTCGCGCGGCCGGGCTCCAAGTGGGACCGGCCCAACGTCGTCGCGCGCAACCCCTTCTTCATGAACGAGGCGAAGTCGGCCCGCTCGATCTCGAAGGTCTTCACGAGCTTCCGCTCGCCGAAGCGGTAGAGCGTACGTCGCCCCGGAAGTTCTTCGATCCTCCCCCAGCTCGCTGGGGGAGGGGGACCGCGACGCGAAGCGTCGTGGTGGAGGGGCATGACGGAGTCAGCATTGCCCCTCCACCAGGCTTCGCCTGGTCCCCCTCCCCGAGACAAGCTCGGGGAGGAATTTGCACTGGGGCGTCCCTAGCCATCAGCCCGTCATCAGCTCGAGATAGCGCTCGGCGACCCTGTCCCCGGACAGGGCGGCGGCGCGAGCGCGGAGGCGATCGGGATCGTGCGGCTCCGCCAGCGCCGCGACGATGGCGGCGGCGAGCGCCGCTTCGTCCTCGACGGGGACGAGCCGGCCGTATTTCCCGCGGTCGAGGATCTCCGCGGGGCCGCTTTCGCAATCCGTGCTGACGATGCGAAGGCCGGAGCGCATCGCCTCGATCAGGACCAGGGGATAGCCTTCATAGTCCGACGACAGAGCGAACAGGTCGGCCGAGGCGTAATAGGGCCAGGGATCGCGCGTGAAGCCGGCGAAGACGATGCGGTCGGCGAGGCCGAGCTCGGCCGCGAGCGCCTCGAGCTGTGTACGCAGCGGGCCTTCGCCGAGGATCATCAGCTTCGCCCGCGTGCGCGCCGCGACGGCGCGGAAGCTGCGGATGAGCCGGGCATGGTTCTTCTGGTCCTTGAGCCCGCCGACATTGATCACGCGGCCCTCGGCGTCGCCCCACAGCGCCTCGATCTCGGGCGTGGTCGTCACGTCGTCCGGCGGCGGCGCGACCGGATTGTAGATGACGTCGATCTGATCGCGCGCGATGCCCGAGAGGCGGGCGAGGTCGTCGGCCGCCTGCTCCGAGACGATGACCCGCGCCTCGGCGCGGGGATAGAAGAGCCGGGTCGTCGCCCTCAGTGCCGCCATGGTCGCGCGCGAATGGCCGTATTGCCTGGTCAGGACGACGTGGTCGCTGGTGACGATCCGCGTTTCGACCCGCGCCAGCGCGCGCGCCATCAGGCCGACGACCGTGAGCGGCCACATCGAGATCTGCATCGCGCGCGGGCGCCGTTCGCGCAGGTAGCGGACGATCGGTCCCACGCCCTTGCGGAAGCGGTCGACGCCGAGGTCGACCACGCGGACCTCCGCCGGCACCAGATCCATCAGCTCGCCTTTGGCGCGCAACAGGACGAGATCGACTTCATAGCCTGCCGCGAGCCAGTCTTTGGCGAGGCGCAGCGCGACGCGCTCGGCGCCGCCCGCGCCGAAATCGGGAAGCAGCAGGGCGAGCCGGTTCGAAACGATCATCGCGGCGCGTCGGCTCTCGCCCCGAGCCGCTCGCCGGCGTAAAGCTGGTCGCGCAGCGGGCGCCACCAGTCCTCGCGCGCGAGATACCAGTCGACGGTCTTTGCCAGGCCGCTCTCGAAGCTCTCCTGCGCCGTCCAGCCGAGCTCGCGCTCGATTTTCGAGGGGTCGATCGCATAGCGGCGGTCGTGGCCGGGGCGATCGGCGACGAACTCGATCAGATCCCGGTACCGTGCGCCGCCCGACCGCGGCCGGCGTTCGTCGAGGAGATCGCAGATCGCCTCGACGACCTCGAGGTTGGTGCGCTCGGCGCGGCCGCCGATCAGATAGGTCTCGCCGGGCGTCCCCCTCGTCACCACGAGCTCGAGCGCGCGGGCGTGGTCGTCGACATAGAGCCAGTCGCGCACGTTGGCGCCCTTGCCGTAGACCGGCAGCGGCCGCTCGTGGAGCGCGTTGAGGATGACCAGCGGGATGAGCTTTTCCGGGAAGTGATAGGGTCCGTAATTGTTCGAGCAGTTGGAGACGACTGTCGGCAAACCGTACGTCTCGTGCCATGCGCGGACGATGTGGTCGGAAGAGGCCTTGCTGGCGGAATAGGGCGAGGAGGGACGGTAGGGCGTCTCCTCGCTGAAGACCCCGGCGTCGAAGGGAAGGTCGCCGAACACCTCGTCGGTCGAGACGTGGTGGAAGCGGAAGGCGGCCTTCGCCTCGCCCGCGAGGCCCTGCCAGTAGCGGAGCGCCGCCTCGACCAGCCGGAAGGTGCCCACGATGTTGGTGTCGATGAAGTCGGACGGGCCGTCGATCGAGCGGTCGACATGGCTTTCGGCGGCGAGGTGGATGATGATGTCGACGGCTTCGCCGCGGAGAAGTTCGGCAACCGCCTGCCGGTCGCCGATATCGCCCCGGACGAAGCGATAGTCCGGCGAATTGCCGATCCCGCTCAGGGACTCGAGGTTGCCGGCATAAGTGAGCTTGTCGAGATTGACGACCCGATAGCGGCCGCTCCCGACCAGATGGCGACAGAGCGCCGAGCCGATGAACCCGGCGCCGCCGGTGACCAGGATCGTCAGCCGCTCATTCACCGCGACACTCCATGGAGTCCGTCGGGACCCACGGGCCCCTCGTCGGCGCGCCGCCTGAGGTAGGCGGCGTAATCCGACTTGCCGAGCCGGTCCGCGGCGGCTCGAAGCTGCTCCACGTCGAGCCAGCCGGAATCGAAGGCGATCTCCTCCGGGGACATCACCTTGATCCCCTGGCGATGCTCCAGCGTCCTCACGAACGAAGCGGCCTCGTGAAGGCTGTCATGAGTGCCGAC
>DASVVQ010000027.1:0-7152 GCA_036386475.1 Allosphingosinicella sp. | reverse complement strand
CGAAGAGCAGGACCGCGCGGGCGCGATCGAGATGCTGATGCCGACGCTGCAATCGGCCGAGCTCTGGCGCACCAGCGGGCGCTACGACGCCTACGGCCCCGAAATGCTGCGCATCGTCGACCGGCATCAGCGCGACATGCTGTTCGGTCCGACCAACGAGGAGATGATCACCACCATCTTCCGCGACGCCGCGCGCAGCTACCGCGATCTGCCGCGCACGCTCTACCACATCCAGTGGAAGTTCCGCGACGAGGTCCGCCCCCGCTTCGGCGTGATGCGCGGCCGCGAGTTCCTGATGAAGGACGCCTACAGCTTCGACCTCGACGAGGCCGGCGCGCGGCAAAGCTATTACCGGCAGCTCCTCGCCTATCTCAGGACATTCCAGCGGATGGGCATCAAGGCGGTGCCGATGAAGGCCGCGTCGGGTCCGATCGGCGGCGACCTCAGCCACGAATTCATCGTTCTTGCTCCAACCGGCGAGAGCGAGGTCTTCTACGACGCCGATTTCGAGGCGTTCGATTGGGCCGCCGTCGATGCTGATTATGAGGACGAGGCGGCGCTTCACGCCTTGTTCGAGCGGGTGAGCGGCATGTATGCCGCCACCGACGAGACGCATGACGAGGCGCGCTGGGCGAGCGTCCCCGAGGACCGCCGCCGCGAGGGGCGCGGCATCGAGGTCGGCCACATTTTCTATTTCGGTACCAAGTACAGCGCCGCCATGGGGATGAGCGTCCAGAAGAAGGACGGCGGCCAGGTCCATCCCGAGATGGGCAGCTACGGGGTCGGCGTTTCGCGGCTCGTCGGCGCCATCATCGAGGCGAGCCACGACGATGCCGGCATCGTCTGGCCCGAAAGCGTCGCGCCCTACAGGGTCGGTCTCATCAACATGCGCGCCGACGATCCGCGCTGCGCGGAGGCGGCGGACGGAATCTACGCAGCGCTCGCAGCGGCAGGGGTCGAGGTCCTCTACGACGATCGCGACGAGCGAGGCGGCGCCAAGTTCGCGACCATGGATCTGATCGGGCTTCCCTGGCAGCTCATCGTCGGTCCCAAAGGCCTCGACCGCGGCATAGTCGAGCTCAAGCGCCGGGCGACGGGCGAGCGCGAGGAGGTTTCGATCGAACATGCGGTAGCGAGGTTGGCCGGATGATCCTTTCCCGCTACGAGCGGATGATCGCTCGCCGCTATTTGCTGCCGGGCAAGGGGGAGGGGTTCATCTTCCTCGTCGCCTCGATCAGCCTCGTCGCGGTGATGCTCGGGGTCGCTGCGCTCATCATCGTGATGAGCGTGATGAACGGCTTCCGCGCAGAATTGTTCGACAAGGTGGTCGGCCTCAACGGTCATGCCGTGGTCCAGAGCTATGGCGGGCCGCTCGAAGACTGGCGGCAGATCGCCGCAATCGCGCAGCGGACGCCCGGCGTGGTCTCTGCCCAGCCGTTGATCGAGCAGGCCTTGATGGCGACGTCGGAAGGCCGTGTCGAGGGTGTCCTCGTCCGCGGTGTCCGGCGCCAGGACATGCTCGGCAACGCGACGATGCGCCGCAACGTGCTCGCCGGCTCGCTGGAGGCGCTACAACCGGGCAGCGAGAACGTCGCTCTGGGGTCGCGGCTCGCCCTCAATCTCGGCGTCAGCGTCGGCCAGCAGATCAGCCTGGTCAGTCCGGAGGGCCGGACGACGCCGTTCGGCACGGTGCCGCGGATCGTCTCCTACAACGTCGCGGCGATCTTCGAGATCGGCATCTACGATTTCGACAAGGCGTTCGTGGTCATGCCGATCGAGGACGCGCAAAGTCTCCTGATGCTGGGCGACGCCGTCGGCATGGTCGAAGTGCAGACGGCCGACCCGCACAATGTCGAGGCTATCCTCGCGCCGGTCTCCCGGGCGATCGCGGGGCGCGGCCGCGTTATCGACTGGCGGAGCATGAACTCGGCGCTGTTCGAGGCGCTGCAGGTCGAGCGCGTGGCGATGTTCGTCGTCCTTTCGATCATCGTCCTCGTCGCCGTCTTCAACATCCTCTCCTCCCTGATCATGCTGGTCCGCGCAAAGACGCGCGACATCGCCATCCTGCGAACCATGGGCGCTAGCCGCCGCGGCCTCATGAAGGTGTTCATGACGGTCGGTCTCACGATCGGCACGCTCGGGATCCTCGCCGGCCTCGGTCTCGGCGCCGTCTTCCTTTTCTTCCGTCAGTCGGTGGTGAACTTCATCCAGGCGGTGACCGGCCAGAATCTGTGGGATCCCTCGGTGCGCTTCCTCACCAACCTGCCCGCAAAGACCGATCTCTTCGAAGTCGCCGCGATCGTCGGCATGGCCCTTCTTTTCAGCTTCCTCGCGACGCTCTACCCGGCGTGGAAGGCGGCCAGCACCGACCCCGTCCAGGTCCTTCGCTATGAATGAGGTGCTCGCCGTTCGCGGCCTGCAGCGCAGCTTCGTCCAGGGGGACGTCAGGATCGACGTGCTTCGCGGCGTCGATCTCGATGTCCGCCAGGGCGAGATCGTGGCTTTGCTCGGGCCGTCCGGATCGGGAAAATCGACCCTGCTCCAGGCGGTGGGTCTGCTCGAGGGCGGATTCGAAGGATCGATCCGGATCGGCGGCGAGGAAGCCGCGGAGCTTTCCAACGACGAGCGCACGCGCGTCCGGCGCGACCAGATCGGCTTCGTCTACCAATTCCACCATCTCCTCCCGGACTTCTCGGCCGAGGAGAATGTCGTCATCCCGCAGCTCATCCGCGGCGCCACGCAAGAGGAAGCGCGCGAGCGGGCGCGCTCTTTGCTGAGCACGCTCGGCCTCGCCGAACGTCTGACCCACCGCCCGTCGAAGCTTTCGGGAGGCGAGCAGCAGCGCGTCGCCGTCGCCCGCGCGCTGGCGAACCGTCCCGCCCTCGTCCTGGCCGACGAACCCACCGGCAACCTCGACGAGGCCACCGCCGACATCGTCTTCGCCGAGTTTCTCAGCGTGGTCCGAGGCGAGGGCAGCGCGGCGCTGGTCGCTACGCACAATGAGCGCATCGCCGCGCGGATGGACCGGATTCTGCGCCTGCACGAGGGCGTGCTCGAATGAGCACCGCGAGGCGAGGCGCCCCCGCCCGCCTCGGCATCGCCGCGCTCAACCTGCTCTGGCCCGGCCTGGGTTTCCTGCGCCTCGGCGAAGTCCGTCTGGCCGCCGGCTTCATGGCCGTGCCGCTAGTCCTGCTTTTCGCGCTTGCCGCCTATTTCGAATGGGGGACGGAACTGACCTTCGCGAGCTGGGCGGCGCTGGCGCTCGCGCTGTTGCTCGGCCATCTCACGGCTGTCGCCGTCTCCGCGGCAATTTGCTGGCGGCACGGCGCCAAACGGCATCCGGCTCGGCATTGGTGGTCGCGATGGTATGCCATCGCGGCCATTTGGGTCGCCGTCATGGGCATCAATCTACTGATGCCGGACCCGCAATCCAATTACCGCCACTTCTACGTGCCGTCCGAAGCGATGGAGCCGACCCTGATCCGCAATGACCGATTCGTCGCGCGCATGGGCGAACTCGGCCCGTTCAGACGCGGCGAGATCGTGCTGGTGACCGCCCCCCAGGGCGCCGTCTACGTCAAGCGGATCGCCGGCCTCCCCGGCGACAGGATCGCAGTGGCGGGAGGAGTGGTCATGATTAACGGCGGAGCGGTGCCGCAGCGCCTCGTTCGTGTCGAGGAAAGCCGCTCGCTTGGCTTCCCAGGACCGGCCCGCCGTCTCGCCGAACGATTTCCCGGCGAGGGCGGCGATCACGAGATTTACGACTTCGCGCCGAGCGAGTTCGACGATTTTGCGGAGACGCTCGTGCGTCCGGGTTACCTGTTCCTCCTCGGAGACAATCGCGACCATTCGGCGGACAGCCGAGTGCCGCGTGCGCTTGCGGGTCTCGAGCAGGTGCCCGTGTCGGACGTCGTCGGGCGACCGCTCTTCTTCAGCTGGTGGCCGGGGCAACGCATGCGGGGGCGCCCGATCAGCGAATAGTCATACCGCGGCGTCCGTCCGCCGAATGCAGCAAGAATGCGCCATTATTCTAGGTTTCTGTGGTTCTGCGAGGGGCGAGCGAAACCAGGGAGATTTTGCGGCGCGCCGTGCGTTGCGACGCGGCGAGGTCAGTTTGCTTATGAAAATCGTCACTGCCGCCGCCTGTGCGCTTGTCTTGCTCGCCGGTTGCGATTGGATGAACAAGAAAGATCCGCCGGGCGCAAAGGGCGAGGCGGAGCTTCGCGCCGAGCGCGATCAGCGCATCCGTCGCGCCTGCTCGTCCAACTCGACCTACGATCGGCTCAAGGAGCTCGCCTTCGACGAGGCGGCGCGGATCCGCAACCAGGATCCGCGCGAGCTCGATGCGCTCGCCGCGGGCTCCGTCGTCCGCATGGAGAACCCGATCGCCAGGTCGCGCGACGACAATCTCAACGTCACCGTCTGCCGCGGGCGCTTCATCCTCGAGCTGCCGCCTGGCGTGGAGAACGCCTTTGACGGCCAGCGCCGCTTGACCGCCGACATCGAATATGCGGCGCAGGCGGCGGCAGACGGCAGCGGTCTGGTCTTCCACATGGAAGGCGCCGAACCGATCATCTACCGCCTCGCGACCGCCGGCGGCTTCACTCCCAGGACCGCGCAGCTCGAGCCCGTGACGCCGCCGCAGCCGCAGCTCCAGCCTCCCGCAACCGCACCCGCTCCCGCGCCGCAGCCGCCGTCGGCGCAGGAGGCGAGGGGGACTCCTGCTCCCGAGCGGCCTTCCGTCAATGCCGCGGGGCAGAAGGCCCAGCCGCGTCAGCAGCGCACGGCCGCGAGCCCGAGCTTCAACTGCAGTCATGCCCGGTCGCGCAGCGAAAGGATGGTCTGCGCGAGCGGCGCTCTCGCGGCCAAGGACCGTCAGATGGCCGCGATCTATTATGCCGCTATGGCCAATGCCGACGTCGGCACGCGCGCGCATCTCCGCCGCAGCCGCGACGCGTTCCTGACGCGGCGCGAGCGCTGCGGCAGCGAGGATTGCGTGATGTCGATCTACGACGCCCGCATCCAGGAGATCAGGCGCATCACCGCCGGCGAGTAAGGCCCCGATTCCTGTGGAGAAAAGCCGGCGCGGCCTTCCCTCGAAGGGGCGCGCTGGTCATAAAGCGGCATGGCCGCGCCGTACGTCCCTTTGCGCATCTTTTCCTGCTACTCGATGCTCGAAGGAGCGATCGAACCCAAGGCGATCGCCAAGGCGGCCCGCAAGAACGACTTTCCGGCCGCCGCGATCACCGACCGCAACGGCCTCTACGCCGCCATGGCCTTCACCGACGCCTGCATCGCAGAGGGCGTTCAGCCGATCGTCGGCGCGATGCTGGCGGTGGCTCGGCCGGGTACGGCGACGGGCAAGGCACCGGTGCTCGACTGGCTCGCCCTCTACGCCCAGAACGACAAGGGCTACCAAAATCTGTGCGCCCTGGTCTCGGCCGCGCATCTCGGCCGGCCGATCGAGGATCCGGCCCATGTGGCGTTTGAGGCGCTCGAAGGGCGCACCGACGGCCTCATCGCGCTGACCGCCGGCGCCGAGGGCGCACTCGCCCGGCTGATCGCCGAGGAGCAGGAAACCGCGGCGCGGGACATGGTCGACCGGCTCGAAGCCCTCTTTCCCGGACGGCTCTACGTCGAGCTCTGCAGACGCGGCGACGAGGTCGAGCAGCGCGCGGAGGTCGCGCTGATCGATTGCGCCTACGCCCGCGACCTGCCTCTGGTCGCGACCAATCCCGCGCGTTTCGTCGACGCCCATTTCCACGCCGCCCACGATGCCATGCTGTGCATCGCACAATCGAGCCAGCTCGACCGCGACGACCGCGAGCGCTCCTCGCCCGAAGCCTGGATCAAGCCGCCGGCCGAGATGCGCCGCCTGTTCGAGGACCTGCCGGAAGCGATCGAGAACAGTGCCGTGATCGCGCGGCGCTGCGCATTCGGTGCGCCCAAGCGCAAGCCGATCCTGCCCTCGATCGCCGGCGACCTCGAGGCCGAGGCCGAGCAGCTTCGAGCGGATGCGCGGTCGGGGCTCGAAGCGCGTCTCGCCGAGCATGAGGCCTTGGCGCCCGAGGAACGCAAAGCCTATTTCGACCGGCTCGACTTCGAGGTCGACGTCATCGCCGGGATGGGCTTCCCCGGCTATTTCCTGATCGTCGCCGACTTCATCAAATGGGCGAAGGAGAAGGGCATACCAGTCGGCCCAGGCCGCGGCTCGGGGGCGGGCTCCGTCGTAGCATGGGCGCTCACCATCACCGATCTCGATCCGATCCGGCTCGGCCTCCTGTTCGAGCGCTTCCTCAATCCCGAGCGCGTGTCGATGCCGGACTTCGACATCGACTTCTGCGTCGACGGGCGCGAGCGCGTGATCGACTACGTGCAGACGCGCTACGGCGAGGAGCGCGTCGCCCAGATCATCACCTTCGGCACGCTCCTCGCCCGTGGCGTCCTGCGCGACGTCGGGCGCGTGCTGGAGATGCCCTACGGGCAGGTGGACAAGCTCACCAAGCTCGTGCCGCAGAACCCGGCCAACCCGGTCAGCCTCAAGCAGGCGATCGAGGGCGAGCCCCGCCTGCAGTCCGCCGCCGAGGAGCCGGTCGTCGCCCGCTTGCTCGCCGTCTCCCAGAAGCTCGAGGGCTTACACCGGCATGCCTCGACCCACGCCGCCGGCGTGGTCATCGGCGATCGTCCGCTCGAGCAGGTGGTGCCGCTCTACCGCGACCCGAAATCGGGCATGCGCGTCACCCAGTTCAACATGAAATGGGTCGAGCAGGCCGGCCTCGTGAAGTTCGACTTTCTGGGTCTCAAGACGCTCACGGTGTTGAAGACGGCGCTCGATCTCATCAAGGCCAAGGGCGTCGAGATCGACCTTGCCGCCCTGCCGCTCGACGACCCAAAGACCTACGAGACCCTCTGCCGCGGCGAGACGGTCGGCATCTTCCAGGTGGAATCGGCCGGCATGCGCAAAGCCCTGGTCGACATGAAGGCCGACCGCTTCGAGGACATCATCGCCCTCGTCGCCCTCTACCGGCCCGGCCCAATGGCCAACATTCCGGTCTATTGCGCGCGCAAGCTCGGCAACGATCCGGAGCCAGAGGCGAGCTGGTACCTGCACCCCAAGCTCGCGCCGATCCTGAAGGAGACGTATGGCATCAT
>DASVVQ010000026.1:0-49511 GCA_036386475.1 Allosphingosinicella sp. | reverse complement strand
CTTCCGCCAGAACCTGCTCGGCAAGCGCGTCGACTATTCGGGCCGCTCGGTCATCGTCACCGGTCCGGAATTGAAGCTCCACCAGTGCGGCTTGCCGAAGAAGATGGCGCTCGAGCTGTTCAAGCCGTTCATCTACTCGCGCCTCGACGCCAAGGGTCTCTCCATGACCCTGAAGCAGGCGAAGAAGTGGGTCGAGAAGGAGCGCAAGGAAGTCTGGGACATCCTCGACGAGGTGATCCGCGAGCATCCGGTGCTCCTCAACCGCGCGCCGACGCTCCACAGGCTCGGCATCCAGGCGTTCGAGCCGGTGCTGATCGAGGGCAAGGCGATCCAGCTCCATCCTCTGGTCTGCGCCGCGTTCAACGCCGACTTCGACGGCGACCAGATGGCCGTCCACGTGCCGCTCAGCCTCGAGGCCCAGCTGGAAGCGCGCGTCCTGATGATGTCGACCAACAACATCCTCTCGCCCGCCAACGGCAAGCCGATCATCGTTCCTTCGCAGGACATGGTGCTCGGGCTCTATTATCTGTCGCTGGAGCGCGAAGGCGAGCCGGGCGAGGGCATGATGATCTCCGACATGTCGGAGGTCCACCAGGCGCTCAACGCCGGGGCCGTGACGCTGCACACCAAGATCGTCAGCCGGGTCCCGCAGACCGACGAGGCCGGCAAGCAATATATGAAGCGCTTCGAGACCACGCCGGGCCGGATGCTGCTCGGCGAGACGCTGCCCAAGAGCCACAAGGTGCCGTTCGAGACGGTCAATCGCCTTTTGACCAAGAAGGAGATCGGGGATGTCATCGACGTCGTCTATCGCCACACCGGCCAGAAGGAGACCGTGCTGTTCGCCGACGCGATCATGGGCCTGGGCTTCCGCCACGCGTTCAAGGCCGGCATCTCGTTCGGCAAGGACGACATGATCATCCCGCACGAGAAGGTGGGCCTGGTCGACGAGACCCGCGCGCTGGTGAAGGACTATGAGCAGCAATATCAGGACGGCCTGATCACGCAGCAGGAGAAGTACAACAAGGTGATCGACGCATGGAGCCGCTGCGGCGACCAGGTCGCCAACGCCATGATGGAAAAGATCAAGGCGCAGCCGATCGGCGAGGACGGGCGCCAGGCGCCGATCAATTCGATCTACATGATGGCCCATTCGGGCGCCCGCGGCTCGCAGGCGCAGATGAAGCAGCTCGCCGGCATGCGCGGTCTGATGGCCAAGCCGTCGGGCGAGATCATCGAGACGCCGATCATCTCGAACTTCAAGGAAGGCCTGACCGTCCTCGAATATTTCAACTCGACCCACGGCGCCCGCAAGGGCCTCGCCGACACGGCGCTCAAGACCGCCAATTCCGGCTATCTCACGCGCCGCCTCGTCGACGTCTCGCAGGATTGCGTGGTCGTCGAGGAGGACTGCAAGACCGAGAACAATCTCGAGATGCGGGCGATCGTCCAGGGCGGCGCCACCATCGCCTCGCTCGGCGAGCGCATTCTGGGACGCACGCCGGCCGAGGACATCGTCGACGAGAAGACCGGCGACACTTTGGCCAAGGAAGGCGAGCTGATCGAGGAAGCGGCGGCGCTGCGGATCGACGAGCTCGGCATCCAGGCGGTGCGTATCCGCTCGCCTCTCGTCTGCGAGAGCGAACGCGGCGTCTGCGGCAAATGCTATGGGCGCGATCTCGCCCGCGGCACGCCGGTCAATATCGGCGAGGCGGTCGGCGTCATCGCCGCGCAGTCGATCGGCGAGCCGGGCACCCAGCTCACGATGCGGACCTTCCACATCGGCGGCGCGGCGCAGCTCAACGAGACGTCGAGCCTGGAAGCGCCGGTCGACGGCACGATCGAGCTTCGCGACCTGCCGACGATCGTCGATTCGCGCGGCCGCCGCGTCGCCATGGCGAGGAACGGCGAGGTCGCGATCGTCGACATGGACGGCCGCGAGCGCTCGAGCCACCGGATCCCCTACGGCGCGCACATGATGGTCGACCACGGCCACATCGTCAGCCGCGGCGACCGCATCGCCGAATGGGATCCCTTCATGATGCCGGTGATCACCGAGACCGGGGGCACTGTGAAGTTCCAGGACCTGATCGAGGGCAAGACGCTGACCGAGCAGCTGGACGAAGCCACCGGCATCGCCCAGCGCGTCGTCACCGAATATCGCGCCACCACCCGGTCCAAGGAGGATCTGCGTCCGCGCATCACCCTCCTCAACGACGAAAGCGGCGAGGCCGCGCGCTACATGCTGGCGTCGGGTGCGATGCTCTCGGTCGAGGACGGCCAAATCGTGCAGGGCGGCGAAGTGCTCGCCCGCGTCTCGCGCGAGGCGGCCAAGACCCGCGACATCACCGGCGGCCTGCCGCGAGTGGCGGAGCTGTTCGAGGCGCGGAAGCCCAAGGAGAATGCGATCATCGCCAAGGTCTCCGGGCGAGTGCAGTTCGGCAAGGACTACAAGGCCAAGCGCAAGATCGCGATCATTCCCGAGGAGGGCGGCGATCCGGTCGAGTATCTGGTGCCCAAGTCCAAGGTGATCGACGTCCAGGAAGGCGACTTCGTCAAGCGCGGCGACAATCTCATTGGCGGCTCGCCCGATCCGCACGACATCCTCGAAGTGCTCGGCGTGAAAGCGCTGGCCGAGTATCTCGTGTCGGAGATCCAGGAAGTCTATCGCCTCCAGGGCGTGAAGATCAACGACAAGCATATCGAGGTGATCGTCCGCCAGATGCTGCAGAAGGTGGAGATCACCGAGAGCGGCGATTCGACCCTGCTGGTCGGCGAGCAGATCGATCTCCAGGAGATGAACGACACCAACGTCAAGCTGAAGTCGGAGAAGAAGCGGCCTGCCGAAGGCAAGCCGGTCCTGCTCGGCATCACCAAGGCGTCGCTCCAGACCCGCAGCTTCATCTCGGCCGCCTCCTTCCAGGAGACGACCCGGGTGCTGACCGAGGCTTCGGTGCAGGGCAAGATCGACACGCTCGACGGCCTCAAGGAGAATGTGATCGTGGGCCGGCTGATCCCGGCCGGGACCGGCGCCGGCATGCACCGCATGCGCATCGCCGCGACCAGCCGCGACGCGGCGCTCCGAGCGGCGCATCGCAAGCTCCAGGAGAGCCTCATCGCCGCCAACAGCGCCGAGGAGGAGCATGCCGCCGAGCTCGCCCAGGGACCGGAAGCGGCGATCAACGCCGATCCGCTCGCCGAAGTGACGCCGAGCGGCCACGGCACCGACGCCGACGCCGGCGAGTATCTCCAGGACTGAGGCCTTTCGCCTGACCGGACTGCATGGCGCCCCGGCGGACCCGTTCCGCCGGGGCGTCTTGCTTCAGCGCAGCCCGGCGAGGCGCAACGAATCGCGCAGCTCCGCCATCGTGCCGACACGGCCGTGGACGCCCACGATCCTGTCGACGGCGAGGCCGAGCGTATCGATCCGGGCCGACAGCTCCGCGACGACGGGGAAGGCGCGCGGGACGGGACCGCGCGCCGGGACGTAGAAGAGGTCGCCCTGGAACAGGAGCCGCTCGGCCGGCAGATGGACGATGAGGTGCGCCTCGCTGTGGCTGGTCGCGAAGGCATGGACAACGAAGCGTCCGAAGTCGCGGCGGGCGCCTACCTCCTCGATCCTCGCCGCGCCCGCATAACCTCGCGCTGCGAGCTGGCGTTCGATCGCAACGCGCGCGCCGGCCGGGACGACGATCGTCGCGCCGCGTCCGGCCCAGAAGGCAAGGCCGCCGACATGGTCGCCATGGTGGTGGGTAACGAGCACGAAGCGGACCGCCTTGCCCGGACGCAGCCGTTCGAGCAGGGCGCGCTGCGCTTCCGCATACTCGGCCCGCAGCGGCGCCTCGACGAGGACGAGATGGTCGCCCATGTCGATCGCCAGCGAATGGTAGTCGCCGGGCATGTTCTCGAAATAGAGGACGCCGGGCGCGATTTCGCGGGCCGACGGCTCGCCGGGCGCCGGCGGCGCGACATAGCCGGCGGGTGCTGCGAACTGCCCTTCGGGCGGGCGAGCGATTCGCGTCGCGCCGAGCCGGAGATCCTCTTGGAGCGTGCCGCGCTGGAAAACCTGGACCCGGCCCGGCATCAGCACGCCGTGGCGCCGCTCATAGTCCGAATAGACGAACTCGGTCTGGGCGACGCCGTCTGCCATCAATGCGGCGCGGGCGGGACGCTGCGTCGCCGGGTCCAGCGTCAATTCGACCGTATCGCCCACCGCGTCGCGGAAGCGCAGGCGCCCGTCGTCCGCCATCTCGAGCGTCGCCGTGGCCGCCTGCGCCTGGGCGATGACGAGATGCGGGAAGAAGCGCTCCCATCCGAGCCGCAGCCGTAGCGCCGTCTGCGCGTCGACGGTCTCGAGGTCCGTGCCGGTCCGCCAGCGCGCGACATCCACGCTCCAGCCGCCTGCCGGCGTGAGCGCGGCTCGGCTGTGGAAGCGAATGCCGCCGGGGAAGAGCTGCTCCGCCTCCCGGATCATTCGGGAGCGGTCGTACCACCAGCGATAGACCCGCCCCGCCTCCGCGACCGGATCGGCAGGCGTGCGTGACTGCTCGCCGGCATGGTAGGTGCCGCGCTGCTCGGCCCGAAGCGAAGCGGCCGCGGCGCGTGCCCTGGCGCTGCCGAGCGCGTCGGCGGCGCGCGCGGCGAGCGCTGCCGGCCGCGACGGTGCGGCGACGGGCGTTTCGACCGCCGGTCCGGCGCAGGAGACGGCCCCCAGCAGCACGGCAACGGCCCATCCGCGCAGAGATTGCCAACAGCTCGTGTCGATCATTATCAAGTCCCGGCCATGATTTGTGCCTCCCGCCTGACCGCCCGCCGCGGCCCCGTCGCCGGCTTTGTCGCGAAATGAACGTCGCGGTCGCGAAAGGCGGGGCGCCGGGCCACGCGCCGGTGCGCGGGGTGGCACGGCTGACCGCCCTCGCCTGCCTGTTCGGCGCCTTCCTGTCGATCTCCGGCGCGCTCGACACCGAAGCCGCCGCCCAATTGCCCCGGCTCGCTTACTGGCTGTTCATCGCTTTGGTGAGCGGCGCCGCTCTCCAATGCGGCCACGGGCTGCTCCGGCGCGGGTTCGCACAGATCGGCGAAGCGCCGCTGCGCGCGGCGGGATTCGCCCTCCTCCTGCTGCCGCTCACTCTCCTGGCCGTGCTCAGCTGCAAGCTGTTGTTCGGCGGCCGGCCGAGCGTCGGCGGCTTCACCCTGCTTCTTCCCGGCATGGCAAGCATCCTCGCGGCGCTGCAGCTCGTTCTCGCGCTCTTCGCAGGCGAGCGGGACGAGGCGCCGGCTCCTTCCGCAACGCCGCAAATGCCGCCTCCGGCACCGGGCCCGTTTGCCGAGGCGCTGCCGCTCCCTCTCCGGTGCGCGGTCATCGAGGCGCTCGAGGCGGAGGACCATTATGTCCGTGTCCATACCGCAGCCGGCTCGGCGCTGGTGCGCATGCGCTTCCGCGACGCGCTCGCTTCCCTCGGGGACCGGCCGGGCCTTCGGCCGCATCGTAGCTGGTGGGTCGCCGAAGGGGCGATACTGGCATTGGGCAAACGCAACATCCTGCTCGGGTGCGGGATCGAAGTGCCGGTCAGCCGCCGGGCACGGGCGCAGCTCGGCCCGGCGTTCCGCCGCACGGGCCCATGAAGATCAAGATCGTCCTCGTTCTCCTGCTCGTCGCCATGATGGTGCTGCCCGCGATGATGGTGGTGCGGGCGCGGCTGCGGCGGAGGCGGCGGGACTGAGGTTGCGCTCGCGCGCCAAGTCTCTATCGACGCCCCGACATGGACGTGACGGACCTTCGCGTCGCTCTCTTCACCGGCAATTACAATTATGTCCGGGACGGGGCGAACCAGGCGTTGAACCGCCTGGTCGACTATCTGCACCGCCGCGGCGCCACGGTGCGCGTCTACTCGCCCACTGTGGCCGACCCCGCCATCCCGGCCAATGCCGAGATCGTCCATATCCCCTCCGTCTCGATCCCGCGCCGCAAGGAGTACAAGCTGCCGATCAGGCTGCCGCTCGCCGCCCGGCGCGACATCCGGCGCTTTGCCCCCAGCGTCTTTCACGTCGCCAGTCCGGAGGTCGTCGGCCACCGCGCGGTGACGCTGGCGCGCCGGATGGACATACCCGTCGTCGCCTCCGTCCACACCCGCTTCGAAACCTATGCGCGCTATTACGGCCTCGCCTTCCTCGAGCCGCTGGTCCTCGCCGGCCTCAGGCGCTTCTACAGGCGCTGCGACGCCATCTTCGCCCCCTCCGATTCGATGGCACAGCTGCTGCGGGACCAGAGGATGAACTACGACATCGGCATCTGGACGCGCGGCATCGACCGCGAGATCTTTCATCCCGGGCGGCGCGATCTCGAATGGCGGCGCGGGCTCGGCATTGCCGACGACGTGCCGGTGATCGGCTTCGTCGGGCGGCTCGTGATGGAGAAGGGCTTGGACGTCTTCGCCGAGACCATCGACCGGCTCGCCCGGCGCGGCGTCCGCCACAAGGTGCTGGTCGTCGGCAAGGGCCCGGCGCGCGAATGGTTCGAAAGGCGCCTCCCCGACGCCTGCTTCGCCGGCTTCCAGGGCGGCGAGGATTTGGGACGCGCGGTCGCCTCGATGGACATGCTGTTCAATCCGTCCGTAACCGAGACGTTCGGCAATGTGACGCTGGAGGCGATGGCCGCCGGCCTGCCTGTGGTCGCCGCGCGCGCGACGGGCAGCGAGAGCCTCGTCGCCCACAACGTCACCGGCAAGCTCATCCGCCCCGGCGCCTGCGACGAGATGGCCGAGGCGCTCGCTCATTATTGCGAGGACGAAGAAGCACGGCGCGCGTCCGGCGAGGCGGGGGAGCGCGCCAGCCGCCGCTTCGGCTGGGATGCCGTCAACCAGGTCCTGCTCGACGGCTATTTGCGGGTCATCCGCCAGCACCGCGAAGGCGGCCGCCAGCCCCGCCGCAGCCCCGTCCCCTGATCCGCTTTGCCCCCGCTTGGACCGCAAGGCGGGCCATGCCATAAGCCGGGCAATGGACTCACAGGCAGGAAGGCGCGCCGAAATCGCCGACGGCGCCGGAGAGGCGGCACGCGAGCGGGTGGCGCGGCAGCGGGCGTCGCTCGCGCAATCGGCCGGCTGGCTGCTCGGGATCATCGAATATCATTCGGCCTTGCTGCCCGCCTTTGGCGACTCGGCGGCGATGCGCCTCAAGCGGGCGGCACGGACGCTGGCCTGGACGAGCCCCCAGCAGGAACGGCTCGCATTCTTCGCCGAACGCTATGCAGCGCTCGATGCCGAAGCGGAGGAGGCGCTGACCGATCACCTGGCGGACGCGGAGCTGCTGACGCGGATCGCCGTCCGGCTCGAGCAGACCGCCTCGGAAGCGCTCGGCTTCTACGTCGCTCTCCAGGCGGATGCGCAGCGGGCCGCCGAAATCAGCCGCACCACCGCCGAGGAAGAGAACCAGCCGACCCGCCTCCGCGCGCGGGCCGAGATCGGCGCCGCGGTGCGCGCCCGCCTGCCCACCATGGGAGCGGTGAAGATCGAGGCGGTCGGGCTCGAGCTCTACCGCGTGCCGGACTTTCTCGCACCGGACGAATGCGAGGCGCTGATCACGCTGATCGAGCGCGATCTGGTCCCGTCCGGCCTGCTCGGCGAGACGCCGGACAAGGAATTCCGGACGAGCAAGAGCTGCAACCTGCCGCCCTCCGACACGGCGGTCGACGCGTTCGAGCACAAGGTCTCGGCCCTCGCCGGCATCAACCGGCGCTTCGGCGAGACGGTTCAGGGCCAGCGCTACGAAGTCGGCCAGCAGTTCAAGCCGCATTTCGACTTCTTCTTCCGCGACGAGAGCTATTATGCCGACGCCGCCTCGCGCGGTGGGCAACGGACCTGGACGGCGATGCTGTTTCTCAATCAGCCGGACGCCGGCGGCCATACCGACTTTCCGACCGCAGGCGTCTCGGTGGCGCCCGAGACCGGCAGTCTCCTCGTCTGGAACAACATGCGCGCCGACGGGCGCTGCAACGATCATGCGCTCCACCACGGCACGCCGGTGATCGCCGGCCGCAAGTACGTGCTGACCAAATGGTTCCGCGAGCGCGCCTGGGTCTATTGAGCGCGAGCGCCCGTCAGGCGTCGGGGCGCTCTCGCTTGAGGCGCTCGATCCGCCGCGCTGCGTCGTCGAGCACCTCCGCAATCTCGTGGAGGGTCGCTTCGTCCATGTCTTCGCGAGTGACACGGTGCCACAAGGCGGCAAGGAGGTTCGAGACCGCGCGGCCGATGGGCTGCGCGCCGGCTCGGCGCGAGCCGGCGCCGAGATCGGCGAGGCGCTCGAGCAAGGCCGCGGCCTCGTCGGCGCGCTCGGCGAGCCAGGCCCGGCCCTCCTCGGTGGCGCGGAAGACCTTGCGGGCGCCTTCTCCCGGCACTTCCTCGATATGGCCCATGTCCTGGAGCATGGTCAAAGTCGGATAGACGATGCCCGGGCTGGGGGCATAGGCGCCGCCCGACATCTCCTCGATCGCCCGAATGAGGTCGTAGCCGTGACGCGGCTCGGCGGCGATCATGTGGAGCAGGACCAGCCGCAGCTCCGCCGAATCGAGCTGCCGGCGGCGGCGCCGTCCGCGACCGCCTCCGCCCCAATCGCTCCAGTCGTCGAAACCGCCGCGGCCGCGGTCGCGGCCACCGAAGGCCGCGCCGAACAGCCCCGGCCCGCAGTCCAGGCCGAAGCCGCGAGGCCCGAATCCGAAACGCATGCCCATGAACCTGCTCCTTTTTACGAGTCGCTCAAGATATATCTTGGAAGCATCGCAGACGCAAGAGCTGTATTAGTCGCCTGCGACACCCCGTTTCTCCCCCCAGCGTGCTGGGCGAGAACCAGAAGGCTCGCGGGCGGCGGCGGCTTCGGTTACAGCGCGCCGGTGGCCGATCTGTTCGCAAGCGATCCCCCTCCCCCGACGGCCGGCCCGGCGCCCGCGCCCCCGGGCGCGCCGCTCGCCGATCGGCTCCGCCCCGCCCGGCTCGACGAGGTGGTTGGGCAGGATCATTTGACCGGGCCGGAGGGCGCGATCGGGCGGATGGTGGCGGCGGGGAAGCTCGCCTCGATGATCCTGTGGGGTCCGCCCGGCACCGGCAAGACGACGATCGCGCGGCTGCTCGCCGATGCCGTCGGCATGCGCTTCGTCGCCATCTCGGCCGTGTTTTCCGGCGTCGCCGACTTGAAGAAAGTATTCGCCGAGGCGCGCGACTACGCGAAAGCGGGGCGGCATACGCTCCTCTTCGTCGACGAGATCCATCGCTTCAACCGTGCCCAGCAGGACGGTTTCCTTCCCTTTGTCGAGGACGGCACGGTTGTGCTGGTGGGCGCCACCACGGAGAATCCCAGCTTCGAGCTCAACGCGGCCCTGCTCTCGCGCGCGCAGGTGATGATCCTCAACCGGCTCGACAGCGCCGCCTTGTGCAAGCTGCTCGGTCGCGCGGAGGAGGAGATCGGCCGGCCGCTCCCTTTGACGCCCGAAGCCCGCGACGCTCTCATCGCAACCACCGACGGCGACGGGCGCTTCCTCCTCAACCAGGCGGAAACTTTGTTTTCGGTCGATCTCGACGCGCCGCTCGATTCCGCCGGCCTCTCCGCTCTGCTCCACCGCCGGGTCGCGGTCTACGACAAGGACCGCGAAGGGCATTACAATCTCATCTCCGCGCTTCACAAGGCGATCCGCGGCTCGGACCCGCAGGCCTCGCTCTATTATCTCGCGCGGATGCTCACCGCCGGCGAGGAGCCGCTCTTCCTGCTGCGCCGCCTGACCCGGGCCGCGGTGGAGGATATCGGCCTCGCCGACCCCAATGCGCTCGTTCAATGCATCGCCGCCAAGGATACGTACGATTTCCTCGGCTCTCCGGAGGGCGAGCTCGCCATCGTCCAGGCCTGCCTCTACCTCGCCGCCGCACCCAAATCGAACGCCGTCTACAGGGCGCAAAAGGCAGGCTGGCGCTCGGCGAAGGAGACGGGCTCGCTGATGCCGCCCAAGAACATCCTCAACGCGCCGACCCGGCTGATGAAGGATGTCGGCTACGGGAAGGGCTACCAATACGACCACGATTCCGAGGGCGGTTTTTCGGGCGACGATTACTGGCCGGAGGAGATGGAGCCGCAGCGTTTCTACGAGCCTACCGACCGCGGCTTCGAAAAGCGCGTCGCCGAGCGCATGGCCTGGTGGGACGAGCAAAGAAAGGCGAAGCGCGATGGCTGAAACGATCCGCTCCTGGGACGAGGCGGTGGCCTTCGCGCTCACCCTTCCCGGGACGGAGCTCTCGACCAGCTACGGCAAGCCGGCGGTCAAGGTGAACGGCCGCGCCTTCCTCTACACCGGCCATGAGGCGGCGAGCTCCTTCGGCATCGCGATCGACCTCGATACGGTCGAGATGCTGAAGGAGACCGATCCCGAGACCTTCTGGCAATCGAACCATTATGAAGGCTGGCCGGCGGTGCTGATCCGCTTCGGCAGCCGCGATCCCGAGCGGGTGCTCTCGATGATCGAACGCTCTCATGCCTTGAGTGCCGCCAAGCCGCCGCCGCGGCAGCGCAAGCGCAGATAGACGACCCTCTGCCGAGGCGCGCCAGGCGAGTCCCGAATCGGGACGCGGGCGGCTCGTTCACCATATGCGGCAGTGGCGAGAAACGGCCCTGTTGCGGTATTGCGGCGCCCGCCAAATGGCGAACAAGGGAGTCTAGCAGATGCGCGATCTCGAGATGGAAGAGCTGACCCATGTTTACGGCGCCGGTGGGCGCGGCAGGTCGCCGTGCCCGCCCAGCAAGCCTCCGCGCTGCGGCAGGGGCGGCAAGAGCGGCAGCCGAGGGCGCGGCAGCGGCTCGGGCCGCGGCAAGCGCTGCGGACGGGGCGGCAGCAGCTAGACTGAAGCCGACCTTACTTGCCGAGGGCCGCCTTCCGGGGCGGCCCTCTTCGTTTCAGAGCAGCGGCAATCACGCCCGATAATCCTATTTTCATGCGATGATGGCATTGCCTGCCCGCCGCATTCGGTGGCGAGGGGATAGGAATGCGCGACGACGCGCCACGCACGTCGGCGGCGGATACGGCCGCCCGGGAGATGCTCTGGCTGCTCGGTCAGCCGCAGCTTTCGGACTATCTCGACTTCGTCAAGGCAGAGGTCGTCGGCGGCGAGGCGATCAGCCCGCGGCAGCTCGCCGACGAATGGCGCGCGGCCAACGATCGCTATTACGAGCTCGAGCAGGAGGAGGCCGGGATCGCTGACGCGATCGAGCGCCTGCCGCTCGATCCCGGCCTGGCGCCGCTCGTCGAAGCGCTGATGGCGAGCCCGCATTATCGCAATACCTTCGATACCCTGCCGATGAGCGTCGAGATGGTCGAGCTGGATCGGCTGGTCGTCTCGCAGCCGTTCATCGCCGGCGGCTTTTCCGCGGAGAGAGCGCGCGCGCTGGGGTCGCAGCCGAGCCCCGAAGCCCTGTTCCGTTACTGCCTTCCGGTCGAGCGCGATCTGCCGGCCGTCACCGTCGAGCGCAACGCGCGCGGCGATTATCGGATCTCCTCCTTCTCCACCGATCTTCGCCATCACGAGCCGCGGCTGCTGACGCCTGCCGAGACGTCGTCGCTGACCAGTCACGGCCCGATCGCGGCCGTGATCGGCGTGATCGTCGGGTTCGGATCCAATTTCCTGACCGCGATCAGCAGCGACACCAGGCTGCTGCTGCACAACGGCTATCACCGCGCCTATTCGCTGCGCGCGCTCGGCTTCACCCATGCCCCGTGCCTGATCGAGACGGTGACCCGCAAGGACGAGCTCCGGCTCGCGGCGGCGGAGCCGGTGGCGGCCGATCCGGCCTTCTACTTCCGCGCCGGCCGACCGCCCCTGCTGAAGGATTATTTCGATCCGCTCCTGACCCGGCGCTTCCCCGTCCGGCCGAAGCGGATGGTCGTCGATGTCGAGATCAAGATCCGCAAGACCGACTCGGTCGAGACGCCGCCGCTCGCCGACTAGCCCGCAAAGGCCGGGAACCCTCCACCACGTGGTTGATTGTCGCAGGACGACGACATCACGGGGATAGGTTTCATGTACGAAAGACCGCTGCGCAGGGGCCCGAGCTTCGAAGGCGAGTTGATGGAATGGCTGCCGCGGATCGTCGGCGCAGTAGCGATCCTGATCGTAGCCTGGATCCTCGCCCGCGCCGCGAAATGGGCGGTCGCCAAGCTGGTCGACCGGGTGCCGGCGCTGCGCCGCCACTACGAGCAGGAGCCGGGCCGCACGCTCGGCAGCCTGATCGGCGACGTCGTCTTCTGGCTCATTCTCCTCATCGGCATCATGCTCGCGCTCCAGCCGCTTCGCCTTACCCAGGTGATGGAGCCCGTCCAGCAGCTCACCAACAATGCCTTCTCCTTCATCCCCAACATCATCGGTGCGGCGCTCATCTTCATCGTCGGGCTGGTCGTGGCCAAGATCGTGCGGCGTCTGGTCGAGGGTGCGCTGCTCGCCGCCAATGCCGACGGCTGGATGAAGAAAGCCGGGATTGCCGACGCCCCTCCCGGCGCGCCCGCCACAGCGGCCGGCGCCCCGGCCGAGGTCACGACGGCGCCCTCTCCGCGCACGTCGATCAGCAAGTCAGTGGCGACCCTGGTCTTTTACCTGATCATGATCCCGGTCGCGATCAGCGCGCTCGACGCCCTCCACATCGAAGCGATCTCGGGCCCGGCAACGCAAATGCTGAACACGATCACCAACGCCATTCCGAACGTGCTCGGGGCGCTGATCCTGCTCGCCATCGGCTTCCTGCTCGGCAAGCTCGCCAAGGGCGCCATCGAGCAGCTGTTGCCCTCGATGGGCTTCGATCGCGCGGTCTCGGCGCTCGGCTTCGCGACCGGGACGGTGAGCCCGTCGCGCACGATCGGCACCGCCGTGATGATCGCCATCCTGCTCTTTTTCGCGGTGACCGCGGCGCAGCTTCTCGGATCGCCGATCATCGCCGTCATGCTCGCCCAGGTGCTCGAGCTCGGCGGTCAGGTTTTGTTCGGGACGGTCATCATCCTCGCCGGCGTTGTCATCGCCCGCGTCGTCTCCGGCCTGGTCGGCGGGGCGGCGGGCGAAGGGTGGGTCGCTTCGATCGTGCGCTGGGCGATCATCGCGCTCGCCGTCGCCATGGGCCTGCGCTTCATGGGCCTCGCCAACGAGATCGTGATCATCGGCTTCACCGCGATCATCGGCTCGGCGGCGATCGCCTCGGCGCTCGCCTTCGGCCTCGGCGGCCGCCCGACCGCGCACAAGCTGCTCGAGCGCTGGACCGAGGCCAATGCGGCGCCGCGCGCGCCGCGGACCCCGCGGGCGCCCACTCCGCCGCCGTCGCCGCCGCCGACCGACGATAGCCAGCCGCCTCTGGTGTGACGAGGTTCACCCGTTTCGCCGCGATCGACTGGTCCGGCGCGAAGGGGGTGCGGCACACGGGGATCGCCGTCGCCGTCGCCGAGACCGGGGAGCGTGCGCCGCGGCTCGTCCGGCCGGGCCATGTCTGGTCGCGGACCGAGGTGCTCGCCTGGGTCCTTGCGACGAAGGACGAGGCGCCCACCCTCTACGGCTTCGACCTCTCCGGAGCCTTCGCATTTGCGGATTGCGGAGCCTATTTCCCGCAATGGGACCGCAGCCCGGCCGACGTGCGGAGCCTGTGGCGCCTGGTCGAGGAGCTCTGCGCAGGCGAACCGGACCTCGGCGCGTCGGGCTTCCACGATCATCCCGAGGCGAGCCGCCATTTCCGCCGCCACGGCGGGCGCTGCGGCGATCTCTTCACGCCCGGCGCCGGGCGGATGCGCCTGGTCGAGCTCGAAGAGAAACGGCAGGGCCTGTGCAATCCGGTCAGCAACTTCAATCTGGTCGGCGCCGCCCAGGTCGGCAAATCGAGCCTGACGGGCATGCGGCTGTTCCTCCGCCTTGACGGCACGGTGCCGATCTGGCCGTTCGATCCGCGCCCCGACGCAGGTTCGGCAATCGTCGAAATCTACACCAGCATCGCCGCCGCCGACGCCGGCCTGCGGAGGGGCCGCACCAAGGTCCGCAAGGCCGCCGGGCTGGACCGGGCGCTCCAAGCATTGCACTCGCTGCCGCACGCACCGCTCGAGCGCTACGACGACCACGCCACCGACGCGCTGATCAGCGCGGCCTGGCTGCGCCTGTCCGCCGAGGATGCGGCACTCTGGTCTCCCGCTCTGCTGACGCCGGAGATCGCCCGCACCGAGGGCTGGACCTTCGGCGTGCGATGACGCATTTCATGGCGCGGGGCCGCCGGGTTAGCTCAGCTGGTAGAGCAACCGCCTTGTAAGCGGTAGGTCGTCGGTTCGAGTCCGACACCCGGCACCATGCTCGCCCTCCGCCAGGAAGTTGCTCGTGCCGCAACGGATTTCCCTCGACCTATGCCGGTGGAAAGGGGCGGTTACGTCAGCGCGTAGAGTTCGATACGATACGGTTCGGCCAGGACGAGATGGCGGCCGTCGACCGAGAGGGAAGCGGCGAACCAGTCGCCCGAGAAGGTCCGGAACTCGATCTGGCGGCGTTGGCCGCCAGCCGCACAAGTCACCGTTACATGATCCCGGCACGGATCGAAATCATAGCTTATCTCGGTCTCGCCATGCTTCAGAACCGAACCCCCGTTCCCGACTCCCATGCCGAGGAAGTCGTCGCGTTGCGCCATGAAAGCGTACGGTTCGTGGTCGGATTCCTCGGTGCGCAGCGGAGGACCGATCACCACTCTCCACACCTCATCGTGATCACAGACATAAAAAGACCCGTCGCGCGGGATCGTGAACCCGGTGATCCGCTCAGAGGGGGCCGATAAGCCAAGCTGTTGCATCAGCGCTCCTTAGCACGACGACGCCCCGAACGGCGGCCAATGGATCCGAAAGAGGACTCCCGCGAAGAACCCGCCGGGCCTGGAAAGCGGGCTCACTGCTGCTGCGGTTCCGGCACGGTCGCGCCGCCGTCGCTCCACAGGACGCGGCCCGACCATTCGCCGCGCACGGCGGTCCCGTCCCCGTTTCGAGCGGGCTCGAAGCGGCCATAGCTCGTCAGGGCGCGGCATGTCGCTCGATCGAGCGAGCCGTATCCGGTCGACTGGACGATCGCGCATTCGGCGACGCGTCCGTCCTCCCCGATCCGGACCCGAAACGCGGCCAATGCATGGCCCGACCAGCGATGCGGCCACGGATGGGTGGCGGCCGCCGCGGCGTCGAACCAGGCGGCCGGGTCGGTCAGCGGCCGGGGGGCGATGTCTCCTTGCAAAGCAAGAAGCGCCGAAATCAGGCCAGCCGCTGCGATCATGAGCCTACTCCACGGATCGGCCGCGATCATCCCATGCCCAACGAATGTCCGCAATGGGTGGAAGGTGGACATTCGCTTGAGCTTCGCTGGATGTAGATTTAATCACTGAGAGAGGCGCGCGTGCCGCTCGTCGCCAGCGATCGCGCGTGCAGCGCACTCGGACAAATACAATGCCTCTTTCGCGTGGTAGATGCCTTGTTTCGCCAAATCCGGGCGTCTGGGAAGACATGCATGGCCGCTGCAGCGCTGGATATCGTTCCGGAGAACGAAGCGGATCGCATGGCCGCCGTGCGCCGCTACGAGATCCTCGACACTCCGCCGGATGGCAGCTTCGACCGCGTGACAGCCCTCGCTGCGCGCCGGTTCGGTGCGCCGATATCGATCATCAGCATTGTCGACCATGACCGCATCTGGTTCAAATCCCACCACGGTGTGGACGTGCAGCAGATCGGGCGCGATCCCGGCCTATGTGCGTCGGCTATCCTGTCGTCCGAGGCCTATGTCCTCGTGGACGCGAGCACCGACGTCAGATCGCTGGCGAACCCGCTCGTCGCGGGCGACTTCGGTCTTCGCTTCTACGCCGGCGTGCCTCTCGAAACCTCCGATGGCTTCAACCTCGGCACTCTGTGCGTGATCGACAAAGCGCCGCGGCCGGTCGATCAGGCGCAGATAGACGATTTGAAGGACTTGGCCTCCTTGGTCGTCGATCAGCTGGAGCTTCGCTTGGCAGCGCGCCAGGCGATTGCGAAAGCCGAGATCATGGCGCGCGAGATTGACCATCGCGTGATGAACAGCCTGCAGTTCGTGTCGGGCCTGCTGACGATGCAGAGCCGGACCACGGACGCCGCCGACGCCGCCGCCCAGCTGCAAGAAGCCGCCACTCGCGTGGCAGCGGTCGCTCGTGTGCATCGCAATTTCTATTCCAGCGACACTGCGGAGGTTTCGTGCCTCACCTTCCTGAGCCGCCTGTGCGCCGATCTGTCCGAGATTTGCGGTGTTGAAGTGGAAGTCGCGGGCGATGAGGGCAGCGTCCCCACGACGTGGATCCAGCCCATCGGGCTCCTGACCAACGAGTTGGTCACGAATGCGGCAAAGCACGGAGCCGGCAAAGTAACGGTGATCTATAGGGCAGACGGCACCAATCGGGAGCTTTCAGTCTGCGATCAAGGTGAAGGGGTGCCGACGAACTTCGACCCGGCCGCGTCGCGTGGCCTTGGCATGAAGGTCGTCGTTCTTCTGGCCAAGCAACTAGGCGGAAGACTAGCGGTGAGTGAAAACCCGACGGGGAGAGGCGCTTGTTTCCAGGTCGCGTTTGGAAACCAGCTGGCTGCCCAAGCGACGGCCGCCTAGCGCCAGTCGCCGACCTGACGTCGGTGCCGAGTTCATCCCGCTCGGAGACCTGCCGGCCGAAGCGCGCGGGAACGTATCCGCGAAACAGGCCGTTGATAGCTTGATGGACAGAAAAGCTCATAATCAGCCGGCAGACGTGGAGGCCGTTGAGGGCGATGTCCTGGTAGATGGTCCGGGCGGCCTCTCCTACGCGTTCACGCCCGAGGCTGCCGAGGAAACGTCCGACCGGCTTTTGTTTGGTGCCGGGAAAGCCAAGGGGCAGCAGATCCAGAAGGAACTTCGCCGCCCCCGCCGTTGAACGCGTTTCTGGGCGGAAGCTGAAGGCGCGTATGCAGCAATACCGCGGTCGCCAAGCGGGCGAGCTTGCTGGCTTGTGGATTCCTCGCGAGCCCCTTGACTCAAACTCTACCTAGGTAGAGGAAGGAGTATGCGTTCCCCGTCACCGCCCGCCCGAGCCGTTCTCGCATTCCTTTCCGAAGCGGGTCGAGAATGGAGGCACGGTTACGATCTGGTGCGGGCGACCGGCGTCAAGTCGGGGACCGTCTACCCTCTGCTCATTCGGCTCGAAGCCCAGGGCTATTTGGAAGCGCAATGGCAGCCGCCGGCAGCTGCGGGACGGCCGCCGCGGCACGCCTACCGATTGACGGCAGAGGGCGCACGGTTCGCCCGCGAGATTCTGGCCGCCCAAGCCGCTCCAACCTCAGGAGAGCGGCCGCGGCGGGAGGCAAGGGCATGAACGGCGGAACCGCCCGGCGCCTCGCGATCGCGATCGCTGGTCTCACCGCGATCTTGCTTCCGGCGTCCCAGAGCTCCTGGTCGCGCGCGATGATCGCCGAGGTCGCGGAATTGGACGACGATGCCGAGGCGCTGCAGTTCGCAATCGGCTGCCTCTGGGCCGCATTCGTGCAGGCGGCGGCGCATCACTTTCCCGGCTCCGACAGCGAGGGTCGGGGCAGCCATCACCATCATGAGACGGAGGCACGGCCAATGGAGCAGTTCAGAAAGCGCGACCCGCGGGCCATCGGCCTTGCCTGCGCCGCGGGCGCCGTCGGCTTTGGCGCTATCTATCTGGCAGCGGCACAGGCACCGTGGGTCTACCTCGTCGTCAACGCGACCGCGTTGGGTGCTGGGTCTCATTGCCTATTCCGCGCTCGTCCGGTGGGGCTGGGGCGGCACGAGAGGCAGCGGCGTCATCGTGCTTTCGTTTGCCGCAGTTCTCGCTGCGACGGCGCTGTTCGGTGCGTCGGCCGCCGACGGCGCAACGCGGTGGATCCGGGTGGGCTCGCTCAGCGTGCAGGTGAGCCTGCTGCTCCTTCCGTTGATGATCGTCACGTTCGCGCGACACCGGGACGCAGCCGGGACGGCTGGCCTCATCGTGGCGGCGCTGGCATTGGCGCTTCATCCGGACCGCGCGATGGCGGGTGTCCTTGCAGCGAGCCTCTCGACGCTCGCAATTCTGCGGTTCGACATTCGCGTGGGCATCGCGCTTCTCGCTGCCGGCATCGGTTTCGCGGTCACGCTCGTGCGGCCCGACACGGCACCGGCATCGCCTTGGGTCGACCGGATACTCTACACGTCGTTCGACGTTCACCCACTGATCGGAGCGGCCGTCTTGACCGGCGCAATCCTGCTCATCGTTCCCGCGTTGTACGGCTTCGGCAAATCCTCGACGCACAAGCACATCTACGCTGTCTTCGGAACGATCTGGATCGGCGTCATCGTTGCTGCCGCGCTCGGCAATTATCCGACGCCGCTCGTGGGCTATGGCGGCAGCGCCGTGCTCGGCTACGTACTCAGCCTCGCCTCGATCGGACCCATGGCGGCAAGCCGCGACGCCGCCGAAGTGCCTCGTGGTGACCGCCCACACGAACCCGATACGGTGCCCGGTTCCCTTCGCACAGCGTAAGGCAGAGGGCTCCACGAGCGTCTGGAATGGGTGGAAAGTGGACAATCGCGTATGTCTGGAACGCGTGGAAAGCGGACATTCAGGAGCGTGTGCATCGGACGGACCTTGCACAGACGCTGCGCGGCACGAACTCCCGATAGAGCCACGAATTACTGGCCGCCTGGCGGGCGGCGGCGGCGGGCCAGCTCGTAGGTCGCTAGACAGCGATCGCCCGGCGCCCCGGCGCCCGAATAGCACAACCGTCGGAACATCTCGGTGACAGGATGATCCGGCCCGCAGTAACGCGGCGCCTTCGCAATGCTATACGCCGTGTCGCCCCAGACGTTGGGGCGATCGATGTGGCCCCCTGCGTTGTAGAGCGTACGCATCATCAGAAGCATTCTGCCGCGATCGTGTGTGCGGTCCCACTCGCACATGTTGAGCACATAATTGATCGCGGTGTTGCCCTCCCCATCGAAGGGTGTGTTCGGGCTCCAGCCGGCCGCGATCATCCCCTCGATCGCATCGACGTCGAGGCGGCGAAGCGCATTCGCGGCGTCGGTCTGGCTGACCGCCTGCGGCGGCGCGGACGCCGCAATTTGCCGCGACCCGCCGACCCACAGCGCGATGGCGAAGACAAGGACCGTAAAGCCGCCTGCTCCCCAAGCCAGCCGGTTGCTGAAGCGACGCTCCTGGATCACGCGGGCGGCACCAAGGGTCGCTCGCTGATCCGCTGACGCCTCTTCCGCTGAGGTGGGCGCGTCCGGCGCAGGCAAAGGGCGCTCGACCTCGAACGGAACCCCCAGCCGATAGCCGATGCCCGCCACGGTCTCGATGATGGCGCGATCGCCCTGACCGTCTCCGAGGGCGAGCCTCAGCTTGCGAACGGCCGTCGGAAGCGAGGCTTCGACCACGATGACGCCGGGCCAAATCCTGTCGAGCAACTCATCCTTGCTGACGACCTTGCCTGCGCCGAGCAGCAGTTCGTGCAGGAGTTCGAGCGGCTTGGTCTCGAGGCTCACTCGCTGCCCTTCGACGAGGAGGGTCCACGAGTCTTCATCGAACAGGCAGTTGGCAAAAGTCCAGCGCCGTCCCCGGCGGCGACCGGCCCCGTTCCGTCTCAGACTGGACATCCCCCGCTCTTCAGAAATCCTTCAGAAGACCTTCATGACAGCGATCTGGTTTTGCGCAACCCTCGGCTCACGAAGTTCGGGAAGGGCGCGTCCGTCGTTCCCGGAGGGTCCACGGAAGCCGGCACGCGGGGGTGCGACCGGCGCCATCTCGGACGTCCACGGTCAGGCGGCCAGCCCTTGCGCGGGGGCTTCGCCGGGGGAGATTGATCATGCCTGGAATCATTCCAGTCAACGTCATCAACGACGACGATAACGGCCATCATATCGAAGGCACGGTCGGCAACGACGAGATCAACGGCAACGGCGGCAGCGACACGCTGGTCGGCCTCCAGGGCGACGATGTCCTCAACGGAGGCGAGGGCAACGACGCGCTGCTCGGCGACTCCTACCCGGAGAATAGCGACCCGGCGGGCCATGACATTCTCATGGGTGGCGAGGGCGACGACAGGCTTTACGGAGGGGGCGGCGTCGACCAGTTCGACGGCGGTTCCGGATTCGACCGCGTCTACTTCAATTTCCGCGCGGCCACGCAGGGGGTCTGGGCGAATCTCGCGACCCAGACCATCTCCAACGACGGGTTCGGCAATGCCGAGACGATGGTCTCGATCGAAGGTCTCGGCCCAGGCACCGCCTTCGCCGACACCTTCATCGGCAGCGATCAGTTCGATTTCTTCGAAGGAAGCTTCGGCGACACGCTGATCGGGCATGGCGGCAACGACGCTTTCGAGGTTTCCGGCGCGCCTGCACTGATCAACGGCAACGACGGTGTCGACATGCTGTCCTTCTTCTCGATGCTGACGGCTCTCGTTCCCGATACGAATGGCGACGGACTGGCCGAAATCGTGTTCGCGGCCCACGGCGTCAACGTCGATCTCGGCATCAATCGGATCATCGACGACGGCTTCGGACGCAGCGGCGAGGTCTACAACGTCGAATCCCTCGTCGGCAGCCGCTTCGCCGACCGCCTCGTCGGCAGCGCCGGCAACAACTTCATGCAGGGGCTCGGCGGCGACGACGTCATGTCCGGCGGCGGCGGGTCAGATTCGCTCGAGGGCGGCGACGGTAACGACGCGCTGGATGCTGGGGCCGATTTCGATTCCGCGCACTTCACCTTCCAGGCTGGCCCAGGCGCGCTCACGCTCGTCGCCGACGCCGATGGGCTTTCAGTCATGCGCGATGGCGAGCGGGTGGCGGGAATCAGCGTCAATGGAGCGACCGTTCGCGTGCAAGGCGTCAATTCCGGCGCCCATCTCGGCGGCGACGACCTGACCAACGTTGAGCAGCTCAATTTCTGGATCGCGGGGTCCCCCTTGCCGCTGAACGTGCGGGTGACAACCGGCACGGCCGCGGACAATTTGCTCATCGGCGCGCCCGGCCACGACATCATCCTCGGACTCGGCAGCGATGACACCATGCTGGGACTTGCGGGCAACGACCTCATCGACGGCGCGGGCGGCAATGATCTGCTGCTCGGGGACGGAACCTCGACCTATCTGGGCCAGGCCGGCAACGACGTGTTGCGCGGCGGGGCCGGCGACGATTTCCTGAGCGGCGGCGGCGGCGTCGACATACTGGATGGCGGCTCCGGCTTGGACACCGTCGGCTTCTTCCACCGCAACGCGACTCAGGGCGCCGTTGTCGACCTACTGACGCAGGCCGTCGCGAACGACGGCTATGGGAATGCCGAAACACTGGTGTCGATAGAGGGGATCGGCCCCGGCACCGTACACGCCGATCACTTTGCCGGCGACCACGGCCCCAATATCCTTCAGGGCGATTACGCCGACATCCTGATTGGCAATGACGGCGATGATGTCTTCCAGGTCAGCGGTGCGCCTGCCGCGACAGACGGCGGCGGCGGCATCGACACGATCAGTTTCTTCGGCGAGATCTCCGGCTCGCAGGCGCCGGACAATGATGGAAACGGCCTGACCGAGATCGTTTTCGCAACCGCTGGCATCAATGTCGACCTCAGTCTCCACGCCCTCGTCAATGACGGCTTCGGTCGCTCGGGCAGCATCATCAACGTCGAGAATGTCATCGGTGGCAGCCTTGCCGACATCATCTACGGCAGCCATCTCAACAATGTCCTGAGCGGCAACGCGGGCGATGACGTCCTTCGCGGCTATGGCGGTGGCGACACGCTCGAGGGCGGCGATGGCAACGACGCGCTCGACGGCGGAAAAGGCGCGGACCGCCTGGTCGGCGGCGGAGGCGACGACATCCTCGCGGGGGGCACTGACGCTGATTCGTTCGAGTTCGGCCCGAATAGCGGCCACGACCGTATTATCGACTTCGGCAGCAAGGACGTTATCCTGATCCTCGGGGTCGCCGGCATCGACGATTTTTTCGACATAGCGATTGTGGACGTCGGCAAGGACGCACTCGTCAGCTGGGGAACTGCCGACTCGATCCTCGTCCACGACTACAAGGCAAGCAAGCTCTCCGCCGCGGACTTTGCGTTCAGTGAACCCGCAACGATCGCGTTGATGGCCATGGACGGCTCACACGGAGGGGGTACTTTGCAGCTCTTGCCATGGGAGACATTTACGCCAGCGGCATGAAGGCGAACAAAAGTCCGCTTTGCCGCAGCGCCGGCCTCTCGGCGCTGTGCGCCAATCGCGCGGAACGTCCGGAATGGGTCCAACGCGGACGATCGCTGGGCGCTATTGATGCCTTCGGTTGAGGCGCAATGACAAGTCGCTGCCGGTAATGCGATGCGCACAGCTGGCGTCGCAGTTCAGCCCCGATCCCGCTACCCTGCGCACCCTTTCCACATCGACCGCGGTGAAACTGAAATCGTTGCCGCATGCCGTCCCGCCGCAATTGCTCCAGATCAGCACGTAACGTCGCATCCCATTGGTGACACAGGCGACTCCATTGTGATCGGAAAGCGGAACGGCGACCGATCTGCGTGGCCCCTGGCCAATCACGACGACCTGTGAGGTGCCGCTGGCCGGATCGATCGTGAAAAAGTCTTCGTGCTGCGCGGCGACGCCGAGAACCTGGACCACCACAGGCCCGCATCGTCCATAATGATTCTGGACCGTGGTCACGTCCACGGTTCGTGCTGACGACTGTGAAGTGGCGGGGAATGGCTCGATCTGAATGGGCGACTGGGCATCGAGTCGGGTGAGGCCGGCGACCGCCCAGCCTGTCAGGAGCAAAGCTGGAATCGCGGTGGGCTTCATGCTTGCTCTCCCAGATAGGATTGTCCCGGCACGCTCGCACTGACTGAAAGGTCCGCAATGGGCCGAAAGCCGGCGAACGTTCGGGCGCGGGCGGGGCGACGCCGCGCGGATGAAAGGGCAGAGTGCGCGCCCTAGTCGGACGTGTCCTGCTCGTTCATCCAGCGACGAGCCTGCTCCCCAACTTCCGCCAGTCGCTCACAACGCGCATCGCCTCCGTGCTGTCTCGCCAGCTCCTTTGCCGGTTCTCCGACCTGGATTTCGTCAGCGTGCCCGCGTCAGCCAGTGTATGATGTTGAGCGCGAGCTGGCGATTGTCGATCCCGGGCTGGCTCATGCCCATCGTGAAGGTCCTGGTGCCTCCCTCCTGCGGCAGCGTCACGACCTGGGCCGACAGCATCGCCGCCTCGCCGAGAACCACGATCCGCCCGCGTCCGAACCGCATCGCAAGGCCCTGGACGCGGTCCCCGACGGGCACCGCCTCGGTCTCGCTGGGCGGCGAATTACGGCCAAGGCCGGCGGCCACGGCATTGAGCGCAGCGGCATCGGCGACCTCGCGCGCCTGCGGCGGTAGGCGCATCAGCGCGGTCGCGCCTGGCGGGAGGGTGAGAGACTGGCCGGTAAAGGCGCGGACCGAATTGACGCGTTCGCGAGCATTCCTGCCCCGCGTGATCGGGTGGTCGCCCAGCCTCCCGTTTTCGCGGGAGTAGAGGATTTGCGTGCTCATGAACGGCGCGGCGGCGAGCGGCTCGTAAACCCAGCCTTCGCCCATGCGGATGCCGAACCTGCGCGCCAGGTTCTGCGCTGCCGTGCCGAAAGGCGAATGATCTGCGATGAGCAGGAGCGACCCACCCCGGCGGACCCAGTCCCTCACCGCATCGCACTCTTCTTCGGTGAAGGCAGCACGACTTGTCGGCCCTGCATTGCGTGAGCCGGCGTTTGCGATGACCAGCACGCGATGGCCGGAGAGGCTCTCGTGGGTGAAAGGCAGGCTATGGGCGACAATCCGGTAGGCGTCGTTCGAGAGCAGGCGTGCGAAGGGCTCATAGCGTCCGGCGCCAGTGTGGAAGTTCTGGTGCGCGGCGTCGATGGCGACTACCGGGCCGCGGTCGCGCCGATAGGCCGGCCGCTCGACCTCGGCCTTGAAATTGGGATCCGCTTCCTGAGTCTGGGCGACGCTCAGGCTCGTAGCGGACAATGCCAGCGATAGGGCGGCCACCCTGCTGGCAAATCTTTTCATTGGAAGCACGCCCGAGAAGGTAGGGCGCATGGCGGAGCGCTTATATTGCGGCCCGGCGCTCGACAAAATCGGGCGCTTGATCGGGTCGGTTCTTCCAGCTGGCGTCATCACTCGATCCGATTTTTCGTCGGGAATGTTATGCGATCGAGCCCCGTGTCCGCAACGGGTGGAAAGCGGACATTAGGGGTATCGCGCTAATTGGCTGCAATGGCTCAGGACCCGCTCGCCCAACTTTTGGCCTCCCTGTTCGGCACATTCGGCACGTCGCGGAGGCGCGATGACGAGCGCGCCGGCAACGTAGGCGGAGGCGGTGAGGGGGTGGCCTCAAGCAAGGCGGAGCGGCTGCGCCAGAAGGCCGCGGAGCGCCGGATAGAGCAGTTTCGACAGCAAATGCAGTCTCGCCTGGAACACGACATTCTGAATTTCGAGCTTGTCGCGGACAGGATCGAGACCCTCGGCCAGCGTGACCTGGACTGCGCCGAGCGGTCTCTGGATAGCTGGGCCCGACCCGCTCGGATCCGCCCCGGCGGGCACGCCCCGATCGATGCCTTCTCACTGGCTCGGGTGCGGTCGGCCATCACAACGACCATGTCATCGGTGGTGCAAAGCCTCGCCGACCAGGCGGCCCGCCTCGTCCGTTCCGGCGAGGAGCAAATCTACGAGCTGTTGGCATGGTTCCGGCAAGAGGTCGCGAGCGTGGCCCTGGAACTCGGGCGAATGAGGGCTGGTCACTATCTCCCGCCAGAGCGCGAGTGGTGGGACATCGAGCAGGCTCTGCGGTCGAAAGGCGAAGCGGAACTCAAGCGATGGCGGGAGCATATCGCCGCAGCAGAGCAGGCGCGGCTGCGCCAGTTCGAAACGATGGAAGCAGGCCTGATCGGCCGGGCCTTCGCGGATTATGATCTGGCGAGCCGGGCAGACCCCGCGAAATTGGTGTCGCTGGATATGGTGCGCGTCCGGCACGGGCGGCGCGGCATCGCATTGTTCCGACCGTTTCCGCCGCCCGCAACAAGCCGCAAGCCGCGAAGTCACTTCGGCGGTCTGCCCGATCTTCCCGCCGACGTCGACTGGCCCCATGACGAATTGGCTGGCCCTCTTCGCTTTCTCGCTCAAGTCGATCTGGCTGAATTGCCTCACGACATCGCGGAGCTCCCCCAAAGCGGCACATTGCTTTTTTTTGCGGGGCTGGGCCGGATCAACGCGAAGGTGCCGCCCATCGTCATCTTCGACCCGGATTCGGCCGGTTCGCAGGCCGCCGCTCCCGAAATTGGCTTCAGTGGGGATGAAGGCATGTCGTCGCAGCTGCCCGGAGAGCCTGAGCTTCCGGACGGCCTCATGCCTTACTGGCCACTTGCTGGCGGGCTCGTCGACACGATCCCCGCGCCGGCGAGCCTTGATGCCGACGCCTGCTTCAAGCCGGAATATGCCGATTACTGCCGGGCCTACGAAGGGTTTGGAAAGGCGCAGGTCGCGCTGGCTGCTGCGCCGATGAAGGGCAGCCCGCGCCATCCAGGGCCCCAGAAACCAAAGTGGCCCGCGCGAATTTTCGCCGCACACGTCACGGGCTATGCCTGGACTTGGCGTGGCCTCGGCTACGTCGCGCAAGGCCTGGCCCGAGCGTTCGCCCATTTCCCCGACGTGGGGGACAGCGCGGCACGCTGGGCGGCGGAGGCCGACAGGCACGAGCCGGATACGCCGCTGCCGCCGGCTGTTCCCGCCCAGTTCGCCGAGGTGGTGGACAAGGCGCGCGAGGAGGAGATCCGAATCCACAGGCGAAATGAGAATGTCAGGCCGAATGGTGTGCGTTCTGCCAACGAGCGAGCGCTCGAGCGTCTGTTGCTCGACGCGGCGGCTGATAACGCGATTGCGGCGTCGCTGCCTGCTGCGCTCACCGCGACGCTCTCCGACACGCACGTCGCTTTTCCTGCGGCACAGATCCTGGGCCACCCGGCGAATGCGTATCCCGCGCTCGATCCGTTCGGCGAAGACGTCTGCCTGCTGCAAATCTTCTCCGACCCCCTATTCTGCCTCGGCGCGGCCGAGCTCCGCTTCGTCATGCCGCGCGAGGCGCTCGTGCGACAGGCCTGGGAAGAGGTTCGGCTCTGGGTCCCGTCACGCCTGATGGGGTGACGATCGGCGTTCTGGCGGAACGGTCGAAATGAGTGGCAAGCCGACTTTGGCGCAGAAAGGCTCCCCCTGATGGTGATGGTTTACAGCTGCGCGGTGTTCGACTGCGGCAGAGGCGCGGATGTGGTCCTTCCGGGCAAGCGATCCCGAGATGCGATCGCGCTCGTCCGCGGGGCGCGCATCCTCGAGGAGTCAGGCGAGGACGTGCCAGAATGCAGGCTCGACGCGACCGGACGATATACGGCGGAAGGTTAGTCGGCACTTGGACCTGCGCAGCGGGTGGAAGGCGGACATTGCCCGCGTCGTCCGACATTGGTTAGACACGAACAGCCAGCGTGCGCATGTGCTACGCGTCTCGCGCAATCGCTCGGTCATTGCTGGATCTCGGGGCAGTGGTCGCGCGCGCCCTACCTCGACAAGGTTTCTGTGAACAGGTAGCTTCGCGCGCCGCGAGCACGGACACGCGCGCGGACGGTCGGCCCGGTCAGGGAGGGTAGTCGATGAAGTCCCATTCGAAGCACAAGATGCTCAGCATTGCGGCTGTGGCACTGTCCTTGCCTCAAATGGCGGGCGCGCAAGCCACCAACAGCGGCTCGTTCAGGTCCGCCACCCACATTTTCGAGCTCTGCACGTCGCGGGAAAGCGCTGACATTGCATCGTGTGAGCTGTACCTCATGGGCGCCCACGACATGGCCAAATTCTATGACGACACGACCGGACGGCCGAGCTTCTGCCCATCGCAGCGGATCAGCGTGGGTCGCCTACGCGAACTGGTTGTCGGCCACTTGCGCGCCAATCCCGACCATCAGCGTTACTCGGCCGCCAGTATCGTCCGCCACCTTCTCGAGCAAAGCTTCCCCGTTCCCTGTCGGGCGAACTGAGCCGCATTAGCCCGGCTTTGGCCGACGGTGGTCCCGCAGCGAAGTTACCTCGCACGATGGATGGTGCTGGGGATGTTCGGGTTGCGGCACATGCCGTGTGGCTTGTGGCACGTTGCTCGAGGGACGGCGAACTTCGCCCGTCGGCGCGAGCATGCCGCCGCCTCCTGAATGTCAGCAATGGGCAGAAAGCATACATTCGGTCATTCGCGGACGAGCCCGTCCATCCAGTCAGTTTCGGCCAGCAGGTGCGAACATTCTTCGACCTTGATCAGGCTTTCGTCAGGAGATGAGATGGCGGGTGACCCGGTAGGTAGGCAGACGAACGCCTGCCCATCATGGCCGTAGAGGACGGCGCGGCAGGTCACGAGGGACCGAATGAGCATCCATTTCCCGCTGTTCGGTTCTCCACACTCAGTCAGTAAACGGCGCAAGGTATCGGTATCGCGGATGTGAACTGCCTCAGCGTCACCATAGCGCGTGTCGGGCTGCACAGGCGCTTCGGAGCCCTCATCCAAGTTCCTCATCGCGAACAGGGCTGGGTCCGCCGAAACATGAAAGAGTATCAGGTCCGCAATGCGCTCGCTGCACGCGCGGAACCGGTGATCGGTGGCCTGCCGATCATCGTTGTCAGCCAACGCGGGAGCAACAAGGTAAAGTCTCATCAACAGAGCCTACAATCTACGCGAACGTCCGCAATGGGTCGAAAGCAGACTCTCAGCGTACGTAGATAGGGTGCAGAGCGGGCGCTACGGTCGACCACCGCCGTCGGCAAAACGTCGGACGAATTCGAGACGCATCGAGAGGCGAAGCGCTCCATATGTGCCGAGGCCCAGAGCACCCAGAATGGTAATTCCGATAAAGGAATTTAGCGTATCTTCGGGGCGACGCTCGCGCGCGCGCGCGATCGCGCTCGCGCATTCAGTGGTGTTCGGATCGGGACCATGTCCGGCATCGTCCGCGCAGTCGAACGGCGCGGAGTGAACCTGCCATGCGCGCCATGACGCAAGGAGCATGACTAGAACGGCATAGATCATCAGTCCTCGGGCCGCTCGGCGCGTCATCTGAACTCCTCCACTACCCCATGTTAGCGAAGTGCGCGAATGTCGACAATGGGTCGAAAGCGGACGTTTACCGAGCGGTTCGACGCGGGAAAGTGAAGAGTGTAGGAATTTGGAGACATGGCCGTCTGCGTCCCTTCCACTCAGTCCGATCGCCGCGACGCGGTCGGGTCAGAGGGCTACGTCTACGTTCAGGACAATGAGGAGGGGCCAATGACAGGGGCGGCCCCAGGCGCCGTCGCCCGCACGCCAGGCTCGGGTTCCCGCTGGATCGTTGTCGATGAGGAGCCGTCGAATGCCGTCCTGGCGAAATGGCCGGGCAAGCTTTGGAGGGTGCGTATCCTGGAGGCTGCGCCGCCCCGGGACCAGCCGCTACCGTACGCCCGCTATCAAAGAGCTCGTGCCGTACAGGTGCTTGCGGAAGAGAGCCCGGCAATATTGTTCGGCGAGCATGGCGAGCAGATCGTGATGCTGCTTGACCGGGCTAACTCGCTTACAAGAGCTGAAGCCGAAATGCTGTCGATGAGCCGCCATCCTGGCGCGCCGGCAGCCTACCACCGAACATTCGATCGCTGGGCAAAGGCGACCGGTCGCTTCGTCGACGAACGTGAGGACCTGGACGGTGTGCTTCGGCTTGGGGGCCCGATGCCGGGGTCTCCGGTCAACGAGGGCCTCAGTCTGCTCGCCGCTACCGTGTCCGACCGGGCGGAAACGGCGGACGGGGAATCAGCTTTTCATTCCAACGAAGAAGATCTGTGGCTCGTTGCGCCATGGGACGGAGCGAATCGCGTGTTCGGAGATGCGGCGCTCGGGCTTGGCGCTCCTCAGTTCACCAGCGAGCGCGACGCGGAAGTCCTTTTGACCGGTTGGAATCGTCTTATCGGTGCCTAAACGGCGAAGAGTGGGCGGGAACGTCCGCATCCGGTGGACAGCGGACACTCGGAAAACAAGTGCCTAGTCGCAGTGAGAAAAGCGCTCTGCGCGGAACAATTTTGCCCGATTGATGGCATCCGCCGCGCTGGCCCCGTCCCAGCTGAACTTGAGGAGCTTGTGCCGCCAGCCTTTAGAGAAACGAAGGTGCACCAGCCTCTCCTGTAGCCTCGTTGAGGCCCACTCAAATGCGAGGCCGCCCCTTATGGTAGTCCCGCGAAAAATATGTTCGACCTCTCGCTCAACAGTTCGCCCGACGGTTTCCCACGATGTATCTTCTGCAAATCGGGCGACCTCCTCGTCATACTGACGCGGGTTGAAACGAAGGAGGGCTGCGCCGGGACCTGACCATTCCACTGAACGCCCTGTCCGGGTCACTTCGACCTCGACGTCGTGACATCCGAGAAGGCCGCACCAGCAACGGCCTATCATGACAGAGCCCACACGCTTGCCGAGAAGCTCGGTCTTGAGCATCGGCGGGTCCAGACCCGAAAACTCTGGTCCCAGCCAATCCTTCCCGTCGATCAACAGCCTCGCCTGATGATCGTTTATCTCAGTGCTCGGTTCGACGGCGATTGTCAGTTTTCTGTGCACACGCCTTTCTGCCGTTAGTTCGGAATGTCCGCAATGGATCAAAGCGGACGTTCGTATCGGAGAAATGCACGGTTGTGGCCGCTATTCGACCGGGCGTCCCAGACCCGATTCGGCCACGTCCCACTCGAACACGCGTCCGCTGCGTTTCTGGACAGCGAACCATCCGATCAGGGTGCTGCCGCAGACAGGTTCCCTACACCGGCCGCGGAGCGCGAGGATGTAAAAGCCCCGCGGGCTGTCGACTGCGCGGAGCGTCTCGCAACCTGGGATGCTTGCCCTCGTGCGCTGAAGCTGTGCGGCCACGCGCGCCTTCGCGATCGCGCAAGCCGCTCCGTCGGTCCTGACCGGCGCGGCATGCGCTGACGCCGCCCAGAGCGCCAGGGCAGCTATGGGCGCTGCAGGGCCAAGGATCGAGGCGGCACCTTTGATCCCGTTCATGCTGCAATCGTAGCCCAGCTGGCAGTGTGCGCAACCGGTCGAAAGGCGACATGCCGGCCGTGCCTCGCGACATTCGGTTCAATGCAATCTCGTAATGCCGCCGCGGCCTTCGCAAAGCGCCACCAGCTCGCCAGCGGGGATTCGGAATAGTCCCTGGCGATAGATGCGATTGCGGTAGGTTTCCCGCCAGTAGAGCACCAGGTCGCTATCGAGGACGCCGAGGCTCAGCTGGACATCGAGCCTCCCGCGCTCGTCCTCGAACATGCGGCCGATCTCCCAGATGCGCACGCGCCTCTTGCCGTCCGCGGCTGCCTCGGCGATCCGCAGCGTGTCCCGCTCTACCGTCACCGTGAGCGGACCCGCCGGCGTGTCGAGCGCCACCTCCCGGTTCTCCAGCAGCCACAGCCTGCGCAGGTCGATCGGCGGCCCTCGCCGCAGACAGGTGCCGATCTCTGAAATCACGATGTCGGGTCCCTCCGCGTCCGCCGCGGAGGCGCGTTCGATTACCGTCATCGACGGCGGGACAGGAGGCATCTGCTGGGCCGGCTGAGCCGCGACGATCATGATCGCAAGCATGGTCACTCTCCAGCGCGGCACGAGAACAGAGCGTGCACCCGGGCGACTATATCCGCAATGGGTCGAAAGCGGACGCTCGCTGGTCGGGAATGCGCCGAACGCGGACATCGAGGAGCGCCATCCTCGGCACACCCACGCCAGTGATCATGCTATGCGCTCTGCTCCGAAGTGCCTTGACGGGACGAACAGTGAAACGAGACCTTTGGGCCGAGTGCCCGCCATGTTCGCGCGATTCGCCTTACACGGGCAGGGCCGAGGTCGATCGCGGCCGCCTCTACGGGCTGTTCGCCTGCCCGCAATGTCACGCAGACTTTGCGGTGTGGCGGCCGGCGTTCGACGAGCTGCTGGCTGAAGACGCCGTCGACGCGGCGGGCCTTCTGCACGATCTCGCCTCCAGATTGTGCCGCGTCCCGCCGGGCGGCAAGGTCGCGATGGAGACGGCTCTCGGCGATAGCGGCGCAGCGGCCGCGCTCGAGGCGGAGGTGACGATTCATGCCTCGCCGCGCCCTTGCGCGACCGTCGACCTGCACCTGCCGCGATGGGCGCCGCAGTTCGATCATCTCGAGGAAAGGTTCGGACCTCCCGAGACGATGCCCCGCACAGGTCCTGACGCCCTGCATTTCTATGCCTGGAAAGTGCGTGTGCCCGGCTCGCCTTCGGATGTGTCGGTGTTCGCCCGTTTCCGTCATAAGCCCCAACCATATTCGCGGCCCACCGGCGTGCTGATGAGGCTCGATCCGCGCGCGTAAGGTGCAAAGCAAGTGGGATCGAAAGCGGACATTCCCGAGTCAGGACCGCTTGTCCTCACCCGACTCTCGGGAAACCACCTCAGCGACGCCGTGCGAACCTCTCGCCCGGGACATCGACGATTTCCATGGCTTCAAGGCGCTCGCGAGCAAAGGAGAAACGAGCGTTCCTCGCTTCTATGTTCTCGTCGGCCCATTGGCCGGCCGACGCCGCGACAGCGGGGTGTCCCGGATCCGCAAAATGGAAAAAAGCCACGGTTCCTCAGCCCGAACGTCCGCAACGGGTTGAAAGCGGTCATTCGCTGGAACGGTCGTATCCTGCTGCGACGGCCGACCTCGGGAGGAGTTGCAGGATGGCACGGACGACTTTTCCGGCCTCGACTGCCGCTGGCGTGGCGCAGCTCTGGGGGTACGGCAGCGCAAACAGCCCGATCTCGTCGTCTGCCATCCCCGGTCGCCCGCGCGCGCGCATGAATGCGATCGTGATCTCGCCCTCATCGTGCGATCCCCGACGCTCGCATCCCATCGGCCGTGCGTCCTGCTGCACCCCTTCGAGCCGCGCCGGATGGACCCGCGCCAGCAGCCGCCTTGCTTGCGCTCCCGCCTCGGCGGAGACCTGCAGAGATTCTCTGCCTTTTGTCTCTCCGGAACCTCTGCCGTCCGAGAATGCGTGCTCGACGATCAACAGGCCGTTCCGCCGCCAATCGTAAATGAGGGAATGACCGCCGCCAGACCCTCCCCCGCGCACGATGTAAAAAGACTCGCTCGCCAGATCGGACTCGCCCGGAACCGAGTGAGCGCCGACCAGGCTTTGAGACGGCGCGGCGCCCCCTCCACCGCAGGAGCCGCAGAGAAGCGCGGCGCAGGAGACGACGAGGGCTGTTCTAGGCACCTGCCGAGAATGTCAGTGCCGGAGAATCTGCGCAATGGGTGGACAGCGGACGCTCAAGGCTCGTCGGTTTCGGGGCCGAAAAAGCTCTCCGCATCGAGACCGTAGACGTTCAACTCGCGCCCATGAATCGCACCAGCAGTCTCGGCCCAGTCGATGATCACAGCCAATTCGCACTCGACCTCGTTGCCGCCCTCGACGACGACACGAAGGTTTACGGACAAAGGTTTTTCAACGCCCTGCAGCAGGCGCGCGTGCATATCGGGACGATAAGCTTTTGTGGGCTGAAAGGCTCCCCCGGCAACCCCCATGGATCGATCCCAATCTTCAAGGATCGTGCTGCCGACGATTGCGTCGCCATCGACGACGTGCACCCTGACCCCTGCCATGCAGGCATTTTAGGCGGCCGCCGAATCTTCGCAATGGGCGAGAGCGGACGTCTTCAGCGCGCAGCTGCCTCCAGCTCGACTTCGGGACCGGCTCGAGGTTCTGAAGCCCGATCAGAGATATTCTCCCGCGTCCCCGTACGGTCTATGGATCGCCCATGCCGCGAATGCTCCCGCTCGCCATGCTGGCCCTGACGGCGTGTCAGGCACGGCCGCTCGACCTTCCCGCGCCGCCCGCCCCTGCGACCTATGCCTGGGTGACCTTCGATGCCGCGCGCCTGCACGGCAGCGGCGCCGGCGGCATCGCCGATCGCTCGAGCGGCCGCCGGGTCGGCGTCGCCGATCCGGTGCGGCTGGCGTCGATTTCGAAGCTGGTGGTGGCGCTGGGCGTGATGCGGCTGGTCGAGGAGGGACGCATCGACCTCGACCTGGACGTATCGCACTACCTGGGCTGGCAGCTCCGCAACCCCTCCTTCCCCGCCGCGCCGGTCACGCTCAGGATGCTGCTCTCCCACAGGTCCAGCCTCCAGGACGGAGACGACGCCTATGTCATTCCGCTCGGGAGGACCGTGCGGGGCGCGCTCGCCGATCCGGCCGTCTTCGACGGTGCGCATGCGCCGGGTAGCTATTTCCGCTATTCCAACCTCAATTTTCCGGTCATCGCCTCGGTGCTCGAGAAAGCGGCCGGCGAGCGGTTCGATCGGCTCATCCACGGCCTCGTCATGGCGCCGCTTGGGCTCGACGCCTGCTTCAACTGGACGATGTGCAGCGACGCCAAGGTCGCCCGCGCCGTCACGCTCTACCGACCCGACGGCACGGTCGCCGCCGATGGCCTGAATGGGAGGCGGCCCGAATGCCCCGTCTTCAGGGAGAGCGCGACCTGCGACCTGGCGGCCTATGATCTCGGCGCCAACGGAGCTCTGTTCTCTCCTCAGGGAGGATTTCGCGCATCGGTGCTCGATCTGGCCGTGATCGGGCAATTGCTGCTCAACCGCGGTCGGCACCGGGGGAGGCGGTTCCTGAGCGAGGCCAGCGTCGAGGCCATCCTGCGGCCGGCCTGGACGTTCGACGGCACCAACGGCGATACGAGCGACGGTTTCTACTGCGCCTACGGCCTGGGCACGCAAAGCCTGCCGACGGGCTCGGCGGGCTGCGCGGACGACTTGCTCGGGGGCGGACGGCAGATGGTCGGCCATGCCGGCGACGCATATAATCTCAGGTCCGGGCTCTGGATCGACCGGCGTCGCGGCGTCGGCATCGCCTATTTCGCGGCCAACAACCCGGCAGAACCGCCGCGCGGCCGCTCGGCCTACCGCGCGATCGAAGAATGGCTCGCCGCAAAGATCGACGATTAGGCCGGACTCAGCGGCTGCCGCCCAGCCATTCCGGGATCGTCTCGTCCGCGAGAAAATCCGCGATCTCGCGGCGCTTCCGCACCTGTGCCCACCTGCCGCCATCGACGAGCACCTCAGGCGCCAGCGGCCGAGAATTGTAGGTGCTCGCCATCGTCGCCGCATAAGCGCCCGCAGAGCGTACGATCATCAAGTCCCCCGCTGCGACGCGGTCGATGCCGCGCGCGACGGCGAAGATGTCGCCGCTTTCGCAGACCGGCCCGACGATATCGGCCTCCATTCGCTCGCCCGACGGCACGACCGCATCGATCGCGTGCCAGGCGTCGTAGAGGCTCGGCCGCACGAGATCGTTCATCCCGGCATCGACAACCACGAACGGGCATTTGGGTCCGCTCTTGACGCGGACGACCTCGGTCAGAAGCACGCCCGCATTGCCGACGATCAGCCGGCCCGGCTCGAAGATCAGCCGGACGTCCCACCCGCGCGTGGCGCGCGCGACCATCGCCCCATATTCATCGAGGCTCGGTGGCGGCGGCGCGGATGGATCGTAGCGAATGCCGAGGCCGCCGCCGAGATCGGCACTGCCGATTTCGTGGCCTTGGGACCGCAAGAGCGCGATCGCCGTGCCGACCTTGCCGATCGCCGCCTCGAGCGGCGCAAGGCGATCGATCTGGCTGCCGATATGGACTGCAAGGCCTTTCATCTCGAGGCCGGCCAGGCCCTTCGCCCTGGCGAAGGCGGCAGGAGCTTCTCCGATCGGAATTCCGAACTTGTTGTGCGCCGCACCGGTCGAGATCTTCGCGTGCGAGCCAGCATCGACGTCGGGGTTGACCCGGAAGGCTGCGGGCGCCTTGCGACCCATTGAGAGCGCGATCCCGGAGAGCATCTCGGCTTCGGGCATCGATTCGAGGTTGAACTGGAAGACTCCTCCTTCCAGCGCCAGCCGCATCTCGGCCTCCGTCTTGCCGACGCCGGAAAAGACGATTTTTCCGCCCGTAATGCCGGCGGCGCGGGCACGTCCATATTCGCCGCCGGAAACGACGTCGGCGCCCAGCCCTTCCGCGGCGAGCGTCGCCAGCACGGCGCCGTTGGGATTGGCCTTGACCGCAAATGCGACGAGGGGATCGCCCAGCGACGACAGGGCCGAGCGAAGCGCGCGCGCCTGATGCCGCATGCCCGCGCTCGAGTAGACGTAGGCAGGGGTGCCCACGACACGGGCGATCGCCGGAAGCGGCACTTCCTCGCAGTGGATCACGCCGCCGCGCAGCGGGAAAGGGTCGACCAAATACGCTTCCTGTCCGTGCCCGCGATCGCCTTCTCCGGCGAACCTAGAACCTCAGCTCCGCCTGGACGGTGAACGAGCGCCCCCGCGGATCGGCGACGCGGGGCTCCCAGGAGCTGCCGCCGCCGGTGAAGCTGTCGTAGCTGATCGCGAAGGGCGGGTCGGTATCGAGCAGGTTCCTGACGCCGAGCGAGAACCGCATCCCCTCGATCCCGGTGAAGCCGACATAGAGGTTGTAGATGATGTAGTCGTCGACCCGTTCCTCGACGTCGGGCCGCGTGACCGTGCCGTTGGCGATGCCCGGAAGAACCTGGTTGGTATAGCCCAGGCGGAAGATCTGCGTGAACGTAACGTTCCAGTCGTCCGTGCCGAAGCTGATGAAGGCATTGTGCCTCCATCGCAGGCCGAGATCCCCGCTGGGCGAGAATACTCCCAGCCGATTTTCCACTGCCGCCCCTGCGAGCACCTGATCGCTCTTCTCGAGCAAATAGGTGCCGTCGAGGCCGGCCGTGAACCGGCCGCCGAAGCCGTCCATGCCGGCGCGCGCGAGAATCTCGATGCCTTCCGTCGTCGAGCCGCCAGTGTTGACCCAGGTCTGGTCGATGTCGAGCAAGACGCCGCCCGCGTCGCGGACGAACCGGTCCTCGAAGAGCTCGTAATTGTCGACCAGCTGCCGGAGCGTCAGCACCTGGATCGTGTTCTCCCGCCTGATGTGGTAATAGTCGACCGAGATGCTGAAGTTCCGCGAGGGTTCGAACACCACGCCGAGACCGTACATCTCCGCCGTTTCCGGACCGAGATTGGGATTGCCGCCATTGATGATGTCGATCGAGCGGACCAGGTTCGCGCAGCCGGGGACGGCCGGGTTCGGCCTTCCATCCGGGCACGTCGCCGGATCCGCGAGGTCCGAACCGGTATAGAGGGATTCGATGCGGCCGTTGAACAGCTGGTTGAACGCCGGCACCCGAAACGCCGTGTTGTAATTGCCGCGGAACATAATCTGCGGGATCGGGCGGTACCGGAAATTGATCATCGGATTCTCGGTGCGTCCGAAATCGCCGTAATCGTCGATGCGCCCGGCGATCGTCAGGTCGAAATTGTCGATGATCGGGATCAGAATCTCGCCGTAGACCGCCTTGATCTCGCGGGTGGCGCCGGCCAGCGCATTCTGATCGTCGAACGGAGCGGCGATGATGACCGGCCGATTGACGACATCGCGCTCGTCGCCGTTGAATCTGTAGCGCTCGCGCCGATAGTCGACGCCGAACGCGGCCCTCACCCTTCCAGCCGGGAGCTCGAACAGCGAACCGGACACCGAGGCATCCCCCTGCGTCACCGAATAGCGCCCGCCGTACAGGACGACGCCTTCGGCCGAGACGGCCTGGAGCGCGGCGAGACCCTGCGCGCTCTGGGACTGGCCGGGGAAGAGGAAGGGGTTGATGAGGCCGCTGTTGAGCACGCCGATGAGGCCGCGCCCCGTCGCGCCGGGCGCGAGCGGAGCGTTGGGGTCGTTCGCGCCATTGGCGAGAGTTCCGCGGTAATAATAGCCGCTGCCGAGCTCGGACTGGGATTCGCTGACCGCATAGGAGACGCCCGCGCGATAGTCCCAATCCGAAAAGAGCGGGCCGTCCACGCCGAGCGCATAGCGCGCGGTCTGCGTCTCGGTCGTGATTTCGCGTCGTCCGCATTCGATGCAGCGCCAGCGATAGCTGAAGGGCAGCCGGCCGCGCGCCGCGAGCTCGGGAAATGCCGCGATCAGGCGCTGATAGACATCCTCGTAGCCCGGGGCACCGACCGGATGCGCATAATTCTGCGTTGTCGTGTTGGGCGTGATCTGGACGTGCGAGAAGCGCTTGCTCGCCGTCGCGTCGGAACCGGTCGCCTCGAGGCTGATCTCATGGTCGCCGAGACGCACCACGCCGCGTCCGAGCCAGGTGAAGGTCTCGAGCGGCTGCTGAAGCACGGCAGCGCGACCCGTATCCCAGGCGCAGGCGAAAGCGGCATTGGGCGTGGCCCAGAGCGCGCTGTCATAAGGGCCCTGATCGCCGACCACGCCGCAGCCTTCGGCTCCCGGCAGGTCGAGGACGTTGATGCCCCCCTCGGCGCGGGTCGTGGTGCCCGGAATGAACGGCGCTGGCCGGGGATTGACCTGCCCCGTTACGTTGGCCTGGATGAGCAGCCCGCCGGGCGTGTTGGGACCGTTGGGGGCCAGCGGGAATATCGTCCCGAAGGGCGTCCCGCGCGTGTCGGGGGAGAGACCGCGGTCCGGCTGGAAGGTATTGACGAAGTCGCGCCGGCGATCGCCGCGCAGCTCGGGCACGTCGCTGTAGCTGACCGCGCCCATGACGTTGAACCCGTCCTCGCTGAGGTCGCCGTAGCCGGCGATGGCGGAGACGCGGTAAATGGTGTGGTCGCCCTCCTCGGTGAAGTCGGTGAAGCCCTGCAGGCCGAACCCTTCATAATCGTTGCGCAGGATGAAGTTGATCACGCCGCCGATCGCGTCGGTGCCGTAGATCGCGGAAGCGCCTTCCTTCAGCACCTCGACGCGGTCGATCGCGGAGAAGGGGATCTGGTTGACGTCGACGGCCGAGCCCTGGAGCCCGTGCGCGGCGATGCGGCGACCGTTGAGCAGCACCAGCGTGGAGCCGGAGCCCTGACCGCGCAGGTTGGCGAAGGAGGCGCCGTTATTGCCGCGCTGCTGGCCGGAGACGACATCGGCGTTGCTGGCGAGATTGTCCGCGGCCGCGCCATTGCTTGGCAGAAATGCGATCAGCTGCTCGGGATTGGAGATGCCGTTGCGTTCGATCTCCTGGGTCGTGATGATCTGGAGCGGCAGGGGGCTGTTGTTCGGATCGCGGCGGATGCGCGAACCGGTGACGATGATCTCCTCGCCGCCATCCTCGCTGGTGTCGGTGATCTCCGCGCCCTGATCGGGCGTCTCGGCTCCGGTCGGCGTATTGGCCGGCTGCGTCGTCGATTCCGGATCGGTGACCTGGGCGAACGCGGCGCCCGGCAAGGCGCAGGCAAGCCCGGCAATGGCGGTTCCGGTGAAAAGAAGCGCGCGAATAGGCGTGGCAGAAAACATGCGTCGATCCCCCTTAGGCCTCAGCCGGCGGGTCATTAAGTAACAAGATTGTCATGGCCCGCCATAGTTTCTGTTGGCGGACTCATAACCTCGCGCCATTATCCGCCGCAAAGCCGCGCAAGCGTGACGCGCGCGCCACAGTAGCGGCAGCGGCGCGGACGGGCCTATACCGCCCGCTGGCGAAAGGGACGCATGGCGACTGCAGGATCCGACAGCGCCGCCGCAGCGCCGCTCGTCGTGCCGGCGGGGATCCGCCGGCAAGCGCTCTACGTGATGCTCGGCTTCTCCGCCGGGCTTCCCTTCTACATGTTCTCTACCGTGCTCTCGCTGAGGCTGCAGGCGCACGAAGTCGGGCTGGTCGTCATCGGCTTCTTCGCCTGGGTGCAGTTGCTGCCGACCTTCAAGTTCGTCTGGGCGCCCTTGCTCGACCGCTACGAGGTGCCGGGCTTCGGCCGTTTCTGGGGCAAGAGGCGCGGTTGGATCATGCTCGCGCAGCTCGGCATCTTCACCTCGATGGCGACGATGGCGCTTACCTCATCCGACGAAAATTTGGGCATCACCGCCTTGTTCGCCGTTCTGCTCGCATTCTGGACGACGACGCTCGAAGTCGCCGCCGACGCCTGGCGGATCGAACTTGGGCCGACGCAGGAGGAGCAGGCGCCGCTGGCCGCCGCAAATCTGTGGGGCTACCGCACCGCGATGGTCGCGGCAGGCAGCGGCGCCCTGCTCGTCGCCGACCAGCCGGCCTGGGGCTGGACCGGCGCCTATCTGGCGATTGCCGTCTTTTCGTTTCTGCCTTTCCCCATCCTGGCATCGATGCGCGCCGATCCGGACTGCTCCAGCGCCCGCAGCCCTGCCCTCGTCACCGGCCTTGCCGCGAGCGTCGGCATCCTCGCCTTTGTCGCGATCGTAGCGGCAGCGGTCGGCTGGCTGCTGCTCGGCGCCGCCTCGGGCATGGGAATGAGCGGCGAGACCAACGTCACGCCTTATGTGCTCGCGATCTGCATGGTGCCCTTCCTGCTCATGGCGGCGCTGCTGCCGCGGATCCGCAAGCTGCCACCGACGGCGAGGATGCGGCGCTCGGTAGCGATCGGCCCCTATGTCGACTTTTTCTGGCGCTACGGCTTCGTCGCGCTGGCGCTGATGGCGTTCGTCTCCATCTACCGGATGGGCGATGTGCTCGCGCTGAACCTGTCCAAGCCGATGATCCGCGGACTGGGCTATTCGCTTACCGAGATCGGCCTCGCCGACAGCTATGTGGCGCTCGTCGCGAGCATCATCGGAGTGGGCCTCGGCGCCTGGATGGCGGCGCGCTGGACGCTGATACGAACGCTGGCGATCGGCGCCGTCTTCGCCGCGCTCGGCAATTTCGCCTTCGTCTGGCTCGCCCACCAGCCGCCCGCCGCGCTGGCGCTTTACATCGCCACCGCCGCCGACCAGTTCGGCAACGGCATGGCCGGCACCATCTTCGTCGTCTACCTCGCGATGCTCGTCAATCCGCGCTTCCCGGGCGCGCAATATGCCTTCCTGTCCGCTTTCGCCTTCATGCTGCCGCGGCTGCTCTCCGGGGCCGGCGGCTCGATCGTCGCCGCGCTCGACAAAGCCGGCCATGACGGCTTCGATCTCTTCTTCCTCCTCTCCGGCGTGCTGAGTCTCGCCGCCATCCTCCTCCTGCCGATCGTCGCGCGCGCGCGCCCGCGGCCGCCGGACGACGAGCCGACATGATCGAGGAAATCGCCGAGCAGGCCTTCGCTCCCGCCCGCAAAGCCGTCTCCGACGGGCACATCCCCGGGGCGGCGCTGGGCATCGTCTTGCCGGACGGAAGGCGCGTGACGCGTATCTGCGGGATGGCAGCGCTGCAGCCGGAGCCTGAACCGCTGACCGAGGCGCACTGGTTCGATCTCGCTTCGCTCACCAAGGTCATCTTCACGGCCCCGACGATCCTGACCCTATCGGAGCAGGGCCGTATCGACTTGGACGGTCCGCTGACCGACGCCCTTCCGGACCTGCGCCAGTATGACATTGCCAATGCGCGGGAGCGGACGCTGACCTTCCGCGATTGCCTCGCGCACCGGACCTTTCTCCCCGCGGTGGAGCCGATCTACACTTACGGCAACGACGCCGATCGCCTGCGCGCATTCGTGCTGCAACGCGAGTGGCGGCGCGGCCCGCAGGTCTATTCCGACATCAACTTCATCTTGCTCGGAATTGCCATAGAGCGGCTGACCGGAGCGCCTTTGTCGCGCGTACCGCTGGGTCCCGGCCTCTGCTTGGGTCCGCCGCCCGGCCCGGCGGTCGCGACCGAGTCCTGCACCTGGCGCGGCCGGATCATCAAAGGCGAGGTTCATGACGAGAATGCCTGGGCGCTGGGCGGTGCCGCGGGACATGCGGGGCTTTTCGGAACGCTCCAGGGGGTGCTCGACTTCGGCGCCGGGCTGCTCGACGCGAGCGGCGCTACGCCGTTCATCCTGAACGCCATCCGCACGCGCGTGCACGAGCACCGCACCTGCGGGTGGGAACGGCGTTTCGCGGGCTGGCACGGCGGCGACGCCTGTTCCGACGAGACCATCGGACATACCGGCTTCACCGGCACGGGTCTCTGGGTCGATTTCGACCGCGGGCTCGCCTGGACCCTGCTGACCAATCGGGTCCATCCGACCCGCCACCGCGAGACGGGGATCGAAACATTGCGCCGCGCCGTCGGCGATGCGGCAGTGCAGGCCTGGGGGGCGGCCTAATTCGCCTCGGCGATCAGCACGAGCGCGGCGTCCATGATCGCGGTCGCGCTCGCCCCGCCCGGAACGTCGTTCGCGTAGATCGAAAAAACCAGGGTCCTGCCGCTGCGCGCGACCATGTAGCCCGACAGGGCATTGGTCGCGTTGAGCGTTCCGGTCTTGGCGAACAGGCGACCCGCCAACGCCGTATCTCGAAAACGGCCGCCAAGCGTGCCGTCTACACCCGCGACCGGCAGCGTCGCCCGCCATGCCTCGCCCCATGGCTGGACCGCCGCCCAGCGCAGGAAGGTGACGACGGCGCGCGGCGACAGCCGATTGTATGTCGACATGCCCGAACCGTCCGAAAGGTCCCAGCCGGTCCGCGGCACGCCGGCGCGCTCGAGCATGGCCGCGATCACGGCGACACCGTCCGCGATCGAGCCGGATCCTTCGATCCGGCCGAGGCGTCGGAGCAGCAGATCGGCATGCAGGTTCTGGCTGTCCTTGTTGATCTCGGTGAGGTCCGCGGCGAGCGGCGGCGGGACCAGGCGCGCGAGAGGCTCGGGCTCGGGCGGGCGCGGAGCGGGCGCGCCGTTGCGTTGGGCCGGGTCGTCGGCCGGGCCGAGCGGGCGGTGACGGACGTCCACGCTTCCCGTCACCGTGACGCCGCGCTCCTCGAGCAGGGATTTGAAACGCCACGCCGCGTACTCGGCAGGGTCGTCGATGCCGAGACGCAGCTCTTCGGGACCGGCCCCGGCCGCGATGGTTCCCGTCAGGCGCACGCGGCGTCCGCCCGGCAGCCGCACCGCGCGCAGGTCGGTCGGGCCTTGCCCAACGGTGGCCGCGCGATTGTCGACGCTGAAATAAGGCAGCATGGTCAGCGCCGGAGGTCGACCTACCGCGCCCGGGGAAACCCGCAAAGCGATCACGTTGTCGTCCAGAGTCAGCGCCGACACGGCCGTCCCCGACGAGGTCGGGATGTTGTTCCAGCTCATCCCCGGGCTCCAGCGCTGGTCCGGAAAGAGGCTGTCGTCTCCGACGACGTTCCGCACGGTCCGCGTCCGTGCCGCCACCGCATCGGCCAACGCGGCCAGGCAATCGACGGCGCAATCCGGCTCGCTCGACATGCGCGCGTCGCCATGTCCCCTGAGGATCGCGTCCGGGCCGTCCAGCCGCACCGCCGTCCCGCCGGCCACGTCCGGCCGGTCGAGCCCCGGCAATGCAGCGAAGGCCGCGGCGGTGGTCAGCAGCTTGGTATTGGATGCGGGGACGAAACGCTGCTCCGGGTCGATTGCGACGATCTCGCGGCCCTCCGCGGTCGCGACTACGAGGCCGAAGCGCGTTCCCGTCTGCGCTGCGGCCAGCGCCGCCTCCACCCTTCGCTGCAGCCCTTGCTCCTGTGCGGGAGCCGGCCAGGACGCGGCCACCGCCAGCGTCAGGGAAGCGATCAGGGCGGCATTTCGGCGCAGGGGCATGGCCGGGACCCTAAACCGCATCGCGTCAGGAGCAAGCCCGGCATCCCGCAATCGCTTCCTTGCTGCCCGCTACCCACCAGCATGTCCGACTTCGTGGCGCTTGCGCCCAGGCCCGTCGCGCTCCAAACGTAGTCGCTATGGCACTGCGCCTGCTCTACCGCCTTGCTCTGGGCCTGATTGGCTTCTCGCTCGCTCAGCCGGCCGTGACCGCGGCACCCGATCCGTTGGCCGAAGCGCTTGCCTTGCCGGTGGCGAGCGGCCTCACCGGCGCGCGCAATGCGCCCCGCTTCGGATGGATCGCGAACGAGGCGGGCGTCCGCAACGTCTGGGCGGCGGCGCGCGGCGAGCGTGCGCGGCTGCTGACGGCGTTCACGGAGGACGACGGCCAGCTGCTCTACGGCCTCGCCCTCAGCAACGACGGTTCGAGCCTCGCGTTCGTTCGCGGCGGCGACGAGGAATTTCCGGATGAGGAGGACCTCCCCAATGCCGGCGCCGCGCCGCACGCGCCGCAGCAGCATGTCTTCGTGGTCGCCGCCGCGGGCGGGTCCGCGCAAGCGGTCGGCCAGGGTCATTCGCCGGTTTTCTCGCCGGATGGCGGCCGGCTCGCCTTCACCCGAGACGGTGAGGTCTGGCTGTGGAGCCCGGGCGCCGAAGCGCGGCGCATCGCTCGGGTCGAGGGCAATGTCGGCCGCCTGACATGGTCCCCGGACGGGACACGACTGCTTTTCTCGGAGGAACGCGGCGAGCACAGTTACGCGGCGATCCTCGATGCCGATGGCGGCAGCCTGCGCTACCTCGATCCGGGTCTCGGCCAGGCCGTCGAGCCCATCTTCTCGCCCGACGGGCGCCGCATAGCCTTCATCCGCTTCGTGACGCCGCCCGCCGCAGCGGCCGCGGACAGCGGCCCCTATTGGTCGATCCGGATCGTCGATCTCGCCGGGGGAAGCGCGCGCACGCTCTGGTCGGCGCCGCCTGGACCCGGGGCGCGCTATGCAGGTACGCGCAGCCGCAATCTTTTCTGGACTGGCGGCGGCCTGATTCTCTTTCCCTGGGAGAGGACCGGCTGGCTCCACGTCTATGCGATCCATGCCGATCGGGGCGGCGAGCCGCGCTCGCTGACGGCAGGAAATTTCGAGGTCGAGACCTTTCTGCCAGGCCCGGGCGCAGACACGCTCCTCTACGCCGCAAACACGGACGATATCGACAGGCGCCGTGTCTGGCGCCGCCCCCTCGACGGAGGGCCGGCGCAGCGCCTGGGCGGCGGCGAAGGCATGCACTTCTATCCGACGGTCGCAGGGGACGCAGTCGCTGCGATCGCCACCGGCGTGTCTAGTCCGGCCCATCCCGTCCTGCTCGGCGGCCGCTCCACGGCCCTCGCCCCGGTGCCTGTGGCAAGGAGCTTCGCAGAGCCGGAGCCAATTGCGTTCCGCGCGGCGGACGGAGTCGAAGTCCGCGGCCAGCTTTTCCGGGCAAGGAGCGGCACGGCACGGCGCCCGGCCATCGTCTACGTCCATGGCGGCCCGCGCCGGCAGATGCTGCTTGGGTTCCACCCGTCCGGTTATTATTCGAAGGCCTATATCATGAACCAGCGGCTGGCGACGCTGGGCTACCATGTTCTGGCCGTCAATTATCGCGGCGGGACCGGGTACGGCACGGCCTTTCGCGAGGCGGCGGAGACCGGGCGCGAAGGAGCGTCGGAATATCGCGACATCCTCGCCGCCGGCCGCTGGCTGGCGGCGCGAGGCGACGTCGACCGCACGCGGATCGGCATCTGGGGCGGCAGCTGGGGCGGCTATCTCGCCGCCCTCGCGCTGGCCCGCGACAGCGACCTCTTCGCCGCCGGCGTCGACTTTCACGGCGTCCATTCGATGCTCCGCCCGGTCGCGAACACGCTTTCGCCGCAGGCGCAGGAGCGGGCCCGGCAGCTCCAATGGGATTCGTCGCCGCTCGGCGCGATCGACGGCTGGCGCTCGCCGGTGCTGCTGGTCCACGGCGACGACGACCTCAATGTCGATTTCTCGCAGTCTCTGCTCCTCGCGCGCGAGCTCGCCGCGCGCCGCATCCACTATCGCGAGCTCGTCTTTCCGAACGAGCGCCACAGCTTCTTCCGCCACGACAGCTGGCTCCAAAGCCTGCGCGCCACGGAGCGCTTCCTCGATACGACGCTGATGAGGAAGCAGCCGCTGCAATGAGCTGGGCGAAGCTCGCCTGCGCCCTGCTCGCCTTGCTGTGCATCGGCGCCGCACGGCCCGACGCCGGCATCCTGATCCGCGGCGCCCATGTCTTCGACGGCACCGGGAGCTCGGCCGTCCCCGCCGACGTGCTGGTCGCGGGCGGCCGGATCGTCGCGGTCGGCTCTCGCCTGCGCGCGCCCCGCGGAGCCCGCATCATCGATGCGCGTGGTATGACGCTGCTGCCCGGGCTCCACGACCTCCACGCCCATCTGCGCTCTCCCGGCCTCGGCGGTCCCGACGATCTCGGCAAGGCCTATGCCGCGCACCTCGTCCACGGCGTCACCAACGCAGCCGATTTCTCGGTCTCCGGCGAGATGATCGCTCCGATCCGGGGGATGACGCGCTCCGGCGCAGTCGCCGCGCCGAACCTCGCGCTCGCGATCCGCCTCGGCGTGCCTGGCGGGCACGGCACCGAACGCGGCTGGGGCGACTTCTTCACGATGGAGGTGACGACGCCGCGCGCGGCCGAGCTCGCGATGGACCGCGCGCTTCCCTACCGGCCGGATGTCATCAAGGTGTTCGCCGACGGCTGGCGCTACGGGCGCGTGCCCGACCTCAACCGCATGGACCTGCCGACCCTGCGCGCGATCGTCGCACGCGCCCACGCCGCCGGCATTCCCGTCGTCACCCACACGGTCTCGCTCGAAGGCGCCAGGATCGCGGTCGCCGCCGGCGTCGATGCGCTCGGCCACGGCATCGGCGACGCTCCGGTCGACGAGGAGCTCATCGCTGCGATGAAGGCGAACGGCACCGCCTATGTCCCGACCATGGCCGTGTTCGAGCCGCAGCAGGGCCGGCTCTTCCTGCCCGCCGAACTCGCCCTGCTCAGCCCGCCCGAGCGCGCGCGCGAGGAGGCGCGGCTCGCCCGCCCGATCGCCCCGGTTCCGGAGCTCGAGACGCGGCGCTGGTCGATCCTGCGCGAGAACCTGCGTCGATTGAAAGCGGGCGGCGTGCGCATCGGGATCGGCAGCGACTCCGGGATCGGCGGCGTCTATCACGGCTCCTCCACGCTGCGGGAGATCCGCTTGTTCACTGCGCACGGCTTCACGCCGGCCGAAGCTCTCGCCGCGGCGACGAGCGTCAGCGCAGGCATCCTTAGTCGCGGCGCGCCGGGAGGCAGGGTCGCGCCGGGACAGCGCGCCGACCTCATCCTCGTCGGCGGCCGCCCCGATCGCGAGATTGAGCATCTGTACGATCTGCGGCGCGTCTTCGTCGCCGGCCGCGAAGTAGCGCTGGCACCGCTCCGGCGCCTGCTCGACTCCGATGCCTTCACCGCGCTGCCGGTGCATCCGATGGCCGGTCCGATCTTCAGCGGCGCGCGCGCCGACGGCCGAACCGACCTCGGAACGCTCGCGGTGGCGACCAACGAATCCGGCACCGATCACAGCCACCTCCATTCCCTGCGTGAAGACGGACGCCTGCTGCTGGTCGCGCGGCTCGGCGCGGCACCGGAGCCTTATGCGAATCTGGTGCTGCCGCTCACGCCCGGAGCGGTCCACCTCGCGGACGCCCGCGGCTTCGCGGGCATCGCCTTCACTGCACGCGGCATCGGCCGATACACGCTGATGCTCGACAGCTACGGCATCGAGGCGCGCGACTCGTTTCGGGCAAGCTTCGCGGCGGGCGAGACGGAGCGCGAGATCGTCGTCCCCTTCGCGGCGCTGCGCAGTGCGAACGCCAATGCCGTCCTCGACCTAGCGCGGCTGCGGGCGCTCATCTTCCGCATCGAGGGCGACCCCGGTGGCGAGGCCGCGCTCCGGATCGGCAACGTCCGCTTCTATCGTTGAGGCCGGGGCCTCGCGCCGCGCCAGGAACGTGTCGTCGAGTTCCCGTTCCCAGCGCGCGACGGTGGTGGCGACCGTGAGGTTGGCGCTCGCGCTTGGGACGGTCCGCGTCATGTCGAGCAGGCGATCGAAAGGCAGGACGAAGCCGACCACCAGCGCAGTCTGCTCCGGCGCCACGCCGACGGCGGAGAGCACCGCCGCCAGCATGAACAGGGACGCGGACGGGACCGGCGCCGTCCCGAAGGCGGCGAGCGCGCCGGTGAGGAGGACAAGGCCGTAGACGGTGGGCGTAAGCTCCACACCCAGCGCCTGCAGGCTGAACATGCTGAGGAGGCCGACATACATGGCCGTCCCGTCCTTGCCGATGCTCGCTCCGAGCGGGAGCACGGTCGAATAGACCGGCCGCCCGACGCCGATATTCTTCTCCGCCACCCGCATCGCGACCGGAAGCGTCGCCGAGCTCGACGCCGTCGAGAAAGCGACCGCCAAGGCATCGAAAATGGCCCTGAAGAAACGCAGCACCGGCACGCGGGCGAGCAGCCGGAGGATCAGGCTGTGAACGATGAGGAGCTGGATCGCGGAGCCGATCAGGACCGCGAGGGCGAGCCAGCCGACATTGGCGAACATCGCCGCACCGTTTGCCGCGACGGCGTTGGCGATCAGCGCGAACACGCCGAACGGAGTCGCCTCCATGACGATGCCGACGATCCGGAGCAGCACCGCGCTGGCGGACTGGAGGAGGCTCGCGAGCGGCCTTCCCGCTTCTCCCGCGACCAGGGTGCCGACGCCGAGCAGGATCGCGACGAAGATGATCGCGAGCATGTCGCCCTTGGCCAGCGCCTCGAAGATGTTGGTCGGGACGATGCCGATGAGCTGCTCGTAGGGTGTCGGCGGATCGCCCAGCGGATGCGCGGAGGCAGTACCGAGTGGCGCCCCCTCCCCTGGCCGCACCAGCGTCCCGACCGCCATCCCGACCGAGACGGCGATCGCGGTCGTCGCCGCGAAAAGGCCGACGGCGCGGGCGCCGAGCGAACCGATGCGCCTGGGATCGCCGAGAGCGGTGATGCCCGAGGCGATGGTGACCAGGACGATCGGAACCACCAGCATCCGGATCGCGCGCACGAACAGATCGCCGAGGAACTGCACCGACGGCGCGGCCTCGGGCCACAAGCCGCCCAAAGCGAGGCCGAGCCCCAGCGCGCCGAGCACCCGCTTCCACAAAGGGATCGCGAACCAGTTGCGCAGGAGGGTCATGGGCAGCTCCCGGCCGGCGGCGTCTGCACCAGCGCGCGCCCGGCCGCTGCGCCGCCGAGCATGCCGTTCTCGATGGCGAGCACGCCGTTTACCAGCACCGCCCGCACGCCTGCGGCAAGCAGCGTCGGATGTTCATAGGTCGCCCTCGCCGCATAGGCTTCCGGATCGAAGACCACGATGTCGGCAAAAGCCCCCGGGAGCAGCCGCCCGCGCCCCGCCAGCCCGAACGTATCGGCGGGAAGCGCGGTGCTCCGCTCGATGAACTGCCTCAGGGTAAGCACACGCCGCCGCACGACATATTCGGAATATTTGCGCGCGAAGCTCCCGAAGGCGCGGGGGTGGCCGCTGGACGCGTCGGAGCCGGTCATCACCCATGGGCGGCGCATGAAGGCCGCAATATCCTCTTCGGTCTGGTTGAACGAGGCGACCGGCGGGTCCGCGACGCGGATGACCGCCACCGCCGCGGCGATCGGATCGGCGCGCCGCTCGGCCGCGACGGCGGCGAGCGTTCGCCCGCGGTGCGGCCCCCCGGTGATCAACAGCGACGCGGGCCCGCCGCGCCGGCGCAGGTTCTCCGCCATGTCGGTGTGGAGGCGCTCGGCGGCACCGGCATCGTCGAACCGCCGCAGCAATGCCGGCCGGCCGCCGTCCTGCGCCCAGCGGGGCACCAGCGCCGCCACGAGGCTCGTGCCCGAGGCCGACCAGGGATATTGATCGGCGGTCACGCGCTGCCCGGCGCTGCGCGCGTCCTCGATCCGCGCAATGATCCCCGGCGCCTGGCCGTGAACATCGACCCCGAGCGCCTTGATGTGGGAAATGTTGACGGGCAGGCGCCCTTCCCGGCCGATCTCGATCGCTTCGTCCACGGCGGCGGCGAGGCCGATCGAGTAGGACGATTCGTCGCGAATGTGGCTGTCGTAGATCCCGCCCCGCGCACCCGCCTCGCGGGCGAGCGCCGCGACCTCGGCGGTCGAGGCGAAGCTCTGCGGCGCATAGAACAGGCCGGTCGAGAGACCGAGCGCGCCGCCGCACATCGCGGTCGCCACCATGCGGCGCATCCGCCCAAGTTCGTCCGGCGTCGGCGCCCGGTCCGCTTCGCCGACCACCGCCCTCCTGACCTCGCCGAAGCCGACGAAAGCGGCATAATTGATCCCGACCGGATTTCGTGCGGCACGACCGAGGACGGCGCCGACATCGGGATCGCCGCCGCCGTCATTGCCGATGAAGGCCGTGGTGACCCCCTGCATCAGGAAGGCGGGGACGAGGCGCGTCTGCGCATCGTCCGCGGCAAGAGCCTCGCCCATATGAGTGTGCGGATCGATGAAGCCGGGCGCGACGATCATGCCCTTGGCGTCGATAACCCGCTTCGGCGCGGCGGCAAGCTTCGGCCCGACCAGCCGGATCCGGTCGCCGGCGATTGCAACATCGCCGACAAACGGCTTGGCGGAGCCCGTATAGACGGTGCCGCCGCGAATGAGGATATCAACCTGTTGGGGAGCGGGCGCGGCGCCAAGCGCCGTGGCGGCGACGGCAATCAGCATCAAAACTCGCCGGATTCCCTTCATCCGTTCATCCTCATGCCGCCGCCATAGCATGTGACGCCGCTTTCGGCTCT
>DASVVQ010000025.1:0-104996 GCA_036386475.1 Allosphingosinicella sp. | reverse complement strand
CCGACCCCGTTCATCTGCAGGAAGCGCGCCGCGTTCCACAGCTTGGTCGCGAAGTTGCGGTAGCCCTCGACGCGCTTCTCATCGAGCTTGATGTCGCGGCCCTGGCTTTCCATCGCAGCAAGCGTGAAGCGCAGTGCATCGGCGCCGTAGCGGTCGACGAGGCCCAGCGGATCGACCGTGTTCCCCTTCGACTTCGACATCTTCTGACCCTTGGCATCGCGGACCAGGCCGTGGAGGTAGAGCGTCTTCCAGGGGATCTCCTTCATGAAGTGGATGCCCTGCATCGCCATGCGGGCGTCCCAGAAGAAGATGATGTCGAAGCCCGAGACGAGCACGTCGTTCGGATAGTGGCGGCGAAGCGTCTCGCTCTGCTCCGGCCACCCCAGCGTGCCGAACGGCCAGAGCGCGGAGGAGAACCAGGTGTCGAGGACGTCGCTCTCGCGGCGCAGGGACACGCCCTCGCCGGCCTCGGCGCGCGCTTCCTCCTCGGTCTCGGCCACGTAGACCTTGCCGTCGTCGCCGTACCACGCGGGGATCTGGTGGCCCCACCAGAGCTGGCGCGAGACGCACCAGGGCTGGATGTTCTCGAGCCAGTTGAACCAGGTCTTTTCCCAGGTTTTCGGCACCACCTGGATGTCGCCCGAGCGCACCGCCTCGATGGGCTTCTGCGCCAGGGTCTTGGCGTCGACATACCATTGGTCGGTGAGCCAGGGCTCGATCACCACGCCCGAACGGTCGCCGTAGGGAAGCTGGACGCTGCGGTCCTCAACGCGCTCCAGGAAGCCGCCCTCCTCCAGTAGCTCAACGACACGCTTGCGGGCGTCGAAGCGGTCGAGGCCGATCAGCTCGTCCGGGACGAGCCCGTCGGCGGTCTGGACCACCTTCGCGTCGGCGGAGAGCATGTTGAGCATCTCCGCCGCGCGCATGCCGGCGCGCTTGCCGACCTCGAAATCGTTGAAGTCATGCCCCGGCGTGATCTTCACCGCCCCCGAGCCGAGCTCCGGATCGGCATGCTCGTCGGCGACGATCGGGATGAGGCGGCCGGTGATCGGCAGCCGCACCTTCTTCCCGACGAGGCCGCGGTAGCGCTCGTCCTCAGGGTGCACCGCGACCGCCATGTCGGCGAGCATGGTCTCGGGCCGCGTCGTCGCGACCTCGATGAAGCCCGAGCCGTCCTCCAGCGGATACTTGAAGTGCCAGAACTTTCCCTGGACTTCCTTCGTCTCGACCTCGAGGTCGGAGATGGCCGTACCGAACTTCGGGTCCCAATTGACCAGGCGCTTGTCGCGGTAGAGGAGCCCGTCGCGGTAGAGCTGGACGAACACCTTGAGGACGGCGCGGGTGAAGCCCTCGTCCATGGTGAAGCGCTCGTTGGCCCAGTCGCAGGACGCGCCGAGGCGGCGGAGCTGGCGGGTGATCGAGCCGCCCGATTGCGCCTTCCACTCCCAGACATGCTCGATGAAGGCCTCGCGCCCCATTTCGGTGCGCTTCATACCTTGGCTTTCGAGATTGCGCTCGACCACCATCTGCGTCGCGATGCCGGCATGGTCGGTACCGACCACCCACAGCGCGTCCTTGCCCTGCAGCCGCGCATGCCGGACGAGCACGTCCTGCAGCGTCACGTCGAGCGCGTGGCCGATATGGAGCGAGCCGGTGACGTTGGGCGGCGGGATGACGATCGTGAACGGCTCCGCCTCCGGCCGCTCGGGGCGAAAGGCGCCGCTCTCCTCCCAGCGCGCATACCAGCGCGCCTCGATGTCGGCGGGATCGAAGGTCTTGGGCAGTTCGGACATGGCTGCGGCGATTAGCGGTGGTTGGGGTGTCCGTCACCCCCGGAGGGGTCGTGCCGGTCACGTCGTCCCGGCGGAGGCCGGGATGGCGTCCTGCCCTACTGCCCCTGCTGCAGTCCGCCCCGCAGGTAACGGTCCATCCAGCCGTGGACCTCGCGGTACCATTGGATCGAGTTCTGGGGCTTGAGGATCCAGTGGTTCTCGTCGGGGAACATGACGAGGCGCGACGGGATGTTCCGGCGCTGGAGCGCGTTGAACATGCCGAGCGACTGGCTGTACGGGATGCGGAAGTCCTTCTCGCCGTGGATGACGAGCATGGGCGTCCGCCAGCGGTCGACGAAGCGGACCGGGTTCCAGCGCTCCATCACCTCGGCCGCGGCCGGCTCGTAATAGGGCCCGCCGAACTCATATTCGGTGAACCACAATTCCTCGGTCTCGTAGGACATGGCGCGCAGGTCGAAGACGCCGGCATGGCTGACCAGGCATTTGAAGCCGTCGTTCCACTGCCCGGCGATCCAGTTGACCATGTAGCCGCCATAGGAGCCGCCCAATGCGCAGGCGTTGGAGGTGTCGATCCGGCGGTCCTCGCGGCCCGCGGCGGCGAGGCCGAGGCGCAGATCCTCGAGCGGCGAGCCGCCCCAGTTCCGGTTGATCGCGTCGGTGAAGGCCTGGCCGTAGCCCGTCGAGCCGTGGAAATCGACCGAGACCGAGGCATAGCCCGGCGCGGAGAACAGCCAGGGGTTCCAGCGATAGGACCAGCTGTTCCCGAACGAGCCCTGCGGGCCGCCGTGGATCAGGAAGGCGACGGGGAGCCGCTCGCCGCCCTGCGGGCGGACGATCTGCCCCCAGACCCGGTCGCCGCCGGCGCCGGCGAAGGAGAAACGCTCGACATGGGGCACGTCGAGCTCGGCGAGCAGGTCGGCATTGACGCGGGTGAGCTGGGCGGTCCGGCCCCGGCGCAGGCGATGGAGGTCGTCCGGCGCGGTCAGGCTGTTCAGCGTGTAGAGGATCGAGCCGTCGCGCAGCGGCACGACGTTGTTGGCGGTGCCCTGCTGCGTCAGGCGGGTGACGCGGCCGGTGCGGACGTCGACGCGGAAGGCGGGATGGTCGAGCACGTCCTGGGCGGTCACGTAGAGGCTGCGCCCGTCCGGCGCCCAGGCGATCGAGCCGACCGAGCGGTCCCAGTCGCCGGTCAGCGCGCGGACCGCGCCGCTCCTGAGGTCGCGCAGGTGGATGACCTGGCGGTCGGCCTCGTAGGCCGGCACCCGCATCGCCGCATAAGCGAGCCAGCGCCCGTCCGGCGAGACCGCGGGCAGCGTGTCGGTCGCCTCGTTTGCGTCGGTCAGATTGACCGGCGGGCCGCTGCCGTCACCGGGGACGGCGAAGATGTCGAGATTGGTCGAATTGGGCTCGGTCCGACCCGCCTCGCGCAGAGTGAAGTAGAGCGTGCGCCCGTCCGGACTCCAGCTCAGCTCCTCGGCGCCGCCGAACGGTTTGGAGGGCGAATCGCCGACCAGGTTCGGCGCGACCGGCATGCCGGCGCCCTGCGGCCGCCCATTCACGAGCGGCATGGTGAAGATGCGCGACCGCACGCCCGGATCGACCCAGGCGTCCCAGTGGCGCACGAAGGTCTCGTCGTAGACGCGGCCCGAGCCGCGCCCTTGCGCCGCGGCGGGAACGTTGGCGCAGGCGAGGTCCTGGCAGCGCATGTCGCGGTCGGCCCAGATGGCGACGCGGTCGCCCGAGGGCGCGAGCAGATAGCCGGCAATGCCGCCCGCTATGTCGGTGACCTGCTCGGGCGTCGCCCGGCCCCGCTTCAGCCAGAGCTGGTCACTCCCCGATCTGTTGGACAGGAAGTACACACCGTGTGCCGAGAAAGTGGGAGACGTCTCGTTGAATTCTGGGCTGGTCATCAAGCGGAACGGCTGCGCGCCCGGAGTGGCGAGATCGAGCAACCACAGGTCCGTGCGGCCGCGATTGGCGGCGAGGTCGGCCTCGCGCAGCTGGTAGACCGCCCAGCGCCCGTCCGGCGAGACGGAAGGCGCGGCGAAGCGGCGCAGGCTCTGGAGATCGGTGGCAGTCATCGGCCGGGCGTCGGCGGCGGCCGGGGCGAGCGCCAGCGCGGCGAGGCTGGCGAGTGCGAGCTTGTTCATGGCGCGGCCCTTACCGCGAACCGGACCCGCCGTCACCCTCCACCCCGTCCAGGACCGTCATCCCGGCGGAGGCCGGGATCTCAGCGGGTGAAAAGCGCGATCGTGAATGGAGCGCTCCATAGCCGCTCCACCCTCACCCCCTGAGATCCCGGCCTTCAGCCTTCGGTTGAAGTTTGCCCTGAGCGCCTGCCTTGCAGGCAGTCGAAGGGCCGGGATGACGAGGTGGGCCTACAAGCTGCGCCCGGTGATGCGGGCGATCTCGCGCGTGACGAGCTGCTCGACGAGCTCGGGCAGATGCTGATCGAGCCAGTCCTTGAGCATCGGCCGCAGCATCTCGCGCACCACCGCCTCGAGCGGCCCATCGCCGCCTGCGCTTGCGCCGGGCTCGCCGCGCTCGCGGATCGCACTCAGCGCCGCCAGCTTCTGCCGGCTGGCCGCGGCCGCGTCGGCGGAGAGCAGGCCTTCGCCCTCGGCGACCGGATCGTCGAGCTCGAGCACGTCTTCGGGCTCCTGCGCCTCGCTCGGCGGCGGATCGAAGGACGCGGCCTTGCGCGCTGCCCGCGCCGGTGCGGCCGCCGCCGTGGCCGCGCGGCCGTCCTCGGCGATCACGCGCTTGATGGAGGCGAGGATCTCCTCCATCGACGGGTCGTGCTGGATATCCCCCATAATGAGGGCCTTATCCCCTATTCGACGGTTGCTGTCACTGGGGAGATTGCGGGGTCTCGGGCCCCGTAATCGGCGGCACCTGGCGCCGCTCCTCGATCGGCGTCGCCGCCGCCGGACCGGTCACGGTCCGCGTGGACACCGGCACCGGCGCCTCGTCCATGTCCCAATCGGACGAACGGCGGTTGACGCGATTGTAGTTCGTCACCGGATCGTAGAGCGTGCCCCCGTCGAGATTGAGGTCTTCGGCCTCGGCGCGGCCCATGGCGTTGAGCAAAGCGAAGCCGGCGACATAGGCGTCGCGCCGGGCGCTTACCAGGGCGACCTCGCTGTTGAGCAGCTCCTGCTCGGCGTTGAGCACGTCGAGCACGTTGCGCGTGCCGACCGTCTGCTCGGCGCGCGTGCCCTCGAGCGCGAGCGTGTTGGCGGCCACCGCCACCTCGTTCGACTCGATCGCCTCCAGCGAGGCACGGTAGGTAGCGAAGGCGGCGCGGGTCTGGGCGACGACGAACCGCTCCGTCTCGATGCCGCGCTCGAGGAGCTGGCTGCGGATCGCCTGGGCCTGGCGGACGCGCGCGCCGACGACGCCGCCCTGGTAGATGGGGATGCGCGCCTGGACGCCGACGCCCGTCGTGGTGGTCGAATTGGCATTGCCGGTGCCACCGAACTGGTCGTCGGCCGAGCCCAGGAAATTGGTGTAGTCGCCGCTGCCGACGCCCGAGACGGTCGGCAGCCGGTCCGAGCGCGCGACCGAGATGTCGCGGCCGGAAGCGCGGATCTGGGCGGCGATCGAAATGAGATCCGGATTGTTGGCCAGCGCGATCTCGACCGCCTGCTCCGGCGTCGCCGGGAGCTGCGGCAGAGGCGGCGGCGGCTGGAGGTCGGCGGGAAGCTCGCCGATCACGCGCCGATAGGCCTCCTCGCTCGAGCGCAGGCGCCCCTGCACGGTGGCGAGGGTGGAGCGCGCCAGCGCGAGCCGCGCCTCGGACTGGGCGACGTCGGTGCGGGTGAGGTCGCCGACCTCGAAGCGGTCGCGCGTCGCCCGCAAATTGGTCTCGAGCACGCGCACCTGGTTCTGGTTGAGGCCGACGATCGAGCGGTCGCGGATGACGTCCATGTAGACGGCCACCGCCTCGGTGAAGATGTCGCCCTCGGTCGCGCGCAAAGCGGCGCGGCCGGCGGCGACGCGCTCGTTGGCGGCGACGATGCGGTTGCGCGTCGCCCCGCCCTCGAAGATCGGATAGCTGACGTCGACGCCGGCGTTGAAGTTGCGTCCGGTGCCGAAGCCCCCCCGGCTCGAATAGATGTTCTGGTTGACCCCGACATTGGCGGAGACCTGCGGCCGCCGCCCGGCGCGGGCGATGGCGACATTCTCGTCGAGCGAGCGCACCTGCGCCCGCTGTCCCATGATCGTGGGATTGCTCTGATAGGTCTTGACCAGCGCCTCGCGCAGCGTCTCGCCCTGCGCCGCCGCAGCCGTCATCAGTGCGGCCACGCCTGCCGCCGCCAACCAACCTCCCCGCATCTTAAGACCCTACTCCGCTCTCTCGAAACTGAATGACCGCGCTTTGGCGAATCCGGGAAGGATCGCCGCCGCCGCGTCGGTGAAAATATTGAGGCCGAAGGCGCCCGACGCCTTGCGGCCGACGCCGAGGCGGGTGACGCCCCGGTCGAGGATCGCCGCCGCCAGCCTGCCGCCCTCGGCGAGCTGCGCGACGATCGCTTCCGGCACGGCCTCGACCGCGCCGTCGATCAGGATGAGGTCGTAGGGCGCACCGGCCTCGTGACCCGAAGCGAGCGGTCCCTCGACCAGCTCCACGTTCGTCCCGGCAAGCGCCTCGCGCGCGAAATCGACCAGCGCCGGATCCTCCTCGACCGCCACGACGGACCCGGCAAGCTTCTCTAGCAGCGCGGCCGAATAGCCCGTGGCCGCGCCGACCACCATCGCGCGCTCGTCGCCGCGCGGCGAGGCTTCGCTGAGCAGCCGCGCCGTCGCCATGGGCGGACTGAGCGCACGGCCGCCGCCCAGGGGCACCGGCGCGTCCGCATAGGCCATGGCGAGCCGCGCCTCGGGCACGTACCGCTCGCGCGCGACCTCGCCGACCGCGGCGAGCACGCGCGCGTCGGCCACGCCGGTCGTCCGCAGTTGGCTCGCCACCATCGAGCGGCGCATATGCTCGAAATCATAGTCGCTCATCGGGGCCTTATCGCACTACTGTCTTAGATTGGCAATACACCTGTCGTCCTTCGCCTTCTATCGGCCCGGTCGGCTTTGGCCAAGCAGATAAGGCTCCGGATTCCCTCCGTTTATGCCTCGCCCCAAGGGCAGCAAGAGCCGTGCCACGATCTTGGCTCCGTGCCTCGCCGGTGGAAAGCGGAATATTGTCCGATATCGTACGCCGGATGTCCGCTCGCGGACGCGACCGGGCAGCGGCGGTCCGCCGGAGCCTTCGCCCCCGTGGTTGACATTCCGCGGACGCCCCCGCATTTCCGCGGGCGGCGGCCCGATGGCGGAGTGGTTACGCAGAGGACTGCAAATCCTTGCACGCCGGTTCGATTCCGGCTCGGGCCTCCACCTCCTAGTGCCTAATCTCGGTACGCGAGTTACTCTATTTGGCCATGCCAGCATCAAAAGGGCCGCTGCCGCCGATCGGACGCGTGGAGGCATTCCTCGGAGAAGATGCCCACGAGGAGCTTCTCGGATGGACCCTCGCTCACCGATCCCTCTTTCGTCCTTCGACGATCGTTGGAGGGGTGGTCGATCCGGCCAAACGCATATCGGAGAGGACACGGCAACTCGGCTCCTGGGCCGAGGGGTTCGTGAGCCGCATCGCAGATCGTCTGGATTGGATCTTCGCGTCGACGGGTACGCGAGCCTTTCCGGTAGACCATTATGAGCTCGAGGTCGCTTCCCACGGCGATGGTGCGCACTTCGCCCGCCACAGGGACATTCCGGTTGGCCCGGGGCGTCAGCCGCTTGGTGGCGACGACAGCGGCAGGCATGAGCGGCTGCTTAGCGCTGTCTACTATTTCTACGTCGAACCTCGCCAGTTTACCGGGGGCGAGCTCCGCCTGCACCGTGTCGGATCGGAGGGAATTCCGGGCGATTACGTGGATATTGACCCCCTCCAAAACAGTTTGGTGGTGTTTCCGTCGTGGTTCGAACATGAAGTGAGGCGAGTGTCCTGCCACACGGAGCGCTTTGAGGATCGCCGCTTCGCCGTCAATTGTTGGCTGTGTGCGCTTCGGCGCTGAACAGCGTCTGCTACCACACAGCTCCATACTTGCGCCTGACCGAAGCGTCCGTCGCAAGCAGATGAAAAGAATGGCGGGAAGTGGGTGTTAACGTGTGTGCGGGGCGACGAGCTGATGCGACCTCCTTGCAAGGGCATGACAGGCGACAAATCCTATCATCCGGCATTGGATCTGTTACGCCTCGCCTGCGCCTACGCGGTCCTCATTTTCCACCTTGGCTGGTCTTCTTCTGGCGGAGCATCGGTAGAGCAGCTCGTCGGCACCGGAGTGCAGTTTCCCGGTCAGCAGATGCTGAGGCATGGGTCCGTTGGGGTGCCGATCTTCTTCGTCATATCGGGGTTCGTGATCGCCGGATCGGCGAGCCGCGTGAAGCCGCTGCGTTTCCTGCGTAGACGGGCTGAAAGGCTTTACCCGGCGATTTTCATATGCGCGCCGATCACTGCCATGGTCTGGATCGCCGTTGGCAGGCCGGTGGGACACACGGCAGCCCTTCTGGTCAAATCGCTTCTGCTGATACCGGTCGGCGGGTGGATCGATGGCCCATATTGGACCCTTGGCGTCGAAGTCTGGTTTTATGCGCTCGTCTTTGTCATTATCTCGGTCGCCGGGCAACGGCACCTGAAGTCTGCAGCGATCGTGCTTGCCTGCATCGGCAGCGCATACTGGCTCTTACTGACGCTTCACGCTAGCGCCGGGCTGAGCTCCCCGGCAATGCAGGCATTCGTGCATTGGCGACCGCTTTCCCTTCACTGGCTCGTCCATTTCGCACTTGGAATGCTAATCTTCTTCGCGAAGCAGGAGCGGCTGAACGCCGGCGGGACCGCGGCTTTGGTCATCGCGGCAGCAGCGGGTCTCGTGCAGACCTCCCAGCTTCTAAGGCCCGATCTCACCCACGCCGCACCCGCTTTGCTATGGCTTACAGGCGTTGCCGTAATCGCGCTGAGCAAGCCGACCGTGCCGGAGAAAGCACATCCGGCAATTCGCCTTGCCGGTCTCACCACATATCCGCTCTACCTGATACATTTTGCGGTCGGCCTGGTGCTCGTGCGGCTCGCCGTCGATGCAGGTTCACCGCCGATCGCTGCGATCGCGCTCGTAACGATTTGTTTGACCGGTTTCGCGGCAGCAGTTGCCGCTTTCCTAGAACCGCTGGTCCGAAGTATCCTGGTCAACTTCATGGAAGCGATCGCTCCGCGCGCTGTGCCGCGCGGCTGACAGTTGTTTGCCCGAGGCCTAGGCCTGCGATCCTGCGCGCCCGGGCGCCCCTCAGCGCCGTGGCGTCAGCGGTTGGCGCCGACCGCCTGGCGAATGAACCGGCCGGCCGAGAGGCCGCGCAGCAATGCGAGGCGATAGCGGCTCGTCACCGACCGATCGTGCCACCTCCCCTCGGGCCAGTCCTCCACCAGCTTCTTCATCGCCGCCGCGTCGACCGCCTCAGCGGCAGGCGCGCATTCGGCGATCGCGTCCACCTCTTCTCCGATCTCGCCGCGAGCAGCCTCCAGGCCCTCGTGCCAGTCCACGGCCTGGAGCCCCTTGCGCCTTTCCTCGAGCAATGCGGCGGGCAGCCGGTCGGCGAATGCCAGCCGGGCCAGCGAGCGCGGGCGCCCGCCCGCGAGGAAAACGCCAGGCGGCACCGACAGGCAGAATTCGATCAGCCGCCGGTCGGTGGCGGGATCGCGCACGTCCACGCCCCAGCCGCCGAGCGTCCCCTTCTTGTAGTTGCCCTGGTCGACCCGGCGCAGCATCCACAGCCGGGTCTCGTCGGCATCGCCCCGCGGCCGGTAATCCAGATCGAGCCTGCGTTCCGCCGCCCGCTCCTCGATGCCGAGCGCGGCGGCACGCGCCGGGTGGAGGAGGCTGGTTTCGCGCAGCCCCCGCTCGGCCCCGCGAAGCCTCGCGATCGCGCGCCACAAGCCCTTCGGCAGGATCGGCCCGAGCGCTTTCGCACCGATCGTGCCGATCCGGGTCCCCCCGCGCTTCAGGCGCGCCGTCTCGATTGCCAGCCGCAGCAGCCGGCCCCTGCGCAGAAGCGAATGGACCTCGTGCATGCCGTCATAGCTGAACGTCGCGTTGCCGAGCACGCCGGTGAGCAGCACGGCGAGCCCGCGCTTCCCCGCTTCATCGAGAACGGCCTTCGTCCAGACGCCGTTGCACAGGTTGAGAAGGGGCCGCTCGAAATACTGGAAGTAGCGCCCGGTATCGGCAAGCGGCGAGGCGCGCGGCGTGCTGATGCGGACATGCTCGATATTGGGATGGAGCGCGGCAACCTCGGCAGCGAGCGGCCATTCGTCCCCGATCACCCGGTCGGATGGCGGCACCTTGTAGCCGTCGCGCGGCGCGGCGGTGAAGGCGGTCACGCGCCCGCCCTCGTCCGCCAGAAGCCGGGCGGCGGTGGCTGCCACCGTCGAGCTGTCGAGGCCGGCGCTGAGATGGGCGCCGACGCGGCCGTCCGCGCCGCGCAGCCGCGCCGAGACCGCGCGGTCGACCTGCTCGCGCAGGCCCTCCGCATAGTCTCCGGCGTGCTTGAGGCGGAGTTGCGCCGGGCGCGGATCCCAATAGCTTCGCGCCTCGGTGCGGCTGGGGCAAACCACCGCGACGTCGCCCGGCCGCACTTTCTCGATGCCTTCGAAGAAGCTCTCATTGCCGGATTCGGGCATGAGGACGAGGAAATCGGCGATGGTCCGGCGGTCGAACGCATAAGGCACGTCCGGCAGTGCGTGCAGCCCTTTCGGCATCGAGGCGAAGGCGAAGAAGCCGTTGCCGCGATGATAGTGAAGCGGACGCTGCCCCATCATGTCGCGGGCGAGCACCAGCCGCTCCTTGCGCGCATCCCACCAGGCGAAGGCGAAATCGCCGTGGAGCCGGGCGACCGCTTCCTCCCCCCAGCGCTCCAGCGCCTTCATGAGGAGAGCCGCGTCGGACAGGCCGCCCGCCTGCGCCGGCGCGAGGCCGAGCGCCTCGCCGAGCTCGGAGCGATTGTCGAGGCGCAGATCGGCGACGAGCGTGCCGGCGCGCGAGACGACGGGACCGCGGTCGAAGCGGTCCTCGGGAAGCAGCTTCCACAAGCGCCGCCCCATGGCCAGCCGGCCTCCGGACCAGCTCGCCGGCGCGTCCGGCGCGAACACGGCCTGGGCGTGCAGCATGCGCGCGCAGGAGCGCACCGGCTCGGCGCTCCCGCCAAAGCTCCAGAAGCCGGCCAGCGCGGTCACGCGCCGAGCGGCTCCAGCGCGACCAGCCCGTCCGCCTCGAGCACCTTCAGCACCGCACGGACGTCGCGGTCGCAGGTTTCGCTGTCGACTTCATATTCGGCGACGAGGCGCTCGCGCAGCGCGCTGAATCGGGCCGGTTCCTCGATGAGCGCCCAGATGCGCGTCGCGGTGCCGTTGAAGCCGTAGCAGCGGCCCCGGTCCATTTCGAGGCCGATCAGCTCCCCGTCCACCTCGGCCTCGATCAGGCTGCCCTTGCGGCGGACAATGAAGTCGTCCAACTGCGTCCCTTTCCGTCTTCCGTTCGATCGCGGACGCCTACGGGCGCAGTCGCCGCGGGGAAAGAGCCTTTGGTTTGACACACGCATCCGCAAAGGCATAGTAAGCCCTCGTCCTCAAGCTTTTAGGGTAGGTTCATGTCAAATCGCGAAGAGCAGCATTCCACGACCGAAAATGCCCGCCCGAGCTGGACGGCGCCCACCGTGCGCCGCATGGCTGCCGGCAGTGCCGAGGACGGCGCCGATCCGAGCCCGGACGGCGGCGCTTTCCCGTCCTGACGCCGACTCGGCGGCCCCTGCCGTCTCGCCCCGAACTCGCGGTCTCCTAAGGCCGCTCAGGGTTTGAAGGCCCCGCTCTTTTCCGGAGCGGGGCTTTTCGCGTTCTCGCGCTGCCTCCGCATCGGATCGAACGAAAAAAGGCGCCGCAGCGGCCGATCCGCTGCGGCGCCCATTTCGCGTCTGGCCTCTGCCTGCGCTAGAGGATGAAGTCGCTCGCGGTGATCGGATCAACCGGGTTGATCACCAGGACAACTTCGAAGTCCGACACGCTGTCGCCGTCGATGTCGCCCTGAACCAGCCAGGTCGTTCCGCCCAAGCTGATATTCTCGTAGCGCAATTCGCCCGCCTTGTTCGAGAAGGCGGCATTGCCGATGAAGCTGAAGGCCTGGTCGCCGGCAGTGAGAATGTCGGCGTCGATCCGAGACAGGTCGATCTTGTCGCCGGCGTTGAAATCCTGGATGCTGTCGCGCTCGGTCGAGTTCGAGTCGGTGACCGATTGATAGCGGAAGACGTCGTTGCCGCCCCCGCCCGTCAGAGTATCGCCGCGGCCGCTGCCGTAGATCAGATCGGCGCCGCTGCCCCCGATCAGCACGTCATTGCCGCCGCCGCCGAAGAGGCGGAAGATCCCGCCCATTTCGGCCGAGCCGTCGAAGACCATCGATTCCTCCGCCGTGAGCCGGCTGCCGTTGATCGTGATGACCCCGCCGACCGCGAGCATCGCGTCGTTCCAGGTGATGCTGTAATCGAACTCGCCGTCGCCGCCCCCGCCGATGGAGGTATCGGTCGTCGACATGAGGCCGATGCTCTCGACGTTGCTGATCGATCCGGCGAATCCGACGGCGTTGAAGTCGATCGTGTAGTCGCCGCGCAGGTAGAGGATGTCGCTGCCGCCGCCGCCGTTGACGGTGTCGCCGGCGCCGAAGCGGCCGTCATGTCCGAAGTAGAAGGTGTCGCCGGCGCCGCCGCCGGTCAGCGAGTCGACGCCCAGCCCCGCCATCAGCAGATAGGTGCCGTTGGTTTCGGCCGCACCGTTGAACGTGAAGTTCTCGCCTGCGCGGAGGTGGAAGGCGTTGAACTTGAGGACGGCGAGCGCGTCGAGGTTCGAATCGAGCATCGTCAGATTGTAGCTGTACGAATTGCCGGCCGTGTCGCCGTAGGTGGTGAGGTTGCCCGGGACGAGCGAGATGATGCCGACGCTGCTGATGTTGCTGGTCGTGCCGGTGCCGAACGTGACCCCGGCCGAATAATCGCCCTGCAGGATGAGCACGTCGACGCCGTCGCCGCCATTGACCGTGTCGCCGGCGGTGAAGGCGTTGCCGAAATAGAAGGCGTCGCTGTTGCCGAGGCCGTTGACCGTGTCGTTGCCGCCCTGCTGCACCCGGAACTGATCCGGCGCGGGCGTGCCGTTGAGGACGTTGTCGCCCGAATCGCCGTGGATGAGCCCGTCGTCGGCGACGTTGATTGCCACCTGGTCGGTATCGGTCTTTGCCCCGCCGTCGCCGCTGAGGCCGTTGTCGCTGGTCAGGATGGTCAGCGTGTCGGCGCCCTCGAAATTGAGGTTGCCGCGGTACTTGAGGCCGTCCAGCGCGGCGTTGATCGCCGTCTGCGAGCCGCTCAGCGTCACCGTCGCGGTCCCGTCGCCGGTGACCGCCAGGCCCGCCGTAGTGGCGAGCGTGAGGCGGCCGCTGCCGACCGCGAGCGTCACCGACATGTCGCCCGAGGCGGCATCGGCGTCCGCGACCGTGATCGCGTTGCCAGTGGCTGCCGAGAAGATTTTGTCGGTATCCTCGACCGCGCTTTGCGCGCCGGGGACGCTGTTGACCGGGCCGTCATTGGTGGCGGTGATGTCGACCGTCGCGGTCGCCGTCGCGCTGTTCACGCTGCCGTCATTGACGACGACGGTGATCGTGCGCCCCGCGTCGGTGCCGGACACGGCCGGATTCTCGCTGCTGCTGGCATAGCGGACGAGCGCGAGCGCGGCCTGGTACTCCGCCTGGCTGGCCGCGCCGACAAGCTTGAGCATCGTCGCCGTGCTGCTCGGGTCGACGGTGACGCCCAAGGGCAGGGGGCCCGCGAGGGTCAAAGCGTCGCCGGCCACCGGATCGGTGATGGTGATGGTCGCGCTCTCGATCTGGTCGCCGACGCCCGAATCCGGGTCGCTGACGGTGATCCCGGAGCCGATCGCGATCGGCGAGGCACCCTCGCTGTAGCTCGTCGCATAGTCGATGCCCGCATCCGCGCCGTTGAGGTCCACGACCGGCGCCAGATTGTCGGGCAGGACGTTGACCGTCATCGTATATTCGCCCGACGTGTCGGCGCCGCCATTGTCGGTGCCGCCGGTGTCGGTGACCTTGAATTTGAAGGTCGCGTAGGGCGAGGCGAACTGGTCCGCCACTGGGTGGAACTTCAGGTTCGGAATGTCGGCCGCGAGGATGACCTGGTCGTCGGTCACGGCGACATTGTTCAGCCGCAGCTCGCCGGTAGCCGGCAGCTCGGTGATCTGGACGCTCTCGAGCACGTGCCCGTCGGTGTCGCTGAAGCCGAAATCGCCCGCGCTGAACGTGTAGGCGTCGTCCTCGGTGGTCGCGACACTGTTGTCGGCGCCGGCCGGCGCGTCGTTGACCGGGGTTACGGTGAGCGTCGTCGTCTGGGCCGCGCTGTCGAGCGAGCCGTCATTGACCGTCCAGCCGATCGCGCGGCTCGTGCCCGGGCTCTGGCTGGTCGAATCGAACGCGACCTGGCGCAAAGCCGCCTGATAATCGGCGATCGAGGCCGAGCCGGTCAGGGTCAGAATGCCGGTGGCCGCGACGTAGTTGAAGGCGATCGCCCCGCCCGTGCCGGTGGTGCCGCTGGCGAGGCCGCCGATGGTCAGCGAGTCCGCGGACGCGATGAAGCCGGCGCCGATCGAGACGGCGGCGCTTTCGATCATCGTATCGTCGGCGTCGGCGACGACGAGATCCGGCGCGAGGATCTCGGCCGCGCCGTCCTCCGTGAAGGCGGCGGCATTGCCCGTCCCCGCCGCGGCGCCGTTGAGGTCGATCGTCGGCGCGTCGTTGACGGCGGTGATGTCGATCGTCTGGATCGCCGTATCGGAGAGCGCGGTCGAAAAGACGATATTGCCGTCATTATTGCCGTCGTTGAAGGTGAGCGTCGCCGTCCGGTCGGCGTCGCCGATATCGTCGGTCGCGTTCGAGTAGACGAAGTCGTCGACGAGGTCGTTCAATCGCGCCAGCGTCGCATTGGCGTTGAAGTCGATCGAGACGCTGTTGGTGCCGATGCCCGAGATCGAGCCCATCGTCACCGGCGTCCCGGCATCGTCGTAGACGAGGCTGCCGGCCGAGACCGAGAAGAGCGACAGCGGCTTGAAGTCGATCGCGCCGCCCGTGCCGGACACGCCAAGCGTCAGGCTGCCGCCGGCGAAGTCGCTCGGCAGATCGGCGTCGGACAAAGTGACGCCCTGCATCAGCGCGATCGCCGCCGCGCCCTCGCTGTAGGTGAGCGTCGCATTGGTCGGATCGCTCAGCACCGGCGCGTCATTCTCTTGGGTGACGTTGACGCTGGCGACCGCGCTGTCGCTGCCGCCGTCGCCGTCGGTGAGCGTGTAGGTGAGCGAGCGCGTGGCCGTCGTCGGATTGTCCGAATTGTGGACGAAGTTGACCGCGCGCGTCACCCACTGGGCGGCGGTCGGCGTCGCATCGGCGTCGAAGGTGATCACCAAAGGCGTGTCGTGATCGCCGGCCGTGTAGGTCGCGACCACGGTGCCGTTATAACTGATGTCGGCGCCGGCGACGGTGACAGTGTTGCCGCCATTGTCGGTGAAGTTGACGACCTGGAGCACGTCGCCCGCCTGGCCGTTGGCGGTGATCTCGACCGTCAACGTGCCGGTGTCGAAATTGGCGGAATCGACGTCGGTCACGGTCGCGTCCGGGGCGACGCCGCCGGTGCCGGCCGCATCCTGCTCGTAGGCGCCGTTAGTGGCGCCGTCGCCGGCGGCGGCACCGTTCAAATCGAGCACCGGCGCGTCGTTGGCGGCCGTGACGGCAATGCCGATCGTGTTCGCCGAGCCGTCGGTGTCGATGCCGCCGTTCGACGTGCCGCCATTGTCGCGGACCTGGAAGGTGAAGGTGTCGTTGCCCGACTGATTGGCGGCCGGCACATAGACCAGCCGGCCGGCATTGATGTCGGCGATGTCGACGAAATTGCCCGCGGAGACCGCGGTGCCCAGGGTCCCGCCGGCGCCGTCCGTGTCGATGTAGAGCGTGCCCATGCCGGGCGTCGTCGTCACGACCACGCCGGCGAACGCATTGCCGTCCTGGTCGGTGAAGCCGAAATTGGCCGCGCTGAGGATGAGGCGGGTGTCCTCGGGGGTGGTGAGGCTGCCGATATTGTCGGCGCCCGCCGGCTCGTCGTTGACCGCGGTGACGTTGACCAAAGTGGTGACCGTGGTGTCGTCGTCGCCGCCATTGGCCTCGCCGTCGCCGTCGACCAGCGTGATCGAGACGGTCCGCTGCGCGGTCGAGGGCGCGACGCCGTCGCTGTTGAAATAGGTGAGCGCGTTCAGCAGCTTGGCGACGCGGGCGGGGGTGGCGTCGTTGGTGTTGAAGGTGACGACGATATCGCCGCCGCCGGCGCCGCCGCCGGTCACGGTGCCGATCGCGAAGCCGTCCACGGAGATCGTGCCGGTGGCGATGGTGACGCCGGTCGCCGCCGCCGTGTCGATGCCGAGCTCGTCCTCGCTTGCGTCCTTGTTGCCGCTGATGGCGACGGTGAGCGAGCCGAGGTTGAAGTTCGGGCTGTCGCTGTCGGTGATGCTCGCCAGCGTGCCCTGGTCGATCTTCACCGCCGTGCCGCCCTCGATGAAGGTCGCGGCATCGCCCTGCAGCGCGGCGATCGCCGGCGGCTGGTTGGGCAGCTCGAAAGCGAGGTCGAGCGTGTCGTTGGTGTCGAGCGCGGTGCCGGTCGGGCCCGCGACGTTCTCGAGCCCGTAGTCGAGCCGGATCGCGCGTGAGGCGGCATAGGTGCCGGGCTGGCCGGTCAGGAATTGCTCGCCATTATTGTCATTGTTGACGAAGCCGGCATTCGGGTCGGCCGGGGTGCCGTGCGAGGTCTTGCCGAACAAGGCCCCGCCCGCCTGGAAGTTCGAGGCGTTGACGCGGACGATGTAGTCGCCCGGCGCCAGGCTCGAGAAGCTGTAGAGGCCGCTCGCATTGGTGGTGGCGGTGAGCGGCGTGCCGGTCCCGGGCGCGGCCGGCGTATCGACACCCTGCTGGTAGCCGGGCGTGCCGTTGACCTCGGTATAGCCGATATAGAGGTCGGTCCCCTCTTCATAGGCGCCGCTATTGTTGGTGTCGGCGTAGAGGGTCACGACGACGTTCGGCGCGGCCGTGTCGCCGGCGTCGAACAGGCCGTTCTTGTTGACGTCGTTGTAGATGAGGTCGCCGAGCGCGAGAGCGTCGACATTGCCGCTTTCCGCATTCGAGAGCTGCGGCGCTGTCTCGGTGCTGTCGACCAGCGACTGGCCCGTCCACGAGCCCACCAGCCGGTCCTCGCCCGGATTGTCGATGGTGTGGCGCCATTCGATGGTGACGATCCGGCCCGGCTCGAGCGTGCCGAGATTGATCGGCGAGATGGCGAAGGCGCCGGCGACCGGCCCGTCCTGCGCATATTGAAGGTCGTCCGAGCCCGGCAGCCGGCGCTCGCCGGCGCGGATGGTGCCGTGCATCAGCTCGTCGGTCTCGCCCGCGGCGTAGGTGTCGAGCAGGCCGATCTGGTGGCCGAGCTCGTGCATGATTACGGTGAGGAGGTCGATCCGCGTTTCCGCATGCGGGTCCGAGCCGTTCGCGCCGAGCACGGTGCCCGAGCCGGCATATTCCTCGTCCGAATCCGGAGTCGAGTCGACGAACCAGCGCCAGCCGGCGGCGTCGCCGTCGAGGGTGATCGTGCCGCCGGTGCTCTCGGCGAGCTTGAGGCCGGTGAGGTCCGCAACCTTGATCTCGGCGGCGCGCATCGCCGCGACCTGCTCGGGCGTCGCGCCCGCCGCGATCCAGCGCGCGATCGCCGCCTCGACGACGAGGTCGAGCTCGGCCTGGCTGAGGACGCCGTCGTCGACCACGGCGGGGCCGGTGTCGCCGCCCTCGTCGTCGGCCGGGACCGGGTCGCCATGTTGGTCGTTGCTGACCTCGCCGTCCCCGGTGCCGCCGTCGTCATTGTCGACCTGCGGGTCGTCGACGAGGCCGCCGTCGATCGGCTCGTCGGCCGGCGGCGGCGCCGCGGCGAGGATCGGAGTCGCCGGCAGCGACGGCATCGGCACCGCGGCGACGTTGTGATAGCCGTCGGTTACCGTCGTGACGGAATTGTTGGCGTCGGCGTGGCCGGTCCCCGTTACCAGCGTGTTGCGGCCGTTGATGTAGCTGATGACGGCGGCCGCATTGAACGCATTGCCGCCGTTGTTGAAGCCCTCCAGCTCGACGCGCGTATTGAAACGCTGCCGGATCAAATAGTCATGAGCGCCCGCAAAGCCGTTCGGGCCGCCGTCGAGCGTGTTCGCGAGCGCGCCGGGGCCGCCGAGATCGAGGCGCAGGGTATGGGAGTCGGCCTGGCCGAAGACGTTGACCGAAGCCGAGCCCATATTGATCCGAATCGCCTCGCGGGCAAAGTTCGGATCGGTCTGGTTCGGGACCAAAGTGTTGCCGGTGACGGTGAGGTTGATGACGCCGTTGCCGTCATTGCCCTCGATGTGCATCGCATAGTCGGTCGACTCGTGAATCGTGTTGCCGGCGACGTTCGCCGTCAGCGTGCCGCTGCCGGACGCGGTGATGTCGATGCCGTAGGCCTGGTGCGAGCCCGAATAGGTGTCGCCGCTGGCGCCGATCGTGTTGCCCGTGACGGTCGCCTCGAACAAAGCCGAGGCCGTCGAATCGGTGTTGATGCGCAAGGTGATCGCCGACAGCACGGAATCGAGGATGCTGTTGTTGGCGATGTTGACGTTGGTGTTGGAGCTGCCGCCCGGGTTGATCGTGATGCCGCCGCCCACGGTCGGGCCGCCGCCGACCGTCGCCGATCCCTGGGGGTTGCGAAGCGTGTTGCCGGAGAAGGTGATGTCGGCGGTGGGGACGGTGCCGGCCGCGGTCTCGGTCGAATATTGGAAATGGTCGCCGCGATTGTCGGTGAAGGTCGATCCGGTGATCGATGCGACGATCGCCGCGTTGCCGTAGCCGATGATGATGAGACCGTCATTGCCGAACGAATCGTTGTTGGTGGTGAAGGTCGAGGCGGTGACCGTCATGGTCATCGTCTGGTTGGTGCGGATGTAGAGCCCGTCCTCGCCGCTGCCGGTGAAGTTCGAGTTGGCGATCGTGACGGTGCCGCGCAGGTTCGTCATGTCGACGCCGCGCTCGCCCACGGCATTGCCGTTGTTGGCGATGTCGACCCGGGTCAGGGTGAAGCCGTTGACGTTGGAGCCGCGGATGCCGTCGTCGCCGCTGGCGGAGACGTTGAAATCCGTGAGGCTGACCGGACCGGTGTCGGTTAGGGTGATGCCGACGCCCGTCTTGTTCGAGATGGTGCCGCCCGTATCGGCCAAGCCGGTTCCGGTGATCGTGAGGCCGCCCGTACCGGTATTGTTGAGGTTGATGCCGACATTGACGGTGGCGCCGGTGGAGTTGATGCTCTCGAAGACGAGGGCGGTGTTGCCGATCGTTGTGTTCTGGACGTCGAGGGCGGTTCCGGTCGTCGTCGTGATCCGGTTCATCGTCGAAGCAGGATCGGTGATGATCAGGGTGCTGCCGATATTGCCGATGGCCGTGAAGGCGTCGTTTGCACCGGTCGACAGATGGATGCCGCCGTCGAACCGCACGGTACCGGCGGTGTTCGTGCCGAGGTGGATGCTGCCTTCGGTGAGGCCGGTGCCGCCGTCGCCGTCGAAATTGTCGGTGATCAGGCCGTTGAAGTCGATCGTCCCGCCGGTGCGGTTGGTGATCCTGACGGCCTGGCCGACATCGTCGGTGATGGTGCCGTCATAGGTAATGTTGCCGTTGCCGCCGTCGACGTTGAAGGCGGTCCCGGTCGGGTTGGTGATCGTGGTGTTCGAGTTGAAGCTGAACGCGCCGGCCGAGCCGGTGTCGATGTCGATGCCGGCATCGCCGCCGTTGAGCGTCGTGGTGCCGTTAAAATTGTACGTCCCGTCGGCGTTGGAGAATTGCAGGCCGGTGCCGTTTGTCGCGCTCAGCGTCCCGTTCTGGAAGGTGACGGTCTTGCCGCCGCCATGGCCGTTGATGTCGAGCAGGGCCCAGTTGGTCGCCTGGGTGATATTGCCGTTATACGTCACGGCCGCATCGCTGGTATCGATCACGAAGGAGGCGCCGCTGCCCGGACCGGTGATCGCCGTCGTCGTCGAGCCGGCTATGCCGAAATTGAACGTGCCGCTCGAATTGTTGAGGATGTCGACACCGGCATTGCCGCCGGCCACCGTCGTGTTGCCGTTGAAATTGTAGGTGCCGTCGGCGTTGTTGAACTGGAGGCCGGTGCCGTTGGTCGCGCTGAGCGCGCCGGTGAAGGTGATCGTGCCTGTATGGCCGCCCTGGACGTTGACGAGGGCGCCCGATGCGTTGGCGTGGCCGATCGTTCCGCCATAGGTGATATTGGTGCCGGAGGCCGAGCCGCTGACGAAAAAGCTGTCGCCGGTGGCGCCGCTGAGCGCGCCGCTGCTGCCGAGCGCGATCGTGCCGGTGACGTCGGTCAGCGAGACGTTGCTCGCGCCGCCGCTCGAGCTGGTCGCGGCGAAGCCGGTGCCGGCGAAGGCGCCGGTCGAGAGGCTGAGCGCGGCCCCGCTGGTGTTGAGCACGACGTCGTCGGTGACGGTGAGGGTGCCGAAACCGGTGCCGCTGATGCCGCCGGTGCCGCCGAGATTGATTCCGGCGATAATGTTGCCGGTCGAGAGCGTCACCGCGAAGCCGCTGGTCGCGTTGAGCACGGAATTGCCGCCGCCGTCGCCCGTGATTCCGAAGCCGCCGACACTGAGACCCTCGCCAGTGCCGATCAGCTTCTGGTCCGCCTCGAGCGCGATCGAGCCGCTGGCCGTGTTCTCGACATAGATATAGTGGCCCGCCGCATCGACGTCGCCGCCGCTGCTCAGTTTGCTCGTGATCTGCGACGACTGGAACGGGTTCGCCGAGGTGCCGGTCCCGTCCGTGTTCTTGCTGCCGTCGACGTACCAGACGCGGTTGACGGCCGTGCCGGGCACGCCGCTCTGGGTCGAGAAGGTGATCGTGACGGTGGCGGTGCTGGTGAGGTCGTCCGCGGTATTGTAGGTGTTGTCGAGGCCGGCGTCGCGGATCGTGTAGGTGAAGAAGTCGCCGGCGGAGAGCTCGACCTCGGTGTCGTTGCCGTCGTTCACATAGTTGAACGTGCCGTCGGAATAGATGTTGTAGGTGCCGCCCTTCAGGGTGTTGCCGCTGAACGGGTCGATCTGGAAGCCGGTAATGCTGTCGCCGGTGATCGTACCGGTGCCGACGGTTCCGGATCCGCGGTCGTTCGTCAGCAGATTGCCGGCGACGAAGGTCGATTCGCCGCCGCCGATCGTGTTGCCGGTGCCGACGCGAAGCACGGTGTTCGCGACCGCGGTATAGCTGTCGTTGAACGCAATCGGAGAGATATTGAGCGTTCCGGCGACCATCGTCGTGCCGGCGAAATTGTCCTCGAACGTGACGTCGGTCGCGTTGGCGTCGCCGTTATTGGTGATCGTGACGCGAGTGTAGAGCGTATCGCCCCAATCGAATATGCCGCCCTCGTCCTGATCGTTGAAGAAGGACGTCGTCCGGGTGACGATCAGATTCGCGGCCATTTTGAACACCCCCTCGGGATTATGAGCAGAGCGCGCCACCCGCGCGCCAATCCGCCCCCAAGCTCCGAGCATGCCACTCTAAATTGGGCGTGACCAGCAGAATCGGCCCGAATCCGTCTCTTTTCGCGACCGAAGAGGCGCCGCCGCTCCGCCAAAAAGAAACGGGGCCTGAAAGACCCCGTTCCCTCCCCCCAAAGTCGTTCGTTTACTGGCGCGGCGGGAAGACCCCTTGCAGCGCGATGCAGAAATAGCAGGTGAGATAAGGCTGCATGTTGTTGTGCGGCTGGTCGCCGCCGGCCGGGGTCAGCGTCTGGTCGCCGAGAGGGGTATTGCCCGCTCCCGCGCCCCAGGCGAAGCCGCCGCTGCTGCGCGCCAGGCTGCGCAGGGACGTGCCCACTTTGAGGTCGCCGTCGTCGCCCGACGCCCGCACGATATGGTTGTGCGCGGGGATCTCGCTCTCGAGCAGGGAGACGGTCTCGCTGCCGCCCGTCTCGCCGAGATCGTGCAGGCTGAGCCCGGGCCCCTGCCCAGGATGCATGGGCGCGCGGCCCTGGAGGTCCGGCAAGGCGAAGTTCGACTTGCCGTTGCCGCCATAGACGGTGCCGAGCAGCGAGAAGAGCGCGGTGTTCTGCGAAAGCGGCATCAGCTGTCCGTCGCACCACGCCCATCCCTTGGGCGCGAAGTTGAACGGGAAGATGCGGATCTCAGCGACGAATGGATCGGCCATTGCGAAGCTCTCCTCAGGTTGGGCTCGGGAACAACCCGAACAGCGAGATGATAAAATTGACGCATAGATAAGGCTGGAAATTGGTGTGCGGCTGGCTGCCGCCCACCGGCCCGACATTGGCGACATTGGTGTTCACGCTCGGCGTATCCTCGATGAACAGCGAGATGCTCGGCGAGTCGCCGATATAGCCGGTGCCCGGATTGGCGGTGGTGCCGCCGTTGCCGGAGACGAGGAAGGCGTGGTTGTGGCTCGGGATTTGATTGACCGTCAGCGTGATCTCCTCCGCCCCGCCCGTCTCGGCGAGGATGAAGCCGTTGCCCTGGTGCATCGGCAGCCGGCCGCGCAGATCCGGCAAGGCGAAGGTCGACTGGCCGTCCCCGCCATAGGTCGTGCCGAGCAGCTGGAAGAGCGTTTCGTTCTCGGAAATGGGCAGGAGCTGCCCCTCGCAGAAATACCAGCCCGCTGGCGCGAAATTGCCTGCGAACATCCGGACTTCACCGACATAAGGCTGTGCCATGGTTCGACCCCCTCAATTCGGCGACGGAAAAATGCCCTGAAGGGCGATGCAGTAGCTGAGCGTCAGGAACGGCTGCATGTTGAGATGCGCCTGGCTCCCGCCGGTGTTGGTGACGGTACCGGGCTCGAGACTGGTGAGGTTGCCGGCCGTGCTGACGTAGACGTTGTTCGCCGCTGCCAGGGAATTGTTGGCCGGCACCGGCACCGTGGCGTTGCTCGAAAGAGCGTTCGCGAAATGGGCATGGGTCGGCAGCTCGGCGATCGACAGCGTATGCGCCTGCTCGCCGCCGCGCTCGCCGAGCGTGTGGCCAGAGCCGACATGGATCGGCACGCGGCCGCGGAAATCGGGGAGGGCGAAATTGACCCTGCCGTCGCCGCCGAAGGTGGTGCCGAGCAGGGAGAAGAGCGCCTGGTTCTGGTTGATCGGCAGGAGCTGGCCGTTGCACAGCGCCCACCCCTTGGGGGCGAACACGAACGACATGATGCGGATTTCGGACAGGAATGGCTCAGCCATCTCGCTCCCCCCTGTTGCGAGTTCGAGGGCGATTCATACAGCATCGAAAACGAAAGAAAAGCCCCGCCACATTTTCTTTTCCGCTGAGAACAGCTTGCCGCTCAACCAAAAGCAGGGAAGCTATTATTCAAGCATTTGAAAAAGCTGTTCTTAAATATTTGCGAGGGCATGGTCGCGGAGGCGCTCGGCCTCTTCGTCGAAGGAAGCGGGCCCCCAGCGCCGCTCGGCGCGGTGAACCGGCGCGCGGGCGGCGGTCGCGACGCACAAAGCGAGGTGGCTGGCGGCAAGTCCCATCGCCTCGACGAAGCGGCCGCGATAGCTGTTCGCGACCAGCGCCTCGACCGCTTCCGCCCCGGCGAGGCGCCGGATCGCCGGCGGCTCGGCCGCGCCCGCTTCGGCAAGCAGATAGCAGGCGGCGAGCGGCAGCGGCGCCGCGGCGGCGGCGGCGCCTGCGGGCACGTCATATTTGTCGTGGCCCTCGAACGAGCGTTCGAAGCGCTCGGCGTTGCGCCCCGAACGGACCAGCGCATCCTCCCACAGCCGCAGGCGCGGCACGCCCGGCAGGACGAGCGCGCCGCCGTCCGCGCCCGGAGCGATGGCGCAAACGTCGTCGCACAGGATGCGGTGGCCGCGGTCCGCGAACCAGGCGGCGAGCGTCGACTTGCCGGCGCCGGACCTGCCGGCGAACGCCACCGCTTTGCCTTCGAGCTCGACGGCATTGGCGTGGAGCGGCAGCATGCCCCGCTGGTGAAGGAGAGCGCCCATGGCCGAGCCGAGCAGGTAGACGCGAAGGTTGCGCTCGCTCGCGCCCGGCGCCGGATCGATGAGGATCTCGCGCCCGTCCGCGATCCGGAAGCGCGCCACGTCCGGCGCTTCGAAGACCAGGGCCGTCCGCTCCGCCTCGGTCCAAATCCGCTCGCCCGCTCTCGCCGCCACGGCCCCGAACCGCACTTCGACGAGGTCCGCCCCTTCTGCACCCGCCACCGCCGCCGGCAGCGTCAGCTCGGAGCGCAGAGTGAACCCGTAGAGCGCATAGTCGGACGTCACCGCGCCGCCCGCGGCGGGAAGCATGCGATCTCGGTGAAGCGCGGCGCATCCTCGCCGCCGATCACGGCCTCGCCCGCGACGCTCAGCCAGACATGGGCCTTGATCTCCTCCTCCTGCGCGATCCCGTAATGAAGCGTCGAGGCGATCCCGCGCCGCCTCAGCAGCATCTGCAGCGCCAGCGCCGACTGGAAGCAGACGACGCGCCAGGGCGCGCGGCGGCTCCAGGCCTGGACCGCCCGCCGCAGCCGTGCGATTTCCCCCGCCTGCCCCGGCCTCGACCGGCGCGGCGGCCGCGAGGCGAGCATGCCGACGCGCCGGAACGCAAGCAGCCGGATCGCGCACGAAGCCGCCGCCACTGCCGCCAGTGCTTCGGCGAGCAGGGCATAATCGCCGAGGCTCCGGCGTCTCCCGATCGGTCGCTCGATGGTCATCTCCGGCGCATCTAGCGGATCGCGCCGGAGGCGGGCAATGTGCAAGCCATGTCGCCCGAATGGTCGTTCGTCGTCGCATGTTGTCGCCATGTGTCGCGCTCTCGCGGCCGGGAAGGGCTCGTCGTCGGCGCCGCGGTGGGGCTCGAATGGCGGCTCGTCGAGGCGATCGCGGCGCGCCACCGGGTCGAAGGGATCGTCCACCGCGCGCTTTGCGACGCCGGCCTCCCCAGCCCCTTTTCCGCGACGGCCGCGTCCATTGCGCGCCAGAATCTCGTCCACGCCGCCGAGGCCAGGCGCCTCCACGACCGCCTCGCGGCAGCGGCCGTCGCCCACCTCTTCCTCAAGGGCACAACCCTCGAAATGCTCGCCTGGCAGAGCCTCTCCCTCAAGCGCTCCATCGATATCGACCTGCTCGTCGATCCACCGGACTATGCCCAGGCCGTCGCCATCCTCTTCGAGGCCGGCTATCGATGCACGCACCCCGGCGACCTGCCGATGCCGCGGATCGCCGCTTATGCGCGGCGGATGAAGGACAGCGTCTGGCGCCACCGCCGCCGCGGCATCACCGTCGAGCTCCATCAGCGCCTCACCGCCAATCGCGCGCTCCTCCCCGGCCTTTCGGCCCGCTCGCCCTCGCAGACCGTGGCCATTGCGCCGGGCATCGATCTTCCCACCCTCGCCCGCGACGAGCTCTTCGCCTATCTGTGCGTCCACGGCGCGCTCACCGCCTGGTCGCGCCTCAAATGGGCCGCCGACCTCCATGCCTATTTGGCCAGCGAGGCGGAGCTCGAGCGCCGCTACCGGCGGGCCGCCGAGATCGCCCCCCGCCGCGCCGTCGCCCAGGCCTTGCTCGTCTGCGAGGCCCTGTTCGGCCTCGATCTCGGACCGCTCGCAGAGGAGCTGCGCCGCGACCCGCGCAATCGCCGCCTCGCCCAGATCGCCCTGGCGACGATGGTGCGCGGCGGCCCGGCCACCGAGCTCGACGCCCAGCGGTTCGGCACCGCCCGCCTCCATTATTCGCTCCTCCTCCTCAAGCCGGGCCTGGCCTACAAGGCCGGCGAGCTCGCTCGCCAGCTGCGGCGCCTCGCCGCCCGCTGAAGCCATGGAATATCCGCCCGCGAGCGGCTAGGCCGAGCGTCTCGCGAAGGAGCTTGCAGCCGTCCATGGACAGAAGCGCGCAGAACAGGGGAAGCGGCGAAGTGCGCGAGGCCCACCGCTTCGACGTCGCCGGCCTCGAGCGTTGGATGGCGCGCGAGGTCGAAGGCTTTGCGGGCCCGCTGACGGTCGAGCAGTTCAAGGGCGGCCAGTCCAACCCCACCTACAAGCTGGCGACGCCGCGCCGCTCCTACGTCCTTCGCCGCAAGCCGCCCGGCAAGCTCCTCCCCGGCGCGCATGCGGTCGACCGCGAATATCGCGTGATCAGCGCGCTCGGCCGGCAGGGCTTCCCCGTCGCCCGCGCCTTCGCTTTGTGCCTCGACGAGAGCGTCATCGGCACCGCTTTCTACGTCATGGAGATGGTCGAAGGCAGGATCTTCTGGGACCCGACCTTTTCCGAGGTCGCCCGGGACCAGCGGCCGCTCTACTTCGACGCGATGAACGAGACCATCGCCCGCCTCCATCTCATCGACCCCGACGCGGCCGGCCTCGGCGACTACGGCAAGCCCGGCAATTATTTCGCCCGCCAGATCGCCCGCTGGTCCCAGCAATATGGCGACGACGTCGAGGCCGGCCCGGTCCCCGCGATGGACCGCCTCGTCGCATGGCTGCCCCATAACATCCCGCCCGACGAGCCGAGCGCGCGGATCATCCATGGCGACTTTCGCTGCGACAACATGATCTTCCACCCAAGCCAGCCCAAGGTCCTCGCGGTGCTCGACTGGGAGCTCTCCACCCTCGGCCATCCGCTTGCCGACTTCAGCTATCATCTGATGATGTACCGCATGCCCGACGCGCTCGCCGCCGCCGACCTCGCGGCGCTCAACATCCCCGGCGAGGCCGATTACGTCGCGGCCTATTGCGGGCGCACGGGCCGCGACGGCATCGCCGACCTCGATTTCTACATGGCCTTCAACCTCTTCCGCCTCGCCGGCATCCTCCACGGCATCAAGGGGCGCATCGCCCGGGGCACCGCCGCCTCGGCCCATGCCGCCGAGATGGTCAAGCGCCTCGAGCCGCTTGCGGACCTCGCCTGGGCCCAGGCCGAGAAGGCAGGCGGCGCCTGACCCCTGTTCAGCGCGGCGCTTTCAAACTAGGCTCGGCTCCGGAACGACCGCTTCGGGGGATCAATGGCGGAAGGCGCGCGCGAATCCTGGCGGACGAGGCTGCGCCGCGCGCTGAAGCAGATCGGCCTCGCCCGTCTCGCCCTCACCTTTCTGTTCCTGCTCGCCGGCCTCTATGTCGCGCGGGCGAGCTGGACGCTGCCGCTGGCCGGCGACGCCGAGCGTGCGCTCTACGATCTGCGCTTCTTCCAGACCGCCGACATCGCCGCCGAGCAGGATCCGCGCATCGTCATCGTCACCTATGACGACGATACGCTCCGCCAGCTCGAGAAGCGTTCGCCGCTCGACCGCGCGATGCTCGCCCGCGCGCTTGCCGCGATCGATGCGATGAACCCGCGCGCGATCGGCATCGACATCCTGATCGACCAGCCGCAGCGCGAGGACGAGGAGCTGTTGCGCACCTTCCGCGCCATGCGGACGCCCACGTTCCTCGGCTTCGCCTCCGCCGAAGCGAATTCCGCCCAGATCGGCTATGAGCAGGAGCAGCATCTGCGCGGCTTCCTGCAGCAGCTTCGCGGCAGCCGGGTGCGACCGGCGAGCATCCGGATGGAGACCGACCAGAACGACAATGTCGTGCGCCGCTGGCCCGCCACCCGCGCCGGCCTGCCGCCGTTCCTCGCCAATGCCATGTCGCCCGAGCATCCCGAATTCGCGCGCTACACGCGCAGCATCGATTTCCGCCTGCCGCGCAATCGCGACGACAGCGTTTTCGTCAACCTGCCGATCCATTTCGTCACCGAATTTCCCGAAGGCGTGCGCCAGATGATCGAAGGCCGCTACGTCCTCATCGGCGGCAACATACGCGACGTAGACGATTACGAAACACCGATGGCCCGCTTCACCGCCGCCTGGACAAAGGGGGTGGAGGTCCACGCCCATATGCTCGCCCAGCAGCTCGACGGCCGCATGCCGGCGCCGATGCCGCCCTGGACCCTGTGGGCGGGCGCGATCCTCGCCGTCGCCGCGGGCGCATTCACCAGCCTCGCGGAGCTCCGGACCTGGAAGCTCGCGCTCATTCTCGCCGTCCAGATCGGCCTGATCGCCGCGCTCCCCTTCGCGCTCCAGTCGATCGACGTCGACACGATCGACGCGCCCGCCTTCGGCTGGGCGGTCGGCTGGCTGCTCGCCTTCGTCGGCGTCGGGACGGCGGCGCGCGCGGTCGGCTCCGAGCAGCGCCGCTTCGCCCAGTCGACGCTCGGCAAATATCTCCCGCGCGACATTGCGGTCCAGATCCTGCGCGAGCCAGAGCTCCTCGCCTTGCGCGGCGAGAAGCGCGAAATCTACGCTCTGTTCACCGATCTCGAAGGCTTCACGAAGCTCAGCCACGCGATCACGCCGGAGCAGCTCTCCAGCCTCCTCAACCATTATCTCGACGTGATGAGCGAGATTGTGCTGCGCCACGGCGGCACGATCGACAAGTTCGTCGGCGACGCCGTCGTCGCCTTCTGGGGCGCGCCGATCGCTCGGCCCGACGACGCCGAACGCGCGGCCAAGGCGGCGGTGGCGATGTTCGAGGCCGGCGAAGCCTTTCGCAACGAGGCCGGCGAAGACCTGCCGCCGATCGGCTGCACTCGCGTCGGCCTCCACCGGGGCGAGGCGGTGGTCGGCAATTTCGGCGGCGAGGGCCGCATCCAGTACACCGCTTTGGGCGACGGGATGAACACTGCCGCCCGCCTCGAATCGGCGAACAAGGCGCTCAAGACCACGATCCTGGTCAGCGAAGAGGCGAAGCGGGAAGCCGGCCTCGACGACTGGTTCCGGCCGATGGGCCGGATCGTGCTCAGCGGCCGCGCCACTGCCGTCGAGGTGTGGGAGCCCGCTCCGCATCTGCCCGAAGACTATCGCGCCGGCCTCACCTCGCTCTGGCGCCGGTTCGAGGCTGGCGAGGACGGCGCGCTCGCCGCGCTCGAGGCTTTCGCCGCCGCGCACAAGGAGGATGAAGCCTTGCAATATTTCGTGTATCGAATCCGCGAAGTCGGACCGGGAGGTAGCTTTGTTTTGGCGTCCAAATAAGCTTCGAGTGCATCATCTCGCCATCGCCGCCGTCGCCGCTTTGAGCGCGACCGCGGCCGCCGCCAACATCCTGGTCGTCCGCTCGTCGGGCCCGTCGGCCAAGTCCTATCCGCCGGGGCGTTCGCTTCCCGCCAATGCGCGCATCGCCTTGCGACAGGGCGACACGGTGGTTCTGCTCGACGGCCGCGGCACGCGAACCATTCGCGGCCCGGGCAATTTCGCCGCCGGCGCCGCCGCGCAGGTCGGCACGCGCAGCACGCTCACCGTCAACAATGGCGGCCGCATCGGCCGCGTCGGCGCCTCGCGCGGCACGCCCGAGGCGGTGCGCAGCCCGTCCATCTGGCACGTCGACGTCTCGCAGAGCGCGACCGTCTGCGTCGCCGATCCGCGCAACGTCATCCTCTGGCGCCCCAATGCGACCCAGACCGTCAACCTCTCGGTGTCGCGGTCCATAAGTAGCGCCGCCGCGCAGCGCTTCTCCTGGACGGCCGGGCAGACGACTCTCGCCTGGCCTGCCGGCCTCTCCATCGAGAACGACACGGAATATCGCCTGAGCGTCGAAGGCGTCGCGGTGCCGACGCGCCTCAAGTTTCGGATCCTCCCCAACGTCCCCGCCGGCATCGACGCCCAGGCCCAGGCCTTCATCCAGAACGGCTGCCAGGCCCAGCTCGACGTCCTCATCGAGACGGTGACGGTCCCGGGCTGAGGTGGCTCAGCGGACGTGGAGCGGCCCGAGCTGCTCAACGAGCCGCCAGAGCGCGCCCGACATCTCGCACGACGTGCGCAGCACGTATGCGCGGCGATGCCGTTCGACCAGTTCAAAAACGTAGGTTGTCGGATGCATGCAGATCGTGATCACCGTCTCGTCGTCGGAGATGTCGACCGGTCCTTGCGGCGGCGGCCCCTCGGTCGGAAGCTCGACGAGGCGGGACATGTCGAGCGCGCGCGTGAACTCGAGGACCGCGTCCCGGTCAATGTCGTAAACCTGCTCATGCGCGATCGAGCCGGGCCCGTAGCGCCGCCCGCGATTTAGAAGGACCGTGCGCACCCGCGCGCCGCCGCCACGACGTTGGTCGACGCGCAACGACCGAAAGGCGCCCCGCATGTCGGGAATGATCACGAGCCGGAAGCGGCGCTCGAACGGCTCGCGCGCCTGGGGAGAGGTGAGCGGCGGCTCCCTCATCGCTCTCAGGAAGCGCCCGATCCAACGCTCGTAGCGATCGCCGTCTTCCGCGTCCCGCCAGATGCCGGACGGGACATACCGGTCGCCGCTCCCGGCCTGAGCCCCCGCCGCCGCGAGCGGCAACAGGAGCGAGACCGAGAGGGCGACGGGCGAGCGCATCCTATTCGCTGGTGCCGCCGGTCGGGAAGCCGCGGCGCCGCAGCAGCGCGTTGACGTCCGGGTCGCGGCCGCGGAACTGGCGGTAGGCTTCGGCGCGGTCGGTCTCATTGCCGGTGACGAGCAGGCGCGCGAAACGCTGCGCGGTGGCGGGATCCCAGACGTTGCCGGTCTCCTCGAACGCCGACCAGGCGTCGGCGTCCATCGTCTCCGACCAGAGGTAGGAATAATAGCCGGCCGAGTAAGCGTCGGACGAGAACAGGTGGTTGAACTGCGGCAGGCGGTGCCGCATCACGATCTCGCGCGGCATGCCGATGCTCGCCAGCGTCTCCCGCTCGAAGCGGTCCGGATCGACGACCCCGTCAGGGCGCAGATGGAGCTGCATGTCGACCAAAGCGGAGGACAGATACTCCACCGTGGCGAAGCCCTGGTTGAAGGTGCGCGAGGCCTGGATGCGCTGGACGAGCGCCTGCGGCATCGGCTGGTTGGTCCGGTAATGGCGCGCGAAGCGGTTGAGGATCTCCGGCGTCAGCACCCAGTTCTCGTGCACCTGGCTCGGGAATTCGACGAAGTCGCGCGGCGTGTTGCCGAGGCTCGGATAGTTGATGTCCGAGAGGAGGCTGTGGATGCCGTGGCCGAATTCGTGGAACAGGGTCTCGGCGTCGTCGAGGCTGATCAGCACCGGCTCGCCCGGCCCCGGCTTGGTGAAATTGTTGTTGTTCGACGCCAGCACGATGGTGTCGCCGAGCAGGCGCGAGCGGCCGCGATAGCCGGTCGCCCAGGCGCCCGAGCGCTTGCCGGTGCGCGCGAACATGTCGCCGTAGAAGATGCCGACGTCCTCGCCGGCGCGGTTGGTGACGTGCCAGGTGCGGATGTCGGGATGCCAGACCGGGACCTGCCCCGTATTCTCATGGAACTGGAGGCCGTAGAGCTGGCCCGCCATGTAGAACATGCCGTCGATCATGTTCGAAAGCTGGAAGTAGGGCTTGATCTCGTCCTGGGAGAGATTGAACCGCTGCTGGCGGACCTTCTCCATGTAGTAGCGATAGTCCCAGGGCTCGATCGTGATGCGGTGGCCGAGCCGGCGGGCGACCGCCTGCTGCTCGGCGACCTCCTCGCGCACCCGGGCGACGGCGGCCGGCCAGACCCGCATCATGAGCTCGGTCGCGCGCTGCGGCGTGCCGGCCATCGTATCCTGCATCCGCCAATGGGCGTGGCTCTCGAAGCCGAGCAGGCGGGCGCGGTCGGCGCGGGCCTTGACGATCCGGGCGATGATCGCATTGGTGTCGTTCGCGCCGCCATTGTCGCCGCGATTGACGAAGGCCTCGAACACCCGCTGCCGGAGCGCGCGGTTGTCGGCGAAGGTCAGCACCGGGTCGACCGCCGAGCGGGTGTTGACGATCGCGAACTGGCCGGCGGGAAGGCTGCGCTCGCGGGCCGCGGCGGCGGCGGCGTTGCGCACGTCCTCGGGCACGCCGCGCATCTCGGCGGCGGTGGCGACGATATGGGTCGATTCGTCGGCCAGCACCTTCTCGCTGAACTCGGAGAACAAGCCGGCGAGCTGCTGGTTCAGGGCCGTCAGCTGCTGCTTCTGCTCGGGATTGAGCTGGGCGCCGCTGCGCACGAACTGGTTGTAGAGGCGCGTGATCACGCGCTGCTGCTGCGCATCGAGGCCGGAGCTCTCGCGCGCCTCGTAGATGGTGCGCACGCGCTGGAACAAGGCCGGGTTGAGGATGATCTCGTCCGACGCGGCGGCGAGGCGCGGCGACCATTCGCGGTCGAGCGCCTGATAGGCCGGCGTCGCCATGTTGCTGGTCATCACCCCGAAAATGGAGAGGACGCGGTCGAGCCGCTGGCCGGCGCGCTCGAGCGGCTCGACGGTGTTGGCGAAGGTCGGCGCCGAGCGCGCGTTGGCGACGGCGCGCACTTCGCGCTGCAGCTCGTCGATCGCGAACTGGATCGCCACGGGGAACAGCTCGGGCGTCACCCGGTCGAACGGCGGCAGCCCGTCATAGGGCCCGGTCCAGTCGGCGAGGAGGAGATTGTCCGGGACTGCCGGCGCGGGCTCGGCGGCCGGCTCGGCCTCGGCCTCGGCCGCGACACTATCGAGAGCGGCATTGGCGTCAAGGCTCTGCGCCGCGTCGTCGCGGGTGGTGGTGCAGGCGGCGAGGGCGAGCGCGGCGGCGCCGGCGAACAGGATTGCTTTCAATTCGATTCTCCACGGATATTCGGCGCCGGGGGCGGGCGCCGCATCGCGGCGTCCTATAGAAGACCCGCTGAACCCTCGGCAACGCCGCTTCGACGAAGGCGCGGCGGGGCGGCATCAACGACCGCTTGCGCCGGATGGCCACCCTCCGTCATGGAAGCCGCAGTGAGGCAAGGAGCGCGACATGCGAGTGAAGGCGGGCGCCGACTGGGAACCGGACCGCGAGGCCTTGCTCGCCGGCCTGCGGGAATTCGCCCGGACGATGAAGCGGGCCCCGTTCCGCAACCGCTTCGGCCTGCGCGGGGTCAGCGCCTTCGCGCTCTACTGGTTCCTGCGCCGCGTCCAGCCGACGATCGTCTTCGAGGTCGGCGTCTGGAGGGGCTTCAGCACCTGGCTGATCGAGCAGGCGGCGCCGCAGGCCGAGCTGCACTGCCTCGATCCGATCTTCGCCCTCGAATCCTGGCTGAGCCGGTGGAAGATCGGGGCGCGCTACCGCTCGCCGCATGCGCATTATTCGATGCAGGACTTTTCCTGTGCGGACATCGCAAAGCTCGCCGCCGGCCGGGAACGGCCGCTCGCCTTTTTCGACGATCACCAGAACAAGCTGCCGCGGCTCCTCCAGTGCCGCGCCGCCGGCATCCGCGACATCGTCTTCGACGACAACATGGTCCGCCCCGGCACCCATCGCAGCCTCGAGGACGAGCGGCTCGACGCGGAGAGCCGCGCCGTCCTCGAGCGCGAGGTCGAGGCCTATGAGATCTTTCCCGCGCTGTGGGACGTCGATTTCCACGAAAGCGGGCTCGACATCAGCGAGAAGGGGCTTGGCTTCCCCGTCGACGACGAGCTGCGGGCGCTCCACGGCGAGCGCAAATGGCATTCGTTCGTGACCTACGTGCGGCTGCGCTGAGCGGCGCGCCTCACTGCGCGATTTCCACCGCGCCGAGCACATCGAGATGCCCGGCGCTCGGCTGAGGCGCGCGGGGAAAGCGCATGGCGTAGCGCAGGGCCTCCTTGTCGTCGCGGAAGGAGAAGCCGGTGATCGTCGGCGGGGCCTTGCCGAACCACCGCATCCGGAAGCGCTGCTCCCGCTCCCACTCCTTCGCTTCCGGCGTCGGCGCCGGCGGCGGGTCCGCCTCGCGCCCCGCCCAGCCCTCGGCCGCGAGCAGGCGGCGCAGCTCCGCCTTCCCTTCCGGATCCTCGATCATCGCGAGGTGGCGGCCGAGATCGGCGATTGCGGCGGCACGGTCGAGCGGCGGCAGCCGGTCTCCGGTCTCGCGGCGGACCCTTTCATGCTCGTGATAGAGCATGTTCTGGCCGAGATTCACTCCCGGCAGCGGCGCGAGATCGAGCCAGGGCCGCTCGCCGAAGGTCTTGCGATAGTCGGCAAAGTCGCCGCCGGTGCCGCGCAGATAGCCGAGGCCGTTGCTGCGGTGGGACGCATAGACCACCCCCGGGGCGCGGTCGTAGTGGAGATAGCGTTCGTGGAGCGCGAGGAACCGCCACAGGAACGCGGAATCCGGGCCGGTCGAGCTGCAGACGCTGCCGAACCGCCCGGAGATCGTTTCCAGGACGGTCCGGGGAATTAGGCAGTTCGAGAGCGCCGGGACGGCGTGCAGGACCTCCATGATCCGCGACTGGGCGATCAAAGCCGCGACCGTTGCGGTTGCGAGCCGGAACATCTTGCCGGTCCACGGCGCCTGCCACAGCCGGAGCGGCGGCGGATGATGGCTGATCTGGTCGTTGGCGAAGGTGATGAGAAGATCGGGATTGCGCGAGGCGAGGCGTTGCAGCTCCCCCCAGTGGCGCGGCTTCGAGGCCTTGCGGTCGTAATGGAGCGTGAAATGCGTCGCCGGCGAGCGGGCCATCGCTTCGCCGATCGCCCACTCCCAATGCTCGGGCATCGAGAGCTCGCGGGGCGGGCGCAGCCAGGTCACGCGCCTGCGCTTGGCGCAATAGTCGCGCAGCGCGTCGGGCGAGGCCGAATTGTCCGAAAGGTAGATGTCGATCTCGCAGTCCTGGTCGAGCAGCGAGCGCACCGCCCGCATCGCCAGCTCGGCGCGGTTCCGCGTCGGGACGATGGCCGCGATCGCCGCCGTCACAGCCCGGCCGCGATCAAGGACGGCAGATCGTCGAGGATGAAGGAAGGCGCAAAGCCGAACTCGCTCCGCGCCCGCTCGATGTCGATCCGCGGGAAGACGACGGCCGGCGCATCCGGAAGGACGCCGATGCTGCAGCCGGTCGCCTGCGCGATCGCCTCGACCAGCGCGCCGCTGGTCACCGAGACGCCGCTGGCGACGTTGTAGATCCGTTCGCGCCCGCCGAGCGCGATCTTGGCGAGCAGGTCCACGACATCGGCGACGTGGACATAATCCTTTTGGGACCGAAGCGCGCTCTGAAGCAGGATCGAGCCCTGCCTCGCTTCCTCCAGCAGCATGGCAAGGAAGGTCCGGTGCTGCCCCGGCCCGTAGACGTTCGAAGGCCGCGCGACGCGGCCGCGCTCGCCGAGTGCGAGCACGATCGACTCGCCCATCGCCTTCGAGAGGTTGAACAAATCCTCGAAATCGAGCGGTTCGAAGCGCAAGGCGTCGTCCTCGCGCGCCGGGGCCGCGCTGCGCAGGTAGACCCGCGCCGACGAGAGATAGAGCAGGGATTCGAACGAGCAGCCGCGCACCACCTCCAGCAGCTCGCAGACATGCGCATCGATCGCGTCGTGAGGCCGCTGGCGGAAATCGGCGGTGAGGCCGATGCAGTAGACGATCTTGCCGAGCTCGCGGCCGGCGATCGGCTCTCCGCGCGGCGGCGCCTGGTGCTCGATGCCGAGTCGCTCGAGGTGGCGCACGAGATGGCCGCCGATGAAGCCGCCGCCGCCGAGAACGGTGATCACAGGCCGCCCTCGGGGTGGTGGAGGCGCGGATCGCGGTGGAAGAGCAGCTTCGGGCTGACCCCCGGCACGATCCGGAACCGCGCATCCTCGACCACCGAAGGGTCGCGGACGGCGAGCAGATTGAAGCCGTGCGGCGGGCCGCCCAGCCAGACCGTGTCGATCGGGACCAGCTCGACCGGCCGGTCCCCGAGATCGACGTTCGACTGGAAATCGCGCACGGCGAAGACCGTGTAGCCGAACGTCGCGAGGAAGCGGACGATGTCGGTCCTCTCCAGTCCCCCGGACCAGTCGACATAGGTACGGTGGATTTCGAACACCAGGTGGGGCGCCTGCCCGGCCAGAACCCGGCGTGCCCCGCGCAGGACTTCGAGCTCGGCCCCTTCCAGGTCGAGCATGATCAGCCCCACGCGCTCGATCCGGCTCGCCGCGACATGGTCGTCGATCGTCGTCGCCGGCACGCCGTCCTCGCCGGGCGTGGTGCTCGCCAACGCATCCCGGCCGACGAAGCGGAGACGAACCCCGGCCTCGCTCCACAGCCCGAAAGCGTGCGCGAAGAGATTGTCGAGGCCGTTCAGGGCCGCGTTCCTCGCCAGCATGGCGGCCTGCTCGGGATCGGGCTCGAAGGCGTGGCAGGTGCCCCGGCCCCGCAGCGCGGCGGCGATCGGGACGGCGTGATCGCCGAAATAGGCACCCCCGACGATCGCGTCGCCGCCGCCGCGCGACAGATGGACGAGCAGCTTCGTGGTCTGCGGTTCCCAGACATGGTCCGGCGCATCGGGCACCGCCATCACGAAATCGCGCGCGATCTTCGACCGATACAGGAATTCGAACACGAGCCCGTCGCGCAGCTCTTTGCGGACGACCCCTGCTCGCGCGTGCAGAGCGTCGACGAGCGGCCCCGTAATCTCGTCCCGCACGGCGGTGAAGCGCCGCCCGGGCAGGCGCTCGAAGTCCCGAAGGGCGGCGATGATGAGGGCGCGGGCTTCGCGGTCGCGCCCGACCGTCTCCAAAGCCTCTTCAACGGTCACGATCGATCGACAGCCTTCCTCGCGGGCCGGAAGTCGCCGTGCCCCCCACAAAGTCCCTATACGACGGGATTTGGCCGGATCGAGACTGAAAGTCGCCAGAGCCGGCGAGCGGCGGTTCTTTCCACTCCGCCCGAAATCTGCAACCTAAGTTACCTTCGGCGCGATTCGCGGCCGACCTGGGGAGAGCGTCGATCGAGCCGGACAAAGCCAGGACATGCCCGCGCGTGCCGCTCGCGTGGAGTGGAGAGTCGAGCGCGCCGGGCGCGCGCGAGCCGGAAGCGCTGACGCTCGCATTGGCCCGCGCCATCCCCGGCTTCACCCGGCCGGATTATGGCAAAGGCTGGGAGGAGCTTGGTCTCGACAGCTTCGACCTGCTGTCGCTGCGTCTCGCGGTCGAGGACGCGCTCGGCGGCGAGCTTGCCGATGCGGACTGGGTCGCCGCCGCGACTCCCGCGGACCTGCTCGCCCTCGCCACCCGTCGGACGCCGGCGGGAGGCGCGCCAGCGCAGCGCCCGTCGCTCCGACGCACGGTCGAGCTCGGCATGCCGGAAATGGCTTTGTGCGGCCTGTCCGAAAGCTGGCTGCTCAAGGCGCTTGGAGACCTTCACTGGCAGCTCGTCGGCACCGCGCTCGGCTGCCGGCCCAGCGAGATCGCCGACAGCTTCGGCCACCGCCTCTACCCGGCGTTCACTCGCCTCCATTTCGTCTCCAGCCAGCCGATCGCCAGCTACGAGGAAGGCGAGACCCTGTCGTTCGATGCCACGCTCTCGCGCTTCGGCGCAGGCATCTTTTTCTCCGCGATTCGTGTCGTGGGCGCACAGGGCCGCTCGATCGATGCCCGGCTGATGTCGAGCTTCGCCTATCGCGGCGACGGCGGCGGCAATGGCGGCCTCGTACGCGGGCAGCCCTCCCTCGCCGACGACGATGCACTGCCCTCGCTCGCGGCGATGCCGCCGTTCGGCGAACGCTATCGCGAACGCCGCCGCGAGCGAGACGCTGTCAAGCCGATCCTCGCCCGCAGGGTCTATGAGCTGATCCCCCAGCACGACATCAACGGTGTCGGCCTCCTCTATTACGCCGCCTACCCGCTCATCGCCGACATCTGCCAGATGCGGGGGTCCGAGCAGGGCGCGGCCTGGGCGGCGGCGACGAGCACGATGGAGCGGGACATCTGCTATTTCGCCAATGCCGATGTCGACGCGCATCTCGAATGGCGCCTCCATCGCGACGAGGCTGGCGACGGGCTCGCCACCGAAGCCTCGATCGTACGCGATGACGGTGTCGTCATGGCCCTGGTGACGAGCCGCAAAGCGAGCCTGTGAACCCGCGCACGGCCTATATCTTCGGAAAAGGCGGACACGCGCATGTCATCCGCACGCTCCTGGCCCACGAGCGGGTCCGCTTCGTCGTCGACCGCGAGCCGAGTGGCGACGACCTTCGCCAGGCCGATTTCTTCGCCGGCGAGGCGGACCGGGACGGCGACTATTATGTCGGCATCGGCGACGACAAGGTACGCCGGGACTATTTCGTGCGCCTGAAGGCGCTTGGCCTGCATTTGCCGCCCTGCATCGCGCCGACGGCCTTCGTCGCTCGCGACGCCGAAATCGGCGAGGGAGTGTTCGTCGCTCCCGGCGCGGTCGTGAGCTCGCGGAGCCGGATCGGCGACAATGTGATCGTCAACACGCTCTCCTCGGTCGATCATGATTGCGACGTGGGCGAGGACAGTCAGCTGACGCCGGGCGTGACCTTGGGATCGCACCTCAAGATCGGCCGGGGCTGCTTCTTCGGCATGAGGAGCTGCGTCATCCCGCGTCTCGAGATCGGCGAAGGCACGGTGGTGATGGCCGGCGCGCTCGTCGTTCGTTCCGCCCCGGCCGGAGTGATGCTCGGCGGCGTCCCGGCGCGGATCATGCGCGGCGAACCGCGTCCGGCCGAGGCCGGCGGCTGAGCAGCCCGCGCAATCGCAAAAGCCGGCGCTTGCCGTTGCGGACGCGGTGCGGCAGCACATTCAGCGCATAATATTCCCAGAAGAAGGCCCGCAGAAAGAGCGGCACGGCGATGATCGCGCCGAGCAGGAGCCGCCACAGGCCCATGTAGAGCCGCCACGCGCCCGGCGCCGCCGCGCGCTGCGCCCGGTAGAGGGCCGCGAGCGCAGGCACGGTCGCGGTCAGCGTGAACCCGGAAAGCATGTGCGCCCGCCCGGCCTTGCCGAGGGCGGCCGCGCGCTCGGGGTCGCGCAGCATTTCGCAAATGCCCCGGGCGAGATCCTCGGGGTCCTCCGGCGCGACGAGGATTCCGGTCTCGCCGTCGATCACCGCGTCCGGCATGCCGCCGACGCGCGTGGCGACGGTCGGGCGGGCCATCAGCAGCGATTCGACCGTGCCGCCGAGATTCTCGTTGACCGAGGCCTGGACGGACACGTCGAGATCGACCAGCACCGCGGGAGTGCTGCTCCGCCAGCCGGCGAAGTAGACGGCATCCTCCAGGCCTTCGTCGCGAACGATCTGGCGCAGCTCTTCGTCGGCAGACGCGCCGGTCGGGCCCCAGCCGCGCCCGACCAGGACCAGGCGCGCCGCCGGGAACTCGCGCAGTACATGATGCATGGCGCGGATGAGGTCCGGCGTGCCCTTGATGTAGCGGCCCCTCGTATCCGGCGGCACGAAGCTGCTGTCGCCGCATCGCGGATAGAAGACGGCGATCGATCCGACGAGCGGAGTATCCTCTCGCACGCCCATCTCGGCGCGCAGCCCTTCCGGGACCGCGTCCTCGGGAACGAAGCGATCCTCGTGCGGCCCGTAATACAGGCAGGGCATGATCAGCCGCTCCGCGACGCCCGCTGCCCGGTATAGGTCCTCCGTAATCCGGCAGGACGGGATGATTCCGGTCTCCATGAACAGGGTCCATGCCTCCATCCAGCGGATCGACGGCGCCTGCATGTAGTAAGGCGAGGTCGACATGGTGAGCCGCACGGGAACGTCCGCGAGCCAGGCGGCGGGGCGGGCGAAGAAGGTCGAGGGGATGATGTGGGACTGGACGACGTCGAAGCGCTCGCGGCGGAGCCACAGGGCCAGCTTGAGGAAGCGGAAGGGAAGCAAGGCAAGCGCCTTCCAGCCGAAGATCCGGAAATCGAATGCGGCGGTCCGGATGCCGGCATTGCGGCACAGGTCCACGGTCGGGCCCTCGTCGCCGCCGAGCAGGGCGACGCAATCGCAGCCATGGTCGCGCTGCAGCGCCTCGAGCTGCTCGTAGACCCAGCGTCCCCCCTCGGTGCCGGCAAAGACGTGGCAGACCTTCAACTTCTTCGACTCGCCCGGCATGATCCCCCGCTGGCAGCGACCCCGGATTCTGTCTAGTGCGATCGCGGAGCGGGCGCCACGGGAGAGCGGCCGCATGGGGACGGCGAGGATGGGCCGACAGGCGCCGGGCACGAGGTGGAGCGAGGCCGCGCGCGACCTGCGCGGCGGCCTGTCGAGCCTGTGGCTGTGGCCGGCTCTGGGCTGGGCCGACATCCGCCAGCGTTATTCGGGCGCGGTGCTCGGCTCTTTCTGGATCACCGCCAATATCGCCTTGATGGCGCTGGTTCTGACCTTCGTCTTCGCCGGTCCGCTCGGGGTGCGGGCCGGCGGCTACGCCGCTTATGTGACGATCGGGCTCGTCCTCTGGTACTTCATTCAAAATGCCCTCAACGAGGCGTCGAACGTCTTCGTCGTCGCCGCCGAGACGATCCGCAACACGCCGATGCCGCTGTCGGTGCAGGTGCTCCGGCTGACCTGGCGCAACCTCATCGTCCTTGCGCACAACGCCGCGATCGTTCCGCTGGTCCTGGTCGCGGCCGGCATTGCGCCGGCGGCGACGGCCTGGACGGCGATTCCGGCCGTGCTGCTGCTCGTCCTCGCCATCTTCTTCGCCGGCATGCTGCTCGGCCTCCTCGGCGCGCGCTTCCGCGACGTGCCGCAGATGGTCTCGAACCTCATGCAGCTCCTGTTCTTCCTGACGCCGGTCTTCTGGCTGCCGCAGACGATCGGCGCGGCGCGCGGCTGGTTCGTGGCGACGAACCCGATCTTCGCCTTCATCGACATCGTGCGCGCGCCGCTGCTGGGCGGGGTGCCGGCGGCCGGCTCCTGGCCGCTCGCGCTCGCGGTCACGGCCGCCGCCGGGATCGCGGCGGCCTTCGCCTTCGCCGCCTGCCGCGCGCGCGTCGCCTACTGGATCTGACCGTGGCGGGCCTCTCACTGCAGGGGGTCTGCGTCGACTTTCCCATCTACCATGCCAGCGCCCGCTCGATGCGGCGCTTCGCGCTCCAGGGCGCGCTCGGACGGCGCCTCAGGATCGCGGGGCGCCGCACTTCGGTAACTGCGCTCGCGGACATCGATCTGGCGCTGAAGGACGGCGACCGCCTGGCCCTGGTCGGCGCCAACGGCTCCGGCAAGAGCACGCTCCTTCGCACCATGGCCGGCGTCTATGCGCCGCGCGCGGGGACGGTCGCGCGCGAGGGCCGCTGCACCGCGCTGCTCACTCCGGCGACGGGCATCGATCCTGCCGCCACCGGCCTCGACAACATCTTCCTGATCGGCCTGCACCAGGGGATCGCGCCGCGCGCGATACGGCCGCTGGTCGACGAGATCGTCGAATGGACCGAGCTCGGCGCCTTCATCGGCGCGCCGCTGCGCACCTATTCCGCCGGCATGATGCTGCGCCTCGCCTTCGCGGTCTCGACCGCGATCCCGCCCGACATCCTGCTGATGGACGAATGGCTGGGGGTCGCCGACGCGGATTTCCAGCTCAAGGCCTATGTCCGGATGAGCGCCTTCGTCGAGCGCACCCGCATCCTCGTGCTCGCCAGCCACTCCGCCGACCTGCTCCGCATCTGGTGCAATCGCGGGGTCCGGCTCGACAGCGGCCGGATCGCGGCCCAGGGGGAGGTCGGCGAGATCCTGGGCGTCCCTGCGCCTGCCGCCGCCTGAACGACCAGGAAGCTCTCCGCCCCGCTAGCACATTGGCACGCCCTCCCCTCGCGCGATCGCTTCCTCACGCCGCGCCGCGGCCGCCGCGCGCGCCTGCGGCGTGAAAGTGACGGCAAGCTCGACCCGCCGGTTCTGCGGCTCGCGGACATGGTCGTCGGTCTCGGCGAGCGGCCGCCGGTCCGCGGCCCCCGACGCCGAGACGATTCCCGCCGGCAGGCCCAGCGAGACGAGCAGGTCCCGCACCGCCTCGGCGCGCCGCCGCGCGATCCGCTCCCGCGCCGCCGGGGAACCGGTGCGGTCCGAATGGCCGACCACCTCGATCAGCTCGATCTCGCCGCTCTGCACCCGCATCTGGTCCGCAAAGTATCGCAGCCTGGCGATCTCGTGGCCGCGCAGCGCCGCCGAGCCGAAATCGAAGAACGCCATCGGCAATTGCTGGCAGGCCGCTGCCGGCTCCGGCACGGCGGCGAGCGCAAGCGCGGCCGCGACAACAAAGCGCATCTTCCTCCTCCTCCCGTCGCAAACGGCCACAATAGCCAGTTTCCCCTCTGCCCGAAATCCTTCGCCGCGCCCGCCGCCTGCGCTCACAGCGCCCGCACCCGCGGCGCGCGCGGCGGCGGGCCGGTGAGCTCGGCCATCGCGGCCTGGAGAGTTGCGCAACCGTCCCCTCTCCCCTTACCCTGCTCTGCGTCGCCAGACGGAACCCGAACCTGACAGGTAGGAACATTGGCAGCCTTGGCACCCCTCCTCGCCGCATCGTTGGCAGTCGCGCAGGCAGCCTCGCCCGCGCCGCCTTCCGCCAATCCGCAGCCCTCCATTCCGCTCGGCACGGTCGAGGGCTGGGGCCTTTACGACAATATCGGCGACTGCTCGATCCTCACCGAATATGAGAGCGGCGCTTACCTTCGCGTCGCGTACGAATATGGCGAAAACCGCGCCTGGTTCAGCATCGACAACCCGGCCTGGCGGTCGATCGAGCAAGGCCGCCAGTATCAAATCGGCGTCTTCTTCAGCAACGGCGCGCAATATGGTCCGGTCGGCGCATTCGGGATGAACAGCGTCTATGAAGGCGCCAGGATGACCGGCTTGCTGGCGATCTTCCACGCCGAGGATTTCCTCCGCGATTTCGCGGAGTCGGCAAGCATCGTCGTCACGATGGACGAAGCGCGCCTCGGCGCCGTTGCCCTCGAGGGCACCCGCGCCGCCGTCGCTCGCCTGCGAACCTGCGCTCTCGACACGCACAGGAGGAATCCGCCGGATCCCGCCGCCAATCTGCCGCCGCCGCGGAAATGAAGTCGCCCCTTCGAGGAAAATGGGGACAGGTGCGCCTGCACCCACGGCGCCCAGCGAAAATATATACTGACCCGTTCCCGGTTTTCTTCGACTAGTTATAGAAACGTAGAGGCTCATCACGAGCCAAACGCGAAAGCGTCTTTCGAAAAGCTCCGATTAAAAGGGAGGCGAGGCCGGCGATAGCGACGATGAAAGCTGCCTGCATCTCGGCCGAAAGCCGCTCCCACCGCGTTTGGTTCAGGCGGACGGCATCCTTCCAGAGCTGATCCGCTTCGGCACGGATCCTTACTCCGCCACTTTCCTCCATAACCCCGTAGATGATCCCGCGTAGTACGAATCGTTCATGAGGGCGGAAACTCAACTGATTTCCGTCCACCGCTGCGTAAGTAACCTGACCTCCGAACGACATCGCTTCAGCTCGGCCGAGAGGCCTCTCGGCTGCGTCAGCAAAACTCACGCCGGCGACTGCTGCAGACCCCACACCACCTGAGACAACGACATCGCCAAACGCGTCGAGCCGAGACTGGCTATCAGTGTGATCGCGCCACAACCGAACGGCAACGCCGATTGATTCCGCACTGCTCAAAGGTTGCTGCAATGTGCGTATGGCGTCATCTCGACGAGCCGCAAATTGATAAGAACCAGGCGGAACCACCCGACAATCGAAACCACGCTCGCGAGCGCCCCTGGGTTCATTCCCGGCGGCAATGAAACTTGAGACGCCGTCGATCGATAGCTCGATGGTGCGAGGTTGAGGTCGAGCAGGCGCGCGCGACAGATCGACGAAGGAGTTTAGGTTGAGGTAGATCGGCGCCGTTGACGACATCGAGATAATGTCGCCCTGACGAATGTCGGTTTCGAGGATTTGACTCTCGCCCCTTGGCGGCAACAAGCGGAATGCGGACCCCCTGCGTGCCCGTATGGCAAACGTAGGATTGGCTCCTTCAGTTCCAATTTTGAGATCACTTGTGCCCTCATCCACATTTATTCGGAGCCTTCTGACGCCGGCCTTGCGCAACATAACAGGACGACGTCTGAACGTGGAAAATGCATGCGATGTAATGCAATCTTGAAGCAGGGAAACTTCTACAATATAGGTCCCGCCGCCTTGAGGAGCAGACCATTCCAGCGAAGCTGTGCCCGATAGGGCAAGGTGTTCTAAGTGCTCGCCGATCGTCCCAGGAGGGATTATACTAAAGCTCTGCGCTTCGGCGCTTGACGGCTGAGTATCTCCGCGGACGGCAGAAGTGTACTGGGCTGACGCCGGCGCAGAAAATACGGCTTCAAAACGTGACGGCGTAGGTTGATAGAAAAAATACAGAAAGAAATATAGAAATGCTGAGATAGAAAGCCCTGAGAGTACACAGATCACAGGAAACGCATATAGTACGCCCCTCTTGCTCAAAGACTCGCGGCCAATGCGGTCGTGGACACACAAGAGAATGAATACGACTAGCGCTACAAGCACAGCGCCGGCGAGATTTGCAGCAAGAGACGCGGCTAACGGCGCTTCCGCGCGCGAGCCATTAATTACGGCATCCGAAATGTCAATCAGAGTTATTAATAAATAGATAGACATCCCAAGTAACAGAGCCGCACCCCTCAGGGTCTTTGCTTTGAACATAATAATTACAGCTATGATCGAGACTGTCAGAAATCCGGGATGAAATGCGAGCGATATCCATTGGATAGGTTCAACAAATCTGACGACGGCATCTTGATGAGCAGACGCATAAATCGATGGCGCGCGGCTATAAAGTACTGATGATGTGTAGAATTGAAGAATAGGCCCGTTGCTTATTAGAAAGGACACAAAGAGTGAAAAAGGAAGTGCGACGAGCAGCCAACCCCGGACACGCCAGGGTGGCAGAATCCCGCGATATCGGCGCGCGGTACCAGCCTGATTGGAACGGTTAAAAAGCCGCATCATGTCCTGGCTCCAGCGCGTCCGCGGCGACAGCACGATCCGCGTTCTTTCCGTCAAACTGCCGCCCAGTCAATTCGAATGGCCACTGCAGATGATAATGTGCTTGTACGCTATCGATGAACTCATCGCCTTTGCGCCTTGCCCCACACCCCCCTCTCCTCTATACGCCCCACCGTCCGGCGGGCGCTAAGCGTCTGCGGAGGTTCAGGATCAGCGCGAGGGAGAGAGGCCTGAAGGCCCGCCCGCCGCGCTCTTTTTGTTTTCCTGCCACCCCCCTCTCCCGTTCGGGGAGAGGGTGCCCGCGAAGCGGGCGGGTGAGGGAACGAAGGTCGAGCCCCGCAGAAGCCTGAGCCCTTCGGACGCTCCCGCACGCATGGTGCGGCGGGGGCGGCACGGGTTCCAAGACCGGGGGAGACAACCCCCGGCCGGAATAGAAAACACGAAGGATACTCACTCCATGGCTACATCGGCGATGCCGACGCGCGACGATTTCGCGAAACTTTTGAACGAGACCCTCGGCGGCGAGAATGAAGGCTTCGAGGGCAAGGTCGTCAAAGGGATCGTCACCGGGATCGAGAACGACATGGCCGTCATCGACGTCGGCCTGAAGAGCGAGGGCCGCGTCGCGCTGCGCGAGTTCGCCGCGCCGGGCCAGAAGACCGAGATTTCAATCGGCGACGAGGTCGAGGTCTATGTCGACCGGGTCGAGAACCACCAGGGCGAGGCGATGCTGTCGCGCGACCGCGCCCGCCGCGAAGCCGCCTGGGACAAGCTCGAGACCCAATATACCGCCAACGAGCGCGTCGAGGGCGTCATCTTCGGGCGGGTCAAGGGCGGCTTCACCGTCGATCTCGGCGGCGCCGTCGCCTTCCTGCCCGGGAGCCAGGTCGACATCCGTCCGGTCCGCGACGTGACTCCGCTCATGGACCTCCCCCAGCCCTTCCAGATCTTGAAGATGGACCGCCGCCGCGGCAATATCGTCGTCTCGCGCCGCGCCATCCTCGAAGAGACCCGCGCCGAGCAGCGCTCGGGCCTGATCCTCTCGCTGGCCGAGGGCCAGGTGGTCGACGGCGTCGTCAAGAACATCACCGATTACGGCGCCTTCGTCGACTTGGGCGGCATCGACGGCCTGCTCCACGTCACCGACATTTCCTACAAGCGCGTCAACCACCCGTCGGAGGTGATCGGCATCGGCGACACGGTGAAGGTGCAGATCATCCGCATCAACCGCGAGACGCAGCGCATTTCGCTCGGCATGAAGCAGCTCGAGGCCGATCCCTGGGAAGGCGCGTCTGCGAAGTATCCGGTCGGCGGCGTCTTCAAGGGCCGGGTCACCAACATCACCGAATATGGCGCCTTCGTCGAGCTCGAGGCCGGGATCGAGGGCCTCGTCCACGTCTCGGAGATGAGCTGGACCAAGAAGAACGTCCATCCCGGCAAGATCGTCTCGACCTCGCAGGAAGTCGACGTCTCGGTGCTCGAGGTCGACGAGGACAAGCGCCGCATCTCGCTGGGCTTGAAGCAGGCGCAGGCCAATCCCTGGGCGGCGTTCGCCGAGACCCATCCGGTCGGCACCGAGGTCGAGGGCGAGGTCAAGAATTCGACCGAGTTCGGGCTGTTCGTCGGCCTCGAGGGCGACGTCGACGGCATGGTCCACATGTCGGACATCGCCTGGGGCGTGACCGGCGAGGACGCGCTCAATCTCCACCGCAAGGGCGAGACGGTGAAGGCGGTCGTGCTCGACGTCGATGTCGAGAAGGAGCGGATCTCGCTCGGCATGAAGCAATTGGAGCGCGGCGGGGTCGCCAAGGGCGGCGCTGCGGCGGCGGGCGCGGGGGTCGGCAAGAACGAGATCGTCACCGTCACCGTCCTCGAAGTGCGCGACGGCGGGCTCGAGGTCCAGGTCGGCGACGACGGCGCGACCGGCTTCATCAAGCGCACCGATCTCGGCCGCGACCGCGACGAGCAGCGCCCCGAGCGCTTCCAGGTCGGCCAGAAGTTCGACGCGATGGTGATCGGCTTCGATCGCTCGAAGAAGCCCAATTTCTCGATCAAGGCGCTGCAGATTTCCGAGGAGAAGCAGGCCGTCGCCCAGTATGGCTCGTCCGACAGCGGCGCCAGCCTCGGCGACATCCTCGGTGAGGCGTTAAAACAGAAGGACAAGTCCTAACCCGTTTTTCAACGGCGGGCGCTCCCGACGGCGTGCCCGCCGCTGACTGCTGCCGTTCGCTATTGATTTCCCAGCTTTTTGCGTACAGGCTGATCGAGATTAGCCGTCGGGGGGACGGCTGTCTCACCGCCGGCCTCGCGCCCGCAATCGAATCTGGAGGGGGAGCCGTGATCCGTTCCGAACTCGTGCAGAAGCTCTGCGACGACCATCCCGATCTCACGCAGAAGGAGATCGAGCGCGTCGTCTCGGCTTTCTTCGATTCGATCACCGAGCAGCTGAGGAAAGGCGGCCGCGTCGAGCTGCGCGGCTTCGGTGCCTTCTCCACCCGCGGGCGCGATGCCCGCAAGGGCCGCAACCCGCGCACCGGCGAGCCGGTCGACGTCTCGGCCAAGCGCGTCCCCTATTTCAAGCCGGGCAAGGAAATGCGCGAGCGGCTTAATCTGCAGGCTGGCGCTCAATAGGCGGTCCCGACCGCAAGACGACTAGCGACGACGTACGACTATGTTCGACGTCGCCCGCACGATGGTAGACGTCTTACGCGGTCTCCACGAAGCTGGCATGGTCGTCTCGTGCGGACGTGGCGAAACAGGTAGACGCCGGAGACTTAAAATCTCCTGCCCCTCGGGGCGTGCGGGTTCGAGTCCCGCCGTCCGCACCAGCCGGCAAGCTGCCGACGATCAGCGTTGCGTCCGCGGCGGCGCAGGGGCTGACGGCTCCGAGCCAGTCGGCGGAGCCTGGGAAGCAACTTCCGGCTGGGGAGCCGCTTTGGGTTGCGGCAAAGCGGGCTGCGCCGGCGCCGGCGGACGAAGACCCGCCGCTTCCGCCTTGGCCGCCTCGCTCGGGCGCTCGAGACGCTCGCCGTCGAGATAGACGAGCGTGCAGCGCACGGCGTCGCACGAGACGATCGATCCGCTTTCCATGTTCACGCGGACGACGCGGCCGTCGGGCGTAGCGACAGCCTGGTAGGTCGGCGTCTCGATTTCATCGCCGCTCCAGTAGATGCCGAGTCCGAGGATGCCGGCAGCAATCACCAGACTGTTCGAGATCCGGCTTGTCATGCGTTCGGCGACGTCGGCTGTCGTGGATGTCTGGTTCTGGTCCTGCATGCCGCCGCTCCCGTTCATGGTGTCTTGTACGGCTAACACACGGTGATGCGCAAGTGGGTCGCAAGGATGTCATCGTGCGTTCAGCCAGGCATTCGTCTATAGGCTGCCGAAGTACCACCGGGAGACAGGTCATGCGCATCCCCCTTCTCGCCGCCGCCGCACTCCTCGCGTCCGCCGCCCCGACGGCGGCAGCCGAGCGCATTTCGCCCGAGGCCCGGCTCGACCGCGCCGTCCAGGGCCGCGTCGCCGGAGAGGCGGTAAACTGCATCGACACGCGCCGCTTCACCTCCGCGCGGATCATCGATCGTACAGCGATCGTCTACGAGGCGCCGGGCGGGACGCTGTGGGTCAATCGCCCGCGCGGCGGCGCCCGCTCGCTCGACGATTGGGACGTCCTCGTCACCCGCCAGTTTTCGGGCTCGCTCTGCCGCGGCGACATCGTCCGGCTGTTCGATCCTTCGACGATGACGCAGACCGGAACGATTTTCCTCGGCGACTTCGTGCCCTATCGGCGCGCCGACTGACCGTGCCGATGAGAGCTCTTGAGGGGATGGTTCGATGAGACACGGATTTAGTCTGGTGGCGGCGGCTGCAGCGGCCTTCGCTTCCCCCGCTTCGGCCCAGAGCTGGACCGAAGTTCAGCGCACCAAGGACGGGGTCGTCGTCTATTTCGACGCGGCCGGCGCCGCGCGTACCGGCTCCAGGGTCCGGGTAACGCTCCGCTACGACATGCCGGAGAGCTACGATGCCGCCTATGGCATTGCCCAGACCGAGCTCGACTGCGCGGCGCGAACCGCGCGAATCGTGGAGATGACCAATTATCGCGCGGGCGGAGAGGTCGTGAACCGCTTCGGTGGCACCGAGCCGGACCCGATCCGCGACGGCACCGCTTGGGCGACCGTGGCCGACGCTGTCTGCACCGCGCCGAGCGTCTCCTAGAAAGCGATCCGGAAGCGGACGACGACGCGGCGGTCGACCCAGCCGTCGCTGCGCACGCGCTGCATGGGTTCGACTTCCATCCGGACGCCGTCGGAGATCTGGAGCCCGAGCGGCCCGCTTGGGCCATCGGCGTCCGCCCCGGAGGGGCCGGCCCCGCGCAAGCGGTGACGCTCGTCCATGTCGCGGCGGCCGCAGACGACGATCTCGCTCCCCGAGGCACGCGGGCAGCGGTCGACGAGTCGCGGAAATGCCAGGTCTGGCGGTGTCGGCGTCATTGGAACCGCCTCCGGCGCGGACGGCGGCGCGCCGGCCTGCGCGGAGGCGAAAACGGCAAGGGCCAAGCCTGTTTTCACTGGGGAGCCTTCGAGGAGCCGCAAGTGGGGCTCAGCCTAACATGGCGAGCGCCGGCATCAAATGCATGTCGCAACCTGCCTTCGCGGCAGCGGCGCCGCGCGATTCTGGCGGATCAGCAGGTCTCGAGAGACCGCGCCTCGGTGCGAGTCGCCGTCCACTCGCATTCGTCGAGGCTGATCGGATCGAGGAACATGCCGCCCATGCGCGTCCCGATCTGCCAGCGGACTTGCGCGCGGACCCCGCCGATCCCGGGCACTTGGAGCGAGACGTGGCTGCCGATCGCGACCGGAACGCTGCATTCGGCCATGAAGCCGCTGGTCGAAACGTCGCGCACCTTGACCGCGATCACATAAAGGTGGGTCAACGCTGTCCGGTCGTCGACCGGTAGGCGGTCCGTCCGACGCTCGTGAAAGGAAGATCCGCCCGCGCGAGGGGGGCTGGGTCCGCGCCGTCTTCTGTCCATGGGCGGTTCTAGTCCTCGAACCATGAACGAGCCGTAAAAAATGGGCGCACGCGCGGCCTAATCCTAGGGTCGAAGAACAGCGGTCGGCTGGGCCAGGTCGGTATTCGAACCAGGCCATTGTCGACCCCTCCGTGGCGGGCCCGACCGTTGCGGGTATCGAGTGCGGACCCTAGTGCTGGCGGCGATGTCGATTCGCGCGCTCGCCGGCGGTTGCGCCCTCCTGTTCCTCCTCGCCGGCTGCGGACGAGAGGAGACGGGTCCGATCACAGTCAGCGCGGTCGGCGGCCCGCCGCGCCTCGCCAATCCCAGCCTGGGAGGTCTCGACCCGCCTTCGGCCTTTCTGCTCGAAGCGGCCGCGCAAGGCCTGGTACGGTTCGACGCCGAGGGCCAGATCGAGCCCGCGCTGGCGCAGAGCTGGATCGTCTCGGACGACGGCACGCGCTACACGTTCCGCATCCGCCGTACCGAATGGATCGGCGGCGGCCGGGTGACGGCCTACCAGGTCGTGCCCCGCCTTCGTGCCGCGATGGCCAGATCGAGCCGCAACCCCCTCAAACCGCTCCTCGGCCTCATCGCCTCGATCGAGCCGATGACCGAAGAAGTGCTCGAATTTACGCTGAAGGCGCCGCGGCCGCATTTCCTCGAGCTCCTCGCCCAGCCTGAAATGGCGGTGCTGCTCGAGGGTCGCGGGACCGGGCCGCGCCGGCCGGCGCCGGGGCCGGACGGGACGGTGCTGCTCAGCCTCCCTCCGTCCGACGACGAAGACGAACCGGAACGGGCGGAGCCGCCGATCGCGCTCCGAGGCGAGCGCGCCTCGTTCGCCGCCGCGCGCTTCATGGCGGGCGGCGCCGATCTGGTGCTCGGAGGCACGGCCGGGGACCTTCCGATCGTGCGCGCTGCCCGGCCGGCGGCCGCCGCTCTCCGGTTCGATCCCGTCGCCGGCCTGTTCGGTCTCGCCTTTCAGCGCGCCGAGGGCCCCTTCGCCGACCCGGCCGTGCGACGGGCCCTTGCCATGGCGATCGACCGGGAAGGGCTGCTCGCGGCCCTTGCCGTGCCCGGCCTTTCGGCCCGCGCCTCGCTGCTCCCCCCGGGGCTGAGCGAAGTCCCGGAGCCTGCGCAGCCGGACTGGGCGGCGATGCCCCTGGTCGTTCGCCGGGAGGAAGCTGCGCGGATCCTCGGCGCGCCTGCGCCCGCGACCGAGGCGACCGCCGCCGGGGAGGAACCCGAAAGGCCCCAGGCGCCGCGACTGCGCGTCGCGATGCCGGACGGGCCCGGCTACCGCCTGATCTTCGCCTTCCTGCGGCGCGACTGGCGCCTGGCCGGCGTCGAGGCCGAGCGCGTCGCCGACAATGCGGAGGCGGACCTGCGCTTCGTCGACATGGTCGCTCCGGCATCGATGGCGGCCTGGTATCTGCGCAGCTTCACCTGCGATCGCTCACCCGCTTGCGCACCGGCAGCGGACGAGGCGCTGGCGCTCGCCCGGGAGACGCAGAGCATCGTCGAGCGGCGGGCCTTGCTCGCCCAGGCCGACGGACTGCTGCGCGATGCCGCGATCTTCGTGCCGATCGCGGCGCCGGTGCGTTGGAGCTTGGTGTCGCCGCGAATGACCGGTTTCAGCCGCAACCAGTTCGGACGCCACGTACCGGGCGAGCTGATCGCCATGGAGAATTGAATGGCCAGGATCGACAGAGAAGAGCTCGAACGGATCGCCGGACAACTCCCGGTCGGACGCGACCCGGCGTCGGTGCGGCGCCGGCTCGAGGCGATGGAGCAGCTTCTCGAGCGCGCCTTTGCGATACCGGGAACGAACATGCGCGTCGGCCTCGACGCGATCGTCGGGCTTGTCCCGGTGGTCGGCGACCTCGTCACGACCGCGATGGGCGCGTGGCTCGTCTGGGAGGCGCGGAATCTCGGCATGCCGAAACTCCAGCTCGCGCGCATGGCCGCCAACATCGGCGTCGACACCCTGGTCGGAGCGGTTCCGCTGGTCGGCGACCTGTTCGATTTCGCCTTCCGCTCGAACAGCCGCAACCTCAGAATCCTGAAGCGCTGGCTCGACAAGCATCATCCCGAAACGATGACGATCGAGGCCGAGGTCGTCCCCCGGCCCTGAGCCTCAAGCGGCGGGAGTCGCGTCCTTGCGGAACCAGGCGCGCGAGTCCGCCCGGAAGAGCAGCCAGATCGAGACGATCGTGAGGACCAATTGCGCGGCCTGGGCGAGGATGGAAGGCGTCGTCTGCCGCATGATCTCGCCGATCCCGAGCAGGGTGGTCAGGATGCCGAACGCGCAGATTGCGACATAAATCCACATCGCGACCACGCTCCGCCGCCGCGCGATCAGCCACAGCAGCAGCAATGTGATGCCGATCGAGATGGCGACCGCCGCCGCGACGACGCCCGAGCCCATCCCCTGGCGCGCGACCATCATCTCCATATATTCCCAGTTGAAGAAGCTGCCGACCAGCTGGACGACGATGATGAGCAGCACGACGCGCTCGAATTGGACGATCGATTGAGGCCGCATCCGGTTTCCCCCTTATGATGACGCGCGAACCTTAGCCGCCGCACGCGCGCTTGCAAGGCTCAGATGGCGACGAAGTCGAGGCCGATGTCCACGGCTGGAGCCGACTGGGTGATGCGGCCGACCGAAACATAGGTGACGCCGGTCTCCGCCTTGGCGCGGATCGTCTCGAGCGTGACGCCGCCGCTCGCCTCCGTCGCCGCCCGGCCCGCGACCAGGGCCACCGCTTCGCGCAAGGCCGGCGGATCCATGTTGTCGAGCAGGAGATGCGTCGCGCCGGCGGCGAGCGCCGGCTCGATCTGGTCGATCCGGTCGACCTCGACGATGATCCTGCCAATGCCCGCCGCGGCCGCGCGACGCACGGCCTCCCCGACTCCGCCGGCGACGGCGACATGATTGTCCTTGATCATCGCCGCATCCCACAGGCCCATGCGGTGATTTGCCGCGCCGCCGATGCGCGTCGCGTATTTTTCGAGTCGCCGCAGGCCGGGCAGCGTCTTGCGCGTATCGAGGAGAATCGCGCCTGTCCCGGCGATCTCGTCGGCGTAGCGGCGCGTCAGGGTCGCCACTCCGGATAAATGCTGGAGACTGTTCAGCGCGGAGCGCTCGGCGCTGAGCAGCGCACGCGCCTTGCCGGTGACGCGCATCAGCGGGCCGCCGGCCAAGATCCGATCGCCATCCTCGGCGCAGGGCTCGATCCGGGCCTCGGGATCGAGTGCGCGAAAGAACGCCTCCGCGATCGGCAGGCCGGCCGCGACGATCTCCTCGCGCGCGTTCATCGCACCTTCGAAGCGCGCCGCCGCCGGCACGACCGCTTCGGACGTGACGTCGCCGCGCTCGCCCAGATCCTCGGCCAGCGTGTCGCGGACGAAGCGAGCGAGGTCGAAGCCGGCGAGCGCGAACGTCACGCCGCTTTGAACGCGGGCCGGCCGACATCGCCCTGCCCCACGGTGCGGCCGGCCATGTCGAGCATGCGGTCGAGCGACGTTTTCGCGGCGAGGCGGACGTCCTCGGCGATCTCGATGCGGGGCTCGAGGTCGCGCAAGGCGAGGTAGAGCTTCTCGATCGTGTTGAGCGCCATGTAGGGGCACATGTTGCAGTTGCAGTTCCCGTCCGCGCCGGGCGCGCCGATGAACTGCTTGTGCGGCGCCGCTTTCTCCATCTGGTGGATGATGTGCGGCTCGGTGGCGACGATCATCGTGGACGATTGCGAGGCGAGCGCGAATTCGAGGATCGCCCTGGTCGAGCCGACGAGATCGGCGTGGTCGAGAATGTGCGGCGGGCATTCGGGATGGGCGAGGACCGGGGCGCCGGGATGCCTGGCCTTGAGCTTGAGAAGCTCGGTTTCCGAAAAGGCCTCGTGGACGATGCAGACGCCGGGCCAGAGCAGCATGTCGCGCCCCGTCTTGCGGGCGAGATAGCCGCCGAGATTCTTGTCCGGGGCGAAGATGACCTTCTGGTCGGACGGTATCTGCGCCAGGATCGTCTCGGCCGACGAGCTCGTGACGATGACGTCGCTGAGCGCTTTAACCTCCGCCGAGCAGTTGATGTAGGTGAGCGCGATGTGGTCCGGATGGGCCTCGCGGAAAGCGCGAAACTGCTCGGGCGGACAGCTGTCCTCGAGGCTGCAGCCCGCCGCCATGTCGGGGAGGATCACGATCTTTTCCGGCGCCAGGATCTTCGCCGTCTCCGCCATGAAGCGAACGCCGCAAAAGGCGATCACCTCGGCGTCGGTCGCCGCCGCCTTGCGGCTGAGATCGAGGCTGTCGCCGACGAAATCGGCGAGATCCTGGATTGCCGGCGCCTGATAGTAATGGGCGAGGATGACGGCGTTGCGCTCCTTGCGCAGGCGATCGATCTCGCCGCGAAGGTCGAGCCCTAGAAGGCTCCGGTCGGGTGCGTTCACTGATAGACCCCTTCGGAGCGGCACGAATTGGCTCGCTGCTCCCGATGCTCGCGTCCGCCCGGGGCCGTGCCCGCCGGATGGAAACGAAAATGGGCGAAGGCCCGTCGGCACGCCGGCGCCGGCCGATCGCGTGCCGAGCGGATATGGCATCTTCGCACCGGAAATTCAACGGTCAGGCGACCGCCCGCCACTCCTCTCCGCGGCCGCGGACCATGCCGCGCCGTTCGAGGTCGATGAGGTGGGCGAGGACGGAGCGCGCCGCGGCGGGGTAGAGGCGTGGGTCGGTCTCCGCGTAGAGCCTCGGCACCATGGTCTCGACGCGGGTCTCGCCGGCGCCGAGCTCGGCGAGGATCTGGCGCTCGCGCATGCGGCGATGCTCGATCAGCCTTGCGACATGCGCCTGCGGATCGTCGACGGCCGGGCCGTGCGCCGGCAGATAGACAGCGTCGCGGCGCGCGAGCAGCCGCTCGAGGCTCGCCATGTAATCTGTCATGTCGCCGTCCGGAGGGGAGACGATCGTGGTCGACCAGCCCATGACATGGTCGCCGGTGAACAGGATTCCGGCGCCGGCCAAGGCGAAGCAGAGATGGTTCGAGGTGTGACCGGGCGTCGCCACGGCCTCGAGCGTCCAGCCGCGACCCGCGACCGTCTCGCCGTCGGCAAGGACGCGGTCGGCGGCATAGTCGAAGTCGAAGGAGGCGTCGGCGCGCGGCCCGTCGTCTTCCAGGGCGAGCGGGGCGCAGCCGACGATCGGCGCACCCGTCGCGGCGGCGAGAGCGCGGCTGGCCGGACTGTGGTCGCGGTGGGTGTGGGTGCAGAGGATGGCCGCGACCTGCTCGTCCCGCACAGCGTACAGCAATGCGTCAATATGTGCGGGTTCGTCCGGACCGGGATCGATGACCGCGACCTCCCGGCGCCCGACGATATAGGTCTGCGTGCCGGTAAAGGTGAAGGCGGACGGGTTCGGCGCGAGGACCCGTCGAACCAGCTCGTGCGGGTGCTCGACGATGCCGGTAGGTGGGGCGTCCATTCCCGCGATGTGGCACTCGCCCGGGCCGAAGGGAAGGGCGGGAGCGCCCCTCCCCCCGCGGGGGGAGGGGACGACCCGTCTTACTGGGCCGCGCGCGCTTCGGCGATGGCACGGTCGATGGCGGCGAGGACGCGGTCGCGATGCTCGCCGGAGAGCTCGCCGTTGGCCGCGATGCGCTCGCGCGCCTGCTGCAGGCGCTGGACGCGCGACGCGGCGTCGGCAGGGCCGCCGGCCGAGCAGAGGAGAACGCGGGTGCGCCGCTCGCCGGTGCGCTCGTCGACATTGGCGACTGGCTCGCCACCCGTGCAGTTTTCGGGAATGACGTGCTCGTCGTTCGGGCCGCGGCGGATGCGCATGACATGGTCGGCGCCGGCGCGGTCGCCGTCCTTGTGCTCCATGATGATGATCCGCTCCTGCTTGCTCTTCTCGCCCTCGGGATGGGGATGAGCGGCGCCGGGGGCGGCGAGCGCGAGGCTGACCCCGGCAATGGTGACGAGCGCGGCGGCGCCCCCGAAGCTGCGCAGACGGCTGGTGCGGTGGCCTTTCATCATCTTCAATCTCCTTTTCAGTTGGTCGGCATGGTTGAGTGGACAGGCGGCGATCAGCCCGGGACGGCTGGCGGACTTGACGAGGGCGCGCGCATAATCGGCGCGCTCGCCGGGCGTCGCGCTGCCGGTGACCGCGGCGTCGCAGGCGAGCTCCTGGTCGGCACGGAAGGCGATGAACGCGATCCAGGCGATCGGGTTGAACCAGTTGAGCGCGAGCACGAGCAAGGCGGCGAGGTTCCACCAGATATCGCCGCGGCGGTGGTGAACGGACTCGTGCTCCGCGGCGAGGCGGCGCTCGGCCGCGCTGTAGCGGGTGGCGAAATCGGCGGGAACGACGATGCGCCGATCGAGCAGCCCAACCGCGATCGGCCCGTCGACAGCCTCGCTCTCGATGAGAGGCAGGCCGCGAAAGGCGCCCGCGCTCCGCGACGCGAGGCTGAGGCGAGCGAGAAAGCGGCGGTAGGCGAAGAACTGGACGATCAGGAACAAAGCGGCGCCCCCGCCCCACAATGCGAGCAGCCAGGGTGCCCAGCCCATGGCGACGGCCTGCAGTGGCGCGGACGATAGGGAGTCGCCCGCCACCGGAACGATCAAGGCGAGCGATGGCAGCTCGGGCGTGCCCTGCGGCAATGGCGGCAGGACCAGCCGGACGAGCGGCACCAGCCAGAGCGCATAGGCCCAGACCGCTCCGAAGGCGCGTGCGACCGGCGTGCGGATCGCGAGCACGACCAGCATGAGGAGCGTCGCCGTCGCCATGTTGTGGACGAGCCAGCCAGTCACGACTTGAGCGCCTTCAGGAGCGCTTCGATCTCTTCGATGTCCTTGGGGCTCAGCCGGTCCCGCTCGGCGAGATGGGCGACGAGGGGCGTCAGGCGGCCGCCGAACATGCGGTCGAGCAGGCGCCCGGATTCCTGGGCTGCATAATCCTCGCGGGCGACGGCGGGGCGGTAGAGATAGCGGCGCCCTTCTTCCTCATGCGCGACGACGCCCTTGGCGGAAAGACGCGAGAGCATGGTCTTGACCGTGTTGATGGACCAGCCGCGGTCCTCCGGAACGCGGCCGGCGACTTCAGCGGCGGTCAGCGGCGCATCGTTCCACAGCACCTCCATCACCGCCAGCTCGGCGTCGCCGATCCGCTCCACGCTCGTCCTCCCTCGCTACGACTACATCTGTAATCATCGAGTCGGTGAACGCCGGATGAATGCCCCGGCGCACTGTGCCGGCTCGCTGTCGGGAAGCTTTACATTGGCCCGGAAGGTTAAGATCGCTTCACCACCCAAAGCCGCTGAATTCCGCGATCGGCAGCCCCTGGCACGCACCTTGTATCCATATCTGCGTCCACACGGTTCCACTCGAAAGGGGCGGGCAGGCGCTTTCTGGTCGCGCCGCCCGCCCCGAGCTTTTCCGGGGGAAGCGGGGGTGGAATTAGAACGCGCCTATGAGGCGGACCCCGATGCCTTGGCGACCTGCTTTTCCTCGATGAGCTGCTGGAGCTCGCCGGCCTGGAACATCTCCATCATGATGTCCGAGCCGCCGACGAACTCGCCCTTCACATAGAGCTGCGGCACGGTCGGCCAGTCCGAATATTCCTTGATGCCGTTCCTGATCTCGGGGTCCTGGAGGACATCGACCGTCTCGAAGGCGACGCCGAGATGATCGAGGATCGACACGGCGCGGCTCGAGAAGCCGCATTGCGGGAAGAGCGCGGTGCCCTTCATGAACAGGACGACGTCGTGACCGCCGACGATCTCGTCGATGCGCTGCTTCACGTCGGACATGACTTCGATCTCCCTCAATCGGGCGCGGCGGTGGTGAGCTGGAGCGCGTGGAGCGCGCCGCCCATCCGTCCGCCGAGCGCCTCGTAGACGCGCTGGTGCTGCCGCACGCGCGGCAGCCCCCTGAAGCTCTCCGACACCACCCGCGCCGAATAATGGTCGCCGTCGCCGGCGAGGTCGGTAATCTCCACGCGGGCGTCGGGCATCGCCTCGCGGATCAGCCGCTCGATCTCCTCAGCCGCCATCGGCACCGGGTCAGCCCATCATCTGCCGGCGGGCTTCGACATTCTTGTGCTCGAGCGCCTGCCGGATCCTGGTCTCGTCGCAATCGACGCCCGCCGAGGTGAGGTCGCCGAGCAGCTTCTTGACGACCTCCTCGTCGCCCGCTTCCTCGAACTCGGCGCGGATCACCTCGCTGGCATAGGTTTCCGCCTCGACGTCGGAGAGGCCCATGTGCCGCGCAGCCCAGAGGCCGAGCAGCTTGTTGCGCCGGGCGATGATCTTGAACTGCATCTCCTGATCGTGCGCGAACTTCGCCTCGTAGCCCTTCTCGCGATCGTCGAACGTGGTCATGGGGATCCTTCTCGTGCGGTCCCGTCCAGATAGGCGCGGCGCCGGGATCGCGCAACGCCGGAAGGTCGCCTGCTGACAAGCACGCGCTCCTGTGGCAGTTCGCGCCTCGGGGAGGATTTCCATGGCACTATTCGCTTTCGCCGCGGCGCTGGCCGCTCAGACGATCACCGTCGAGCCGGGCACGCCGCCGGAAGTGGCGACGGCGTTCGAGGCCTGGGCCGGCTGCGTCATGGAGCGGGTCGAACAGGATGACGGGGAAGGCTCTGCGCAACGCGCCGCCGCCGCCATCGTCGCCGCTTGCGAGGACCGGCAGCGCGCGCTCAGCGCCGCCCACGACCGCTGGGTCGACGCCCAGCCGATCAGCGCCTCGGCGAAGCGCGACGCCCGGCGCAACATGGCCCGCAGCGTTGCGCAGCTGCGCGGTCAGATCGCGCGGATGATCCGTTCGATGCGCGAGGACTGAGCGCGCTCAGCCCCCCATCGTCACGACCAGCTTCCCGACGGCCTTGCGGGCGGCCATGTGAGCGATCGCCTCGCCGGCGCGCTCGAGCGGCCAGGTGGCGCTGACCCGGGGTGCGATCCTCCCTTCCTCCCAGAGCCGGAAGAGAGTGGCGATATGGGCGGCATTGGCATTGGGATCGCGCGCGGCGAAGGCGCCCCAGAAGACGCCGCAGACGTCGCAGCTCTTGAGCAAGGTGAGGTTGAGCGGCAGCTTGGGGATGCCGGCCGGGAAGCCGACGACGAGATAGCGCCCTTCCCAGGCGATCGCGCGCAGCGCAGGCTCCGCATAGTCGCCTCCGACCGGATCGTAGATCACGTCCGCGCCGGTTGGGCCGACCGCCTCCTTGAACCGCTGCGACAGCGCCTTCGATGCCTCCTTGTCGAAGGGTCCATGCGGATAGACCAGGACCGCGTCGGCGCCGGCCGCGCGCGCGGCCTCGGCTTTCTCCTCGGACGACACTGCGGCGACGACGCGGGCGCCGTAGGCCTTGCCGAGCTCGACGGCGGCGAGGCCGACGCCGCCGGCAGCGCCAAGGACGAGGAGCGTCTGACCGGCCTGGAGCCTTCCGCGGTCGAGCAAAGCGTGGATCGAGGTCGCATAAGTGAGGATCAGCGCCGAGCCTTCCTCGAAGCTGCGCTCGGGCGGCAGCTTCAGCGCCGTCGACGCGCCGACCAGCACCTTCTCGGCGAGGCCGCCATGGCCGATCATCGCGATGACCCGGTCGCCCTCGCGCCAGCCGGACGCCCCCTCCCCCACCGCCTCGACGGTGCCGGCGATCTCGCCGCCGGGCGCGAACGGTCGGGGCGGCTTGAACTGGTATTTGTCCTCGATGATGAGGACGTCGGGATAGTTGATCGCGCAGGCCCGCACCCGGACAAGGAGCTGGCCCGGCCCGGGCTGCGGATCTTCCACCTCGGTAAGGCGAAGCGTCTCGGGGCCGCCGGACTCGACCGAGAGCAGCGCCTTCACTGCGCCGCCTGCGGAAAGGCGGGCAGCTTCGCCACGTCCGCGGCCTCGTGCTGGATGATTACGCGGGCATCGAGGTTGCGCGCGATCCGATCGAAGCGGTCCATCGAGGCCAGAGTGTCCGCGCGATTATGGTTGAAGGGCGGGACGCCGCGGTTCGCGACCTGCTCGGTGAAATGATAGAGGTCGCCGGTGAGCAGGACGGGCCCCGAGGCGAGGCGCACGAGCAAGGCGTAATGGCCCGGCGTGTGGCCGGGCGTGGTCAGCATGACGACGCGGCCGTCGCCGAACACGTCGCGGTCGCCGGCAATAGCGTCGACCTGGCCGCCGCCGGTCAGCCAGTGGGCGAGCCCGCGCGCCGAATCCTCGTCGACCGGCGGCGTCGCGCGGAGCAGCTCGAGGTCGCCGCGGCCGATCAGCAGGCGCGCCTGCGGGAAGCGGCCGGCCTGGCCGACATGGTCGAAATGCCAGTGGCTGATGCCGATATATTCGATCTGCTCCGGCCGGACGCGGATCTCGCGCAGCTGGTCGACGATGCTGCGGTTGACCCGAAGGGTCTGGGCGGCGTTGCTGAACGGGCGGCCGACGAGCGCATCGGTGAGGCCGGTGTCCCAGAGCATGTAGCGGTCGCCGTGGCGGATGAGATAGCAGCTCCCGACGATCGTCTTCGGGCCCGGCGGATATTGGAACGTGTCCGAGAAAAAGGCGCCGTACTGGTTGATGACGAACTCCCCGCAATCGAGCCGCCACAGCGACAGCGGCGCCTGCCGGCGCACGTCCTCCGCGGCGGGGCGCGGCGGTTCGTGCGGCGGCTGCATGGCAGTGAGCGCGAGGAAACAGGCTGCGGCGGCGGCGATCGACTTCATGGGCTCTCCCCGTTTGTCCGAGCAGCCTTAGCGCCACGCCGCACGCCTCGCCACAGCCGTCCTCGCCTCAGCGCTGCGGGGCGCGCCCCGAAAGCTCCGGATCGAGCCCGTCTTCGCCGGACGGTCCGGCCGGCAGACCGGAGGCACCGGCCGGCTCTTCGGACGGGGCAGCGGCCTCGTCGCCGCCGCCGGCGCTCAGATCCTCCTCCGACCCGGGCACAACGTCCGGCTCCATGGCCTGCTGATCGTCCGTCGGGGGCGCCTCCTCATCCGCTTGCGGCAAATCCTCCTCGGCTTGCGGCAGGGTCCCCCCGCCCGAGGCGTCCGGCCCGTTCGCCGGCACCGAGTCCGCCGCTGCCGCGTCGGCAGACGCGGCGGCCGGCGGCGTGACGGCTGGCGGCGTGTCGGCCGAAGACGCTACCGCCCGCGCATGATCGGTCGCGACGTCGGTCGAGCCCTCGCCCGTAGCCGCGTCCGTGGCGAGGCTGGCCTTGGAGAGGATATCGGGAACGGCCCGCTCCGAGAATCCGGCGAGGAAGCCGATCACCAGCGCCGTCAGGGTCCCGACGCCCGCTGGCGCGGTCAAGGTCGCCGATTCGATCTTCAGCGCGGACACCAGGCCGGTCAGGAACAGACAGATCAGGATTGCGCCGCCGATCGTGCCGACGACGACCCGGAGGATGGCGTCGCGGCGATTGTCCCATTTCTGCAGGTCGACGAGCACGGTGCGGCCGCGAAGGCCGACCGCGATCGAAAAGAATGCGCCCAGCGTGCCGCCGGCGGAGCCGGTCATCGCCGCCGACGCGACCGCCTCGGCACCGTCCGGAAAGATGGGAAGCGCGCGCACGGCTGCTGCGATGACGAGCAAGACGAGAACCGTGATCACCGCCGTCAGCAGATAGTCGCTCTGCGCGAGCGAGCGCCGCTCGGAGACGATGTCGTTGCGGATTTCGGCGAGGAGGTCGACGGCGTTGGCAACGCTGCCTTCGAGCCCGACGACCAGAGCATCGGCAACGCGCCGGTCATAGTCGATGACGCGATGCGGGCGCGAGCCCCTGCCGACGCCGCGCCAGCCGTCGATCAGGCCGTTGATTTGACCGCGCAGCGGATTGCAGGCGGCCATGGCGGTGCGCTGCTGGCGAGCGGCGTCCCTGTCGTCGGCATATTGCAGCGCCACCCGGACGTCGGTGCCGTAGACCGCATATTCCGGCGGATTGAGCGCAAAGATGCACTTGATCTCGTAACCGGAGCGGTCCGTGCTCCCAAGCTTGACGTTTTCGACCCCCCAATCGGCCATGGCCCCCCTCCATGTCGGAGGCAAGCGCCCCCAGAGCCGAAGGCTATCATGGTTGCGAAGAGGCGGAAAGGCTCACAAGGCTGGCCCGCGTCAGCGGTCGGGCCTCGGGCGCAGGCCGGCGGCGGCGATTCCGGCCTCGGCGCAGGCGACGTCGTCCGCCGGCGCCTCGCCGGACACGCCGACCGCGCCGAGCCTGGTCGTCCCGTCGCGCGCATAGATCGGAACACCGCCGGGAACCGTCACCACATGAGGCGCGCCGGCAAAGCCGGGGGTGCCGCGCACGGCTTCGGCCATGGCCGATGTCGGGAAGCCCCAGGCGGCTGCGGCCCGGGCCTTGGCGAGCGCGAAGTCCATGATGCCGTGGCCGTTGCCGTCCATCCTCAGCGCCGCGACGACATGGCCGCCCGGATCGACGACGGCGATGCCGTGGCTCTGGTTGCGCCCCGAGGCGTGGCGGGCGCAGCCGGAGACGATGGCCTGGGCGGTCGCCGCGTCGAGCCGCTGCGCCGGCGGCTGGGCGATCGCGGCACTGGCTGCGAGGAGCGCCGCGGCGGCGGGAAGCGAACGCATCGCCGGCATTACGAGACGTAGCGCGCCGTCGTCTTGGCGGCGACTTCCTCGGCGGAGACGCCCGGCGCGAGCTCGATCAGGCGGAAGGGGCTGTCATGGTCCTCGCGGTGGAAGACGGCGAGATCGGTGACGATCATGTCGACGACGTTCTGGCCGGTGAGCGGCAAAGTGCATTGCGGGATGAACTTGGGATCGCCGCTCTTGGCGTTGTGCTCCATCACGACGATGATCTTCTTGACCCCGGCGACGAGGTCCATCGCGCCGCCCATGCCCTTGATCATCTTGCCCGGGATCATCCAGTTGGCGATGTCGCCCTTCTCGCTGACCTCCATCGCCCCCAATACGGTGAGATCGATATGGCCGCCGCGGATCATCGCGAAGCTGTCCGAGGAGGAGAAATAGGAAGAGGAGGGAAGCTGCGAGATGGTCTGCTTGCCGGCGTTGATCAGGTCCGGATCGATCTCGTCCTCATAGGGGAAGGGCCCGATGCCGAGCATGCCGTTCTCGGACTGGAGCGTCACTTCCATCCCGTCGGGAATATTGTTGGCGACGAGCGTCGGGATGCCGATGCCGAGATTGACGTAATAGCCGTCGCGCAGCTCCTTGGCCGCGCGCGCCGCCATCTGGTTACGATCCCAAGGCATCAATCATCCAATCTCGTGAGGAGTAACATAGCTTGTGTCTCGAGGCTGTCCTCTAGGCTGCGGAGGCTTGCCCCCCCTTCTCCGTGCAGGCCACCGACGATGCGATCTTCCGTTGCAGCAATTTGAGTAGCCACGTCCTGCAGGTTGAACCCGTCGGGGCCCATGATCGAGGCGGTGGATTCGCCTACCTCGCTCTTCAGATCACCTATCGCCTCCGTGAGCAGCCTCACCTCGCCGATCAGCTCACGAAGCAAGTCGTTACTCTCGCTTACCAGGGAGGACACCTCGGCGGTAAGCTCGTGCAACCCTCGAACAACCGTGTCTTCACTCACCTACGCCGCCTCCCTCTCGCGGGTCATGCGGAACTCGATCTTCTTGTCGTAGGGGGCGCCGAGGATCATGCGCTTCACGTAAATCGAAGGGAGATGGATGCAGTCCGGGTCGAGGCTGCCGACGGGGACGATCTCCTCGACCTCGGCGACGCAGATGCGGCCGGCGGTCGCCATCGGCTGATTGAAGTTGCGGGCGGTCTTGCGGAAGACGAGGTTGCCGGCCTCGTCCGCCTTCCAGCCCTTCACGATCGAGAGATCGGCGCGGATGCCGCGCTCCAAGATGTAGGTCTCGCCGTCGAACTCCTTATGCTCCTTGCCTTCGGCGACGACGGTGCCGACGCCGGTCTTGGTGTAGAAGCCGGGAATGCCGGCCCCGCCGGCGCGGCAGCGCTCGGCGAGCGTGCCCTGCGGGCAGAACTCGACCTCGAGCTCGCCGGCCAGATATTGCCGCTCGAACTCCTTGTTCTCGCCGACATAGGAGGAGATCATCTTCTTGACCTGGCGCGAGCGCAGCAGCTTGCCGAGGCCCTCATTGTCGATGCCGGCATTGTTGGAGGCGATGGTGAGATCCTTCGTGCCGGCGCGCTGGAGGGCGTCGATCAGTCGCTCCGGGATGCCGCACAGGCCGAAGCCGCCGGCGCAAATCGTCATGCCGTCGAACAAAAGACCGTCCAGCGCCGCGTCGGCGTCGGGAAAGATTTTCTTCATGCGCCGCTCCGCTGGAAACCGCGCTCTGGCGGATAAGGCGACGACCGAAGCCGGTCAAGCGAACCTGAACGACCTTTCAACTTAAGCTTCGGCGCGCTGTTCCAAAGTTGACCATATTGCCGTGGAATCACAAGAAAAGCCGTTTGTTTTCAATCGTCCGAAATTCGCGAATTCCGTTCGTCGCCAGCCTCCAACGTCACCGCGGCGACTCGGCGCGCACGGAGACTCGCACAAGAAATCCTATTTTGCCACCGTGCCCCCTCCCTCCTTTAACGGCCCGGCAACGCCGCCATGCTATCCGGACGCGCTTTCGATCGAGGATCAAGATGCTCCAGCCCAGGCACAAGCTGCCGACCCGCACGCCCTACCGGATCAATCCCGAGCTCGACCGTGCGGCCCTGCGCTCCGAATATGAGCAGGAGGGGCGCGTGCGCGTCTACGGCTTGCTCGAGGACGGAGCGACGCAGCTCTACGAGCATTTTCTGGAGCGGGCGGACTGGATCCACCTCATCAACGTGGAGGGCGGCGTGATCGAGCTCGATCCGGCAGCCAAGGCGGCGCTCCCGGCCGAGGAATGGGCGGCGATCGAGGCGAACGCCCATGCCCGGGTCAAGGAGCATTTCCAGTATCGCTACGAGGCCGTGCGCGTCGACGCCGCCGAGCAGGAGCGGATCGACGACCCGCTCGCCGATTTCGCCCGCTTCATGCAAAGCGCCGAGCTGCTCGACTTCCTGCGCGACGTCACCGGCCATGACGAGCTCGCCTTCACCGACGGCCAGGCGACCGCCTATGGGGTGGGCGACTTCCTCACCGGGCATGACGACGACGTCGCAGGCAAGGGCCGGCTCGCCGCCTACGTGTTCGGGCTAACGCCCTATTGGCGGCTCGAATATGGCGGCCTGCTGCTCTTCCACGGGGAGCACGACCGTACCGTCGCGGGCAACGTGCCGCGCTTCAACGTCCTCGATCTCTTTCGCGTACCGCAGCAGCACAGCGTGTCGATGGTGACGCCGGCGGCGCCGCACCGCCGCTTCGCCGTGACGGGCTGGTTGCGCAGGGAGTTGGGGAGCGCCGCCGCTTAACCAATTAACGCGAATCGGACCCTCGTCCCACATCGGGACGCGCCTTTTTTGCCTGTTGTGCGAGAGCCGAACCGGTGTCAGCCCCGTTTTCACCCGCTCCAAACGGGGACTTGAAAACAGGTTCAGGGCCACCCCCTTCAAGGCCCGTAACAGGAGGCTTACATGCGCGATCTTCATGCATTCGAACTCGGTTTCGTCAGCGGCGCCGGCAGCTCGCCGACCCCCCCGTCCTGCTCGTGCACCTGCCCGGAGCCGGAGCCCCGGCAGCGCAAGGGCAATAACGGTTTCGGCAACGGCGCCGACGCGAACCTGGCGGCGCCGGGCAATTCCGGCTCGACCGGCGGCGGCAAAGAAGGCAGCGTCGGCGACCATCGCGGCGCGCGCTGAGCGACACGCCCGACGCGCGGATACGTCAGCCCGCGCGAACGGCCAAGGAAGGCCCCGGCAAGTATGCCGGGGCCTTTTTTGTGTGGGTGAAATTGTACGTGGGCCAGCACCACATCCGCTAGGGCTGAGCCTGTCGAAGCCCGAGTTTCGCGCGCTGCAAACCCGCCCTTCGACAAGCTCAGGGCTAGCGGGGTGCGTACCCAGCGCGTGCTCAGCCGCGCAGCTTCGCCAGCACTCCCTGGAGCTGCATCGCGTTGGACATGTCGCCCTCGACCTTCAATTTGCCTTGCATGAAGGCGGTCATGCCGTCGAGCTTGCCGTCGCGCATCGCTTCCCAGTCGGCCCAGGCGACCTTGATCGTGGTGTCGGCGGGACCGTCCTCCTCCGTGACCTTCTCGCCGGCGCCGTCGAGCAGGATCACGCCCTCGTCGCCGAAATCGAGCTTCACGCGCTTTCCCGGAAGCCAGGCGCTCTTCTCGCCCAGGGCCGCGGCCATCTCGCTCTTGTTCATGCTCTTCGTTGCTCCCGGTTCGTCGCAAGGGTGTGCCCTCACCTAGTTTACGTAAACGTCACGTCAAGCGCTGACATCGGAGTCAGCAGGCCAGGCGCGCTCGACAATCCGCAGCCGCCAAAATAAGCTACGGAAATGGCAGGTGAAAATTCCGCCTATGACGGCCGGCGCTTCGGGCGCCAGCGCTGCGCGTCGGGGAGCCTGCCGCGCCACCGCCACGAATTCTCCTACATGTGCGTCGTCCTCGGCGGCCATTTCCTCGAAGCCGGCGACTCCGGACGCTTCCGGGTCGCGCCCGGGGACGTGCTGATCCACCGCACGTTCGAGGGCCATTTCGATATCTTCGACGGGACCGGCGCTGACGTGCTCAACCTGCCCATGCCCCGCGCCGGCATCCGGGGCGGACGGTTTCGCGTCGCCGACCCCGATGCGATCGTGCGAATCGCAGAGGACGACGCCGCGGCCGCGTCCGCGGCGGCGGCTGCGCAGTGGACCGAGGCGCCCGGCGAATCGGACTGGCCGGACATGCTGGCGCGCGATCTGGCGACGCTGCGGCCGCTGCGCATCGGCGAATGGGCGGCGCGCCACAGGCTGGCCCCGGCCACCGTCTCGCGCGGCTTCCGGCAGGCCTACGGCTCGACGCCGGCGCGGTTTCGCGCCGAGCTGCGCGCGCGCCACGCCTGGGCGCGCCTGCCGGCCGCCGAAGGACCGCTCGTCCATCTCGCCCTCGACGCCGGCTTCGCCGACCAGGCGCATATGACGCGCTCGATCCGCCGCCTCACCGGCGCACCGCCCGCCTGCTGGCGGCGCGAGGTCAAATCGGTTCAAGACGCGGGCTGACGCGCCGGCCTAGGCCTCCATCGCCGTGCGACGGCTTGCGGGGGTGTGCGTGATGCGAAAGCTGACGATTGCGACGGCCGCCCTCCTGATCGGCGGCGCGGCCTGGGCGCAAAGCGTCGACGAGGCGCGCAGCCTCCACGACGCGAACCGCATCGCCGACGCCGAGCGGATGCTGGCGGCGATCGCCGCCGATCCGGCCAAGAATGCCGCCGAGCGGGCCGCGGCGCTGCGCCACGCCGGCCGCATCGCCTGGCGGATCGACGGCGACTTCGCGCGCGCGGCGGCGCTGCTGCGCGACGCACAGCGCATCGGCGAAGACGAGTGCGCGACCGCGGGCGCGACGGCGCGCCTGCTCCACGAGGCCGGGCGCGGCGCCGAGCTTCTGCCGCAGGCTGCCGCCCTCGCCGCGCGATGCACCGAGCCGGGCAGCGCCGACGGCCTCCTGCTCGCGGCCGCCGCCGCGGCGCTCGACGCTGCGCGCGGCGGCGCGGCAGGGCCGCTGCTGGCCCAGGCCGAGGCGCTGTTCGCTTCCGTCAGCGCCGACGGACGCGCAGGCAGCGCGGGCGCGGTCGTCGACCTGCGCATCGGCCTCCTGCGGCGCGACCCGGCGCGGGCGCTCGCGGCCTGGCGCAACTATTACTGGCTCGATTCCAGCGCGCCGCCGCCGCTCGGAACCGCAGCGGTCCTGTTGCCGAGGGCGCTGGCCGCGGATGCCGCCCTCGAGGCCCAGCTCCAGCTCACCCAGCTCCTCGTCCGCACGGGATTCGCGCAGGCGGCCGAGGAATATGCGGCGAGCGCGCGCCTCCACGATCGCGCCGCCGCGCATCCGGCCTGGCGCCGCGCGGCAGCCTATTTCACCGCGCGGCGCGCGCTCGAGGCCGACCTCGTCGCCGCCAACCGCGCGATCGCGCGAGGCCGCCCGCCGGGCGACGTCGCCGCGTCCTTCCGCCGCTTCAAGGAGCGGCTCGTCGAGGCGGCCGGCGGCGGGGCGGATGCGGACGCAGTGCTGCGCGAAACCTACGGCCTGGTCGGCCAGTCCGGCCTCACCGGCGGCTTTCCCAGCCTGCATCTCGGCCACGTCGTCGCCGAAGAGCATCGCACTATCGAGCAATATGGCCACAGCGCCGAGATCGCCTTCCTCGCCCTCGACAACATGCTCGCCAACGGCTTCCAGAGCTGGCTGTGGGACGGCAATGCCGCGGTCGGCGGGTGGACCGCGGACGGCCCGGTGATCGTGCAGGTGCGCCAGGGCTACGTCTCCGAGCCGCTCGGCCTGTGGCGCATCTTCGGCGGCGAGCGCGCGAGAACCGAGCTGCTCGAACGACAGCCGCGCCGCGCAGCCGCCGACATCGCCGCCCTTACCGGGCGCGACGCGGCCACCCTGCTCGGCCTCGCCGACCGGCTCAAGCTGCAGGCGACGGAGCAGATCGGCGCACGCGCGCGCGCCGCGGCGGGCGCCGGCGGCGACGTCCGCCGCGCCTTCCTCGCGGAGGCTTGGCGCGCCAGCTTCCAGCAATCGATTCTCGTCCACGAAGGCCGCCACGCGATCGACCGGCGGCTCGTGACCGGCCTCGCCCGGCTCGACGACGCCAATCTCGAATATCGCGCCAAGCTCTCCGAGCTCGCGCTGGCCGACTATCCGCGTCTCGCTTTGTACAACATCGTCGCCGGCGGCGTCGGCGACGGCACCCCGCACGGCGAGGCCAATGCGAACGTCATCCGCCGCTACGCCGCCTGGGTGGTGGCGAATCGCGGCCTTGTGGCCGGCTTCGACGCCGCTGTGCCCGCCGCCGCACAGCTCGACCGCATTACCGACGACCAGCTGCGCGCGATTGCACGCTCGCTCGACCCGATCGCCCGTTGACCATCACCTTTCTCGAAGGAGTATCGAAGTGAAGATCATTCTCCCCCTCCTCGCCGCCGGCCTTGCGTTCGCCGGCTGCGCCACGACCGCGCCGGCCCGGCTCGGCGCCGAGCTGCCCGGCCGGACGCTGCGCATCGATCTGCCGAACGGCGAAGTGACGCGCCTGCGCTTCAACGCCGACGGCAGCGTCGTCGGAACAGGCGCGGGCGGCCAGGCGACCGGCACCTGGCAGGCCGCGAACGCGCAGATCTGCATGGACTGGCCGCGCCTGGGGCGCGAATGCTTCCGCTATGCCGAGCCGTTCCGCCCCGGCCGCACGGTGACGCTGACCGGCACCAGCGGCGCGACGGTCCGCGTCACGATGGAGTAGCTGCCGGGGTGGCTTTCGCGCGCCGCCGCGACTAGTCCGCTTGCCCATGAGCAAGCGCAGCGGCGGCCGCATCCTCGTCGACAATCTCCTGGCGCAGGGCTGCGACCGGATTTTCTGCGTGCCGGGGGAAAGCTATCTCGCCGTGCTCGATGCGCTGCACGACACGCCGGAGATCGATCTCGTCGTCTGCCGACAGGAAGGCGGCGCCCTCTACATGGCGGAGGCGGACGGCAAGATGACCGGACGGCCGGGCATCGCCTTCGCGACGCGGGGCCCGGGCGCGACCAATGCCTCGGTCGGCGTCCACGTCGCGCACCAGGATTCGACGCCGATGATCCTGTTTGTCGGCGACGTCGCCCGCGGCGATCGCGACCGCGAAGGCTTCCAGGAAGTGGATTTCCTGACCCTGTTCGCACCGCTCGCCAAATGGGTGGCGCGGATCGAGGACGCGCGGCGGATCCCGGAATATGTGGCGCGCGCCTATGCGACGGCGATGGCGGGGCGGCCGGGGCCGGTGGTTCTGGTCGTGCCCGAGGACATGCTGCGCGACGAGGTCGAAGCGGCGGACCGGCCCAAGGCGGCGCGCTTCTGCCAGCCGGCCGATCCGATGGCGATGGCGACCCTCGCCGCGATGCTGAAGGATTCCTGCGCGCCGCTTGCGATCGTCGGCGGCGCCGGCTGGTGCGGCGGCGCCGCGCATTTCTTCGCCGAGTTCGCCGAGCGGATCGGACTGCCCGTCGCCGCCGCCTTTCGCCGGCAGGACGCCTTCCCCAACGCAAGCCCGGTCTATGCCGGCAATCTCGGCTACGGGCCCAATCCCAGGCTCGTCCAGCGCGTCAGGGACGCCGACCTCCTGCTCGTCGTCGGCGCCCGGCTCGGCGAGGCGACGACAGACGGCTACACGCTCGTCACGCTCGATCATCCGGACCAGATCCTCGTCCACGTCCACCCGGACCCGGAGGAGCTCGGCCGGGTCTACCGCACCGACCTTCCGATCTGCGCCGACATGCGCGAGTTCGCCGAGCTCGCGGCGCAGTGGGACGCGGACGAGATCGTCCCCTTCGCGGCGGGCGCGCAGGCGCATGGCGAGTGGACGCAGTGGACGACGGCGCAGCCGAGCGGCGCCGCGCTCGATCTCGGCCGCTGCGTGATGGAGATGCGCGCGGCCTTGCCGGCCGACACGATCGTCTGCAACGGCGCCGGCAATTTCTCGGGCTGGTGGCATCGCTTCTGGCATTACGGGCCGATGCCCTCGCAGCTCGCGCCGACCAACGGATCGATGGGCTACGGCGTCCCCGCCGCCGTCGCCGCGGCGCTGCGCTTTCCGAAGCGGCAAGCCGTCGCGGTCGCGGGCGACGGCGACTTCCTGATGAACGGCCAGGAGCTCGCCACCGCCGTCCAGCACGGCGCCGACCTCATCGTCCTCGTCGTCGACAATCAAAGCTACGGCACGATCCGCATGCACCAGGAGCGCGAATATCCCGAGCGCATCTCCGGCACGTCGCTGCACAGCCCCGATTTCGCGGCGCTGGCGCGGGCCTATGGCGGCTGGGCCGAGACGGTGGAACGCAGCGAGGATTTCGCGCCCGCTCTCGCCCGCGCCATGGCCGAGCGCGGCGTCCGCCTGCTCCACCTCAAGACCGACGTCGAGCAGATCACGAGCGCGACGACGATCGCAAAGATCCGCGCGCGCACGAAATCCTGAGCGGCCTCAAAGGCCGTAAAAGCCGCTTCCGGCCAGGCTCGCCTCGAGGTCGCCGAGTTCCTCGCCCCGCGCTCGCCCGCGATAATAATCCTGCAGCATCTGCGCCTGCGCCTCGAGGCGCGCCTCCTCGAACTTCTGGCGCGGGGAATAGAGGTACATCGCCGCCGCATCGCGGCCGCAGCCGAGATATTCCCGGACGTAGCGCGCGAGGAAGCGGCGTACGCCGAGCCTCTGCCACTGCCAGACATGGGCGATCTCGTGGACGAGGAGCGCCTGGTCTTCGTCGCCCTCGGCGGCGAAGTCGCGCGGAAGATCGCGGGCGAAATAGATCGTGCTGCGGACCGTGACGCCGTCCGCCCGCCGCCGGCGCAGGGCGATCGCCGCGATCGGGCTGAGCCCGAAGCCGCCGCTGAGCCGCACCGCCTCGTAGGCGACGGCATCGCCGAAGACCGGCAGCAGCAGCCGGGTCTCGCCTTCGGTAAGGGTTCGAAGCTCGTGCACTTACAGCCGCCGCCCGCCCTGCTCGTCCCAGGCGTGGGCGCCGATCAAAGGCACGAAGCGCACCGCGCCCAGCTCCGCGCGCGCATATTCGCCGGCGCCGCAGCGGGTGACCTTGACCAGAGTCTGGACCTCGTCCGGCTCGCCGACCGGCATGACCAGCCGCCCGCCGATCCCGAGCTGGGCGAGCAGCACGTCGGGGACATGGCTGCCGCTCGCCGAGCACAGGATCGCATCGAAGGGCGCCTCGCCGGGCAGCCCGAACGTGCCGTCGCCCTCGTAAATCGAGACGTTGTCGCAGGCCATGTGCCGCATCCGCGTCCCGGCGAGCGCGGCCAGCTCCCCGTGCCGCTCGACCGCGAACACCGCGCCGGCGAGCCGCGCTAGGACGGCGGCGGCATAGCCCGAGCCCGCCCCCACCTCGAGCACGCGGTCGGTCGGCCCGATCCCCGCCGCATCCATCATCAAGGCGACGATATAGGGCTGCGAGATGGTCTGCCCCGCCTCGATCGGCAGCGGTGCATCGTCATAAGCGAGCGCCCGCGCTGCCTCCGGCACGAACGCCTCGCGCGGCACCGCGCGAAACGCGGCGAGGATGCGCGGATCGGCAATGCCGCGCGCTTCGATCTGGCGCGCGACCATTTGTTCGCGCATGGCTTTGAAATCGGTCGTTTGCGGAGCCATGCCGAAGCGGTAAACCAAGGCTGCGCCGCCGCGTTCCTGCGGGCAGGGCGGGACCGAGGAGAAGCGCATGCGAGCGACCCGGATCGGCCTCCTCGCAGCCGCGGCGCTCGCGGCGGCAGCCCCTGGCTGGGGCCAGTCTCCCGACCTCGCTTTGCGCCTCGAACGCCGCGCCGCGGCCGGCAATGCCGAGGCGCGCTACCATCTCGGCATGCTCTACAATAACGGCATCGGCGTCCCCCGGGACCCGCGCCGCGCCTTCGCTTTTTTCCGCGCCGCCGCCGAGGCCGGCGACCCGCTCGGCGCGTACAAGCTTGGCTGCTATTATGCCGGCCAGTTCGGCGGCGAGGCGGTCGCGCCCGACGAGGGAGAGGCGCTGCGCTGGAAGCTGGTCGCCGCCCGCGCCGGCTATTCGCTCGCCCAGAACGACGTCGCCGTCCATTATCTCCGCCGCGAGCAATGGGCCGAGGCGCGTCCCTGGCTCGAGGCCGCCGGGCGCCAGGGTGAGGCGCAGGCGCTCTACAATCTCTCCATGCTCCATCATGACGGCCTCGGCGGGGCCCCTTCACGCCCGCATGCCTGGGCCTATTTCCGCCTCTCCCAGCTCGCCGGCCGCGGCGAGATCACCGAGAACGCCGAGCGCCCCCTCGCCGAGATGTGGGCGCCGATGAGCGAGGCCGAGCGCGCCGAAGCGACGCGCCTCGCCGCCACCTTCGTCACCGGCCAGACCCCGCTGACCCGGCGCGCGATGGAAGGCGTCGAGCGCGCCGAGCGCGTGGCGAGCGGGGCGGGCTAAAAGCGGCCGCGAACGAGCGCCATGATGCGACGGTTGTAGCGGACGGCGTATCTGAACGCTCGATCGTTGAGGCGCTCACAGCCCTGCGTCAGGGGGAAGTCGCTCGTCCCTTCGATGATGCGCAGCGGGCGCCCGCTCAGCTCTGCGTCGAGCGGGCCGGGTCCGAGGCCGGGCGCAAAGGTGGTGTAGCCCCGGACGCCGAGAAGCCGCTTGTCGCCGGCGCCGAAGGCCAGCGTTGCCTCACGCTCGGCGCGCACCGGCTCATAGGAAGCGAGGTCCGCGCACGAGCCGGTGTCGCGCACGCACGCGCAGGAGGGGAGCGCCAGCACGAGCAGCGGCAAGGCCCGGAGCAACCTCATCCTCCGGAAGATCGGCGAGCGCCGCCGGCGATGCAAACGAAAAAAGGTCAAAACGGGCTGTCCGGCAGCGTCGGCTCACGCATCCTGGGCGCCTGAGGCTGCAGGGAGGGGTTCCCGCCGCAGCTCGGGATCGGCGGCTCGCAGATGAGCGATCCACACGCCGCTGTCGACGAGAAGCAAGTCGATTACCTGGACCGCCGCCGAGGGCCGGCGGAGGCATTGGGATCGCTGCCGCCGAGCAGTGCCAGCCGTCTTGCCGCCTCGCGCTCGATCAGCGCCCTCAGCGCCTCGCGCACGAGCGCCGATTTCTCTTTGATTCCGCTGAAATCCTGGGCGTCGGCGACGAGCTCATCGTCGAGAGCGAGGGTGGTGCGCATGCCGACCTTCCTTGGTGGAGGCACGGTTTTTTAGCATCAAATGGTGCGAAAGTCGATGCGTCCGGGATAACGCTAGAGCGTCATTTCACCAGCTCGACCTGCTCGAACTCGAGCTCGACCGGCGTCGCCCGCCCGAAGATGCTGACCCCGACCTTCACCCGGCCGCGGTCGAAATCGAGTTCTTCGACCATGCCGTTGAAGCTGGCGAAGGGGCCGTCGAGGACCTTGACGCTGTCGCCAATCTCATAGTCGACGCTGATCTTCTGCTTGGGCGCGGCGGCGGCGGCCTCGTCCTTGGTGTTGAGGATGCGGGCGGCCTCGGCGTCGCTGATCGGCTGCGGCTTGCCCGAGCTGCCGAGGAAGCCGGTGACCTTGGGCGTGTTCTTGACGAGGTGGTAGACGTCGTCGTTCATCGCGAGCTTGGCGAGGACGTAGCCGGGGAAGAACTTCCTGTCGGACGTCACCTTCTTGCCGCGGCGAACCTCGGTCACCTTCTCGGTCGGGACCTCGACCGCCTCGACCAGCTGGACGAGGCCGAGGCGGCGGGCCTCGGAGAGGATGGCGTCGCGGACCTTGTTCTCGAAGCCGGAATAAGCGTGGATGATGTACCAGCGCGACATCAGGCGCCGCCCACCAGGCCGAGCAAAGCCTGGACGATCGCGCTGAACGCGGAATCGACGCCGAAGAAGAAGATGCCGAGCAGGGTCGTCATGATCACGACCATGAGGCCGGTCATCAGCGTCTCCTTGCGCGTCGGCCAGACGACCTTGCCGGTCTCGGCGCGGACCTGCCGCAGGAATTCGCCGGGATTGGTGCGTGCCACTTTGCCCTCTTCGTCCTCGTGATTTGGGCAGGGGCCGGGGGCCGGTGGGGCCTCCCGAAATTCTGCCGATGTAAGCGAGGCTTGCGAGATAGCGCCGGCCGCGGGCGAACGCAAGGGCGGGCGCGGGCGCGGGGCGCGGCCCATCGGCGCTTGCGCGGCGCGGGCCCGCCGTCTAATCCCCGCGGCGGTCCAGGAGTGTAGCTCAGTTGGTAGAGCATCGGTCTCCAAAACCGAGGGCCGTGGGTTCGAGTCCCTCCACTCCTGCCAAGCCGAAGGAAGCCGCGTAGCGCTGCTACGCGGCGGTGCCCGAAGGACATCCGGAGCCGCCGGCCGGCGCGCGCAGCGCGACCGACGTCACGGGATTTACTCCCGTGACGGCACTGACTTATCGACAAGGGCCGAGCCAGCTACCCCTCCACCACCCTTCGGCCGACGGCTGCTGCGCAGCCGGTTCCGGCTCTCGGCATGCCCCCGGCATGCCGAACCGCCTACACCCCCTCCCCGAGCAAGCTCGGGGAGGAACAGTTACGCTGCGATGTCGTAGGTCTGGATCTCGCCCGACAGATACAGGCTCCGCGCCTTGGCGCGGCTCAATTTGCCCGAGCTGGTCCTCGGCAGCGTCCTCGGCGGCACCAGCTCGACGACGCAGTTGATGCCGGTGATCGCCCGCACCCGCTCGCGGATGGCGTCGCGCAGGCGCATGCGCTCGGCGATGTCGGAAGTGCGGCACTGGACGAGGACGGCGGGCGTCTCCTCGCCGCCGGGAGTGGTGATGGCGAAGGCGGCGATGTCGCCGGCCTTGAAGCCGGGCAGCTGCTCCACCGCCCATTCGATGTCCTGGGGCCAGTGGTTCTTGCCGTTGATGATGATCATGTCCTTGGCGCGGCCGACGATGTAGACGTAGCCGTCCGAGAGATATCCCATGTCGCCGGTATCGAGCCAGAGATCCTCGTCGAGGCTGGCGAGGGTCGCCGCCTCGTCGCGGAAATAGCCGGCCATGACCGAGGGTCCGCGGCAGAAGACCTTGCCGATCTCGCGCTCTCCCAAAGTCTCGCCGCTGTCGCCGCGGATGGCGACCTCCATGTCCCTGACCGGCTTGCCGCAATTGACGATCGCGCGGTAGCGCTGCGGACGGTTGCGCTCGCCCGGCGTACCGCCGGCGAGCAGGGTCTCCTCGACCAGCTCGACGACGATGCCTTCGCCCGGCGGCATGATCGAGACGGCCAGCGTCGCTTCGGCGAGGCCGTAGGATGGGGTGAAGCTCTTGGCGTCGAAGCCGGCGTCGGCGAAGGCGTCGACGAAGGCCTGCATGACATCCGGACGGATCATGTCGGCGCCGTTGCCGGCAATGCGCCAGCGCGAAAGATCGAAGCGCGAGGCGACGTTGGACTGGCTGCCGATCCTGCGCGCGCAGATATCGTAACCGAAGGTGGGCGAGTAGGAGAGGGTCGTGCCGCCGTTGCGGCTGATGAGATCGAGCCAGGCGAGCGGGCGCCGGGCGAAATCCTCGGTCTTGAGATAATCGGTCGAGACCTGGTTTGCGACCGGCGAGAGCAGGCAGCCGACCAGACCCATATCGTGGTACCAGGGCAGCCAGGAGACGCAGCGGTCGCCGTCCTGTACGTTCATGCCGTGGCTGTGCGCGGCGAGGTTGTTGAGCAGGGCGCCGTGGGTGATGACGACGCCGTGCGGGAAGCGCGTCGAGCCGCTCGAATATTGGAGATAGGCGATGTCGTCCGCTGCGGCCGCAGGGAGCGGCGCCTCCGGCGCATCGCGGGTGGCGAAGCTTCCCCAGTCGGTTCCCTCGATGCCGGCGGCCTCGGCGGCGACGCCGGCCATGGACGCGAGCTCGGACGGATAGAAAAGCGCTGCCGGGTCCGAGCTTTCGAGCTGGACCGAGAGCTGGTCGATATAGGATTCGCGGCCGCCGAACGAGGTCGGGAGCGGCAGCGGCACCGGCCAGACTCCGGCATAGATGGCGCCGAAGAACAAGGCGGCGAATTCGGGCCCGGTCTCGGCGATGATCGCGATCCGATCCTCGGGCTTCAGCCCGGCCGCGATCAGGCGATAGGCTGCGGCGAGCGCGTCCTCGCGCAATTCGGCGAAGCGATAGGCGCGCACCAGGGTGCCGCGCGGATCGTGAAAATTGAGGCCGCGCTGCCCACGCGCCGCGTAGTCGAGCGCCTCACCCACCGTCTCGAAATCGGCGAAGCGCCGGGGCAGGATGTCTTCGGTCGGGGTCGGCTCGAGCGGCCTTGGCGCCTCGCCTTCTGGTTCCACCACGTCCGTCAATATCCTTCTCGCCTCCTCGAAAAGCGCCGAGGGGCGCTTTCGGACCGAATTTCTCTATACAAGCCGGGGCGCGTTCATATTCCGGCTCGACTGTGGCACAATCATGGCGCGTGCCACATGAACCCAAGCGTAAGCCGCGCCCGCCTCTCGACGGCGACGCGCTCGAGCGGCTGGCCCTCTTTTATGCGGGCCGCTACGCGACGACCCGCGCCAGGCTGAGGAATTATCTTGCCCGCAAGATCGCCGAGCGCGGCTGGAGCGGGGACGGAGCAGCGCCGATCGAAGCGCTCGCCGAGCGGCTGGCGGGACTGGGCTATGTCGACGACAAGGCGTTCGCGGCGAGCCGCGCGGCCTCGCTGGGACGGCGCGGTTATGGCAAGCGGCGGGTGGCGGATGCCCTGAAGGCCGCCGGCATCGACGAGGAAGACAGTGCAGATGCGCGCGAGCTGGCGAAGGACGGCGCCTGGCAGGCGGCGCTGCGCTTCGCCGAGCGCCGTCGCATCGGGCCTTTCGCCGCGACGCAGGCGGACCGTCCGGCCCGCGAAAAGGCGATGGCGGCGATGCTGCGCGCCGGCCACCCGCCCGGCATCGTGCGCCGGCTCGTTCACGCCTTGCCGGGGAACATCCCGGAATCGGACGGCTTCTAAAAAACAAACGAGAACAGTTCACAAAGGCCCAAACCATGTTAGTCCTACCGCCGATTTATGCTGGACGGTCCTGTGTCGATGACGTCACCCCGCGAAATGGCTGAAGATGAGACCGCTTCCGGCAACGGGGACGGCGATACGCCGCGCCCGCTCGATCCGCAGGACGAGGCGCTGGTCAAGATCACCGGGACGATGAAGTGGTTCGACGCGACGCGCGGCTTCGGATTTCTCGTCAGCGAGCAGGCAAAGGGCGACGTCCTCGTCCATTTCAGCGTCCTCAAGGAGCATGATCGCCGCAGCCTGCCCGAAGGCGCCATCGTCGAGTGCCTGGTCGCGCAACAGGAGCGCGGGCTCCAGGCTCGCAAAGTTCTCGCCATCGACCTTTCGAAGGCGGTCGTAGCCGATTTCGCCCGCGAACCCTCTGGGGGCGAGCGGGTCGATCCGTCCGCATTGATCGACGAGGCCGGCGAGTTCGAGCTGGTGCGGGTCAAATGGTTCAACCGGCTCAAGGGCTACGGCTTCCTCGTCCGCGAGACCGGCGATGCGCAGGACATCTTCGTCCACATGGAGACGGTCCGCCGCGGCGGCCTCACCGATCTCGCTCCCGAGCAGCCGCTCCGCGCCCGGATCGCCGACGGCCGCAAAGGCCCCCTGGCGGTCGAGGTCACGCCCGTCTGAGCTTGCGCGCCTCCTTGAGAAGGGGCAAAGCGCGGCGCCATGGGCATGTTCAAGAACCTTTTCACCTGGTGGGAGGGCGCCGGCCTGACGACTTCGCTCTTCACCTGGCGCCACGGCTCCAGGGTGGGCGAGGACGCGCTCGGCAACATCTATTACCGCTCCAAGAAGGGCGCCAAGGCGGCCGAGCGGCGCTGGGTGATCTACAACGGCTCGAACGATGCCAGCCGGATCCCGCCCGACTGGTATGCCTGGATGCACCGGATGATCGACGAGGCGCCGGACGAGGCGCTGCCGCCGGCGCCCAAGTTCCTGAAGCCGGCGACGGGCAATCTCACCGGGACAGCCGACGCCTATCGCCCCGCGGGTGCGCTGGAGCGCGGAGGGCGGCGCGCCGCCGCGAGCGGCGATTATGAAGCCTGGACGCCGGATTAAGCCGATGATCCCGCGCCGTGCGATCGCAGCAGCGGCGGCGCTCGCCGTCCTCGCCGGCTGCGACCCCCTCGGGGCGCCGCCGCGCGAAGCGCAGAAGAAGGACGCCGAGCCGCAGCCCCAGATCGTCGACATCCCGCAGACGGTCGCCGAAATGGCGCCGGGGACGACGCCGATGGCAGAGCGCGTCGCGGTGATCGCGGTGCTCAACAAGCGCAACGGCGACCGCCGCGACCTCAGCCTGCGGCCCGGCCAGGCGATCCGCTGGGGCGACGCGGTCATCAGGCTGCGCGCCTGCGAGACCACCGCGCCCTGGGAGGAGCAGAGGCTGACCGGCGCCTTCGTCCAGGTCGACGTCGCCGAGGCGCAGGGGCAGGTCCGCCGCGTTTTTTCAGGCTGGCTCTACAAGGAGAGCCCGTCGCTCAACGCCGTCGAGCATCCGGTCTATGACGTCTGGCCGAGAAGCTGCGCGATGACGCATCCCGAAGCGGGGGAATCGACGGTCCGCGCCGGGTCGGCCGAGAGCAACCGGTCGAGCGCCCCGAACTCGCCGGCGCCGGTGCGCCGCGCCCCGGCGCCTGCCCAATCCCCGCCCAAGGCTGCGGAGAGCAAGGCGAGATAGTCCTTCTGCTCGATCTCGACAGCGCCCATGCTCTTCAGATGCGTCGTCATGAACTGGCAGTCGAGCAGGGTGAAGCCGCCGACCTTGAGGCGCGCGACCAGCCAGGCGAGCGCGACCTTGGAGGCGTCGCGCTCGGCCGAGAACATGCTTTCGCCGAAAAAAGCGGAGCCGAGCCGGACGCCGTATAGCCCTCCGACCAACCGGCCGTCCCTCCTGCATTCGACCGAATGGGCGTGGCCGAGGCGATGGAGCTCGCAATAGCTCGCCTCGATCTCGGCGTTGATCCAGGTCTCCTCGCGTTCGGCGCAAGCGCGAACGACCTCGCCGAAGGCAGTGTCGCGGCTGACGTCGAACACGCCGGCGCGCAGCGTCTTGCGGAGCGAGCGGGACAGGCGGAAGCCGTCGATGGGGAGGATGGCCCGTCGTCGCGGCTCGACCCAGAAGACCTCGCCGGCGCTGCGGCTGTCGGCCATCGGGAACACGCCGATCGAATAAGCGCGGAGCAAGAGCTCGGGATCGATCACGCTTTCGCCGTGCGTCGACGGAGCCGCGCGGTCAACCGCCTCCCGCGCGCGTGCGCCGACCCAGGACGGAGCCGAACCGATCCATGCTCGTTGGTGGCGAAACGAATGGAGAAACGACATGCGCATCCTCCTTGCACTCCCGCTTCTGGCGGTGGCGGCATGCAATTTCGACAATGACGCGCAAAACGACCAGATGACGCTCGAATATAATCAGGAGCGGATCGAGGATGCGGCGCGCGACGCGGCGAGAGGCGCGCGCGACGTCGCGCGAGGCGCGAGCAACGTCGTTGGCGAGACCGGCCGAGCGATCAGCAACGAGGTCGGCGACATCGACGTCGACGTCGACATCAGCCGCAACAAGGCCGGCAATTCGAACTGACCGCCGCTAGAGGATCTCGCGAACGACGTCCTGCGGACGACACAAGCGCACGCCCTTGTCGGTCTCGACCAGCGGGCGTTCGATCAGGATCGGATTGGCGGCCATCGCATCGAGCAGGGCCTCGTCGCTGACCGCCCCGAGATCGAGATCGCGGGCGAGCGGCTCCTTGGCGCGCAGGCCTTGGCGCGGGCCGAAGCCGGCGCGCTCGTAGAGGCGACGCAGCTCCGCCTTCGAGGGCGGGTCCTTCAAATATTCCCGCACCGTCACCTCCGCACCTTCGGCCTCGAGGATCGCGAGCGTCTTGCGGGACGTGCCGCAATTGGGATTGTGATAGATCGTGGCCTTCATGCCGCCTCTTTAGGCGGCGGCGGTGGTGCGCGCCAGCCCGCCGCCGGCGCCGGCGCCGCGCCGCCCCCGGACCGGCCGAAGAGGCGGTGGGCGAACCAGCGCGCCTCCTCGCCGTGGAGGACGCAGGGCTTGTCGCGGAAGAGTGCTGCGTCGCGAGTCATCGCATGGCCTTCCTCTTCAGGCGAACAGCAAAGCGGCGGTGTCGAGCTGGAGCTGCGCCACCAGCAGCACCAGCGTCACCATGACGATGCCGCCCATGCCGGCCTCGAGCCGGAAGCGCTCCCTGGTCTGTCCGTTTCTGCGCATCTGTCGTCTCCCTCATCCGATCGCTGTCGATGGGCGTGGATTAGGAGGTTCGTGCAACAGCTGGATGTCGCGCGGGCGGGAAACATGTTTCGATTGTTTCAATCCCGCCCGCGCGCACCCGCAACGCAAGCCGCAAGCCTGGCGCTCAGCCGGCCCGGCACACGAAATAGAGGTTCATGATGTCGTGCTCGAGCCGGTGGGTCTCGACCGAGGCGAAGCCGGCGTCCTTGAGCATGGCCAAAGCGAGCTCCTCACCCCACGCCGCGCCGAGGCCGGCGCCGCCCTGGGCCAGGCTGACCGTCATGCAGTGCATGCAGCTGATCGCGTAGATGAAGGGCGCGAGTGGCCGATCGAGATTGTCGGCGACATGGCTGCGGCTGTCGATGTCCTGCATCAGATAGACGCCGCCGGGCCTCAGCAGCCGGCGGATGTTGGCGAGCACGGCAGCGGGATGCGCCTGGTCGTGGACCGCATCGAAGGTGAAAATGAGGTCGAAGCCTTCACCGGCGGGAAGATGCGTCGCGTCGCGCTGCTGGAACTCGACGTTGGCGAGGCCGAGCGCGGCGGCTTCGGCGCGCGCCGAGGCGACCGTTTCCGCGCACAGATCGAAGCCGGTGAAACGGCTTCGGGGATAGAGCGCCGCGAGGCGATTGAGCGCTTTGCCCTGCCCGCAGCCGATGTCCGCGACCGCAATGCCCTGCTCGAGCCGGGGGGCGAGACCCGGGACGAGAGGCACGATGGCGTCCTCGAGCGCGGCGACCGTGGTCTGCGCGCTCTCTTCGGCCATCACTTCGTGGAAGCGGTCGAAGGCCTCGTAGGGGACGCCGCCGCCGCTGCGGAAGCATTCGACGATCCGGCTCTCGACCGAGCCCATCACGGCGATGAACTGGAACATCGCCGCCATGTTGCCGTTCGCCGCGTCCCGCCCGAGGAAGGCGGCGTGGGCGCCGGGAAGCGCGTAGCGGCCGCTCGCGCGATCGAGCGTGGCAATCCCGGACGTCGCCATCGCGCCGAGCCATTCGCGCACGTAACGCTCGTCGAGGCCGGCCCGCTCGGCAAGCTCCGAACTCGTCGCCGGGCCTTGCTTCATCGCCTCGAAGAGATGGGTGCGGTGGCCGAGCGAGATCATCAGGGCCGTGGCGGCATTGCGGACCGTGCCGAGCAGGGTTTCGGCGAAGGCGGTTTCGGCGGGATCGGCGGCGGCGGCCGCCGGCTGGTCGAGTTGGGCGATGAGCCCGTTCGTGCTGCACATGTCGTCTGCTCCTTTGGGTTGCGGTGCAGCGCCGCGCGCATCGCCGGGAGCGCGTCGCCCCGGCCCGGTCGCTTACGGGACCCGGCTAGTAGGGGCGGGCAACAGCCCTGTTTCGCGGGACGGGAAACTTGGTTTCGATTGTTTCAGCGCGCGGGGCCGAATGGGTCGTCCCGCGGAGGCCGGGACCTCAGCGGGGAGGGAGGACGATGTCGAGCTCCATGCGGACGCTGACGATGTGGATGGCGACCGATCGCACGGCGATGCCGCGCGGATCCCGCGCCGGTTCGTAGCGGGCGCGGCTCGCCAGGCCGCGGCAGGCGCCGGCGAGATCGACGTTGCCGGCCGATTCCAGGAGCCGGCAATCGGTCGCGCGGCCGCGCTCGTCGAGGACGAGCCGGAAGACGGCGGAGTAGGCGGCCGGCGTCAGCGATGTGGCCAGGCCGAAATCGCGCGCGCCGAGCCAGTCGGCCGGATCTCCGGCCGGCCGCGGCGGAGTCGCACCGGGTTCGAAGCCGGCCGGATCGGCACCCCACTCGACCTGCTTCTCGGCTTCGCAATAGGCCATGGCCTCGGCGGCGCGGCCGGCCAGCGGGATCGTCCAGCTGCCGAGCGCCCGGCCCTCGCCGTCGGCGAGGCGAAGGCTCGACGCGCGGCCGAGCTCGGCGGCGAAAGCTGCGGAAAGCGGCCCGAACGCGACGCCGCGGCCGAGCGCGCCGGGCAGGTCCACGGCCCGGCCGGTCCCCCGATGCGCCTCCCCTCCGGGCGCCAGCTCCAGCACCGCCGGCCGGCCCGGACGGCGGACGTCGGCGGACAGATCGGGCGCGGCGAGGATGACGTCGTAGCGGCCGGAGCCGGGAATGGTGCGCAAGATGAAGGTCGCCGGAACCGGGGTTCCTTCGAGCCGCCGCGAGAGCAGGCAGCGGTCGGTCGAGCCGTCGAGATGCCAGCGCGCGGCGGGCTGCGGCGCCGGCGCCGGCTGGGCGTGCGCCTGGTGCATCGCGGCGAGCGCAAGGAGAGCCGTCGCTGCGGCCCGAATCGAGAAATTCGGCATGAACCTGATATCCGCGCGCCCGAGCGGCGGCTCCAATCTGCTAAGACGCGGAGATTACTAGAACTTTAGCGAATGTACAGCCCTTCGCTCTTGCGCTTCGCGGCGACGGTCTCGGAAGAACCGACGGCGGTAGAGGCGCCGCTTCTGCGCCCTCAACGATGAGCTCGCAGCGATGGTCGCCGGTCGGGGCGCCCGGGTCCACAGATTGCGCAACCCTGCCGTCACCTCTTTGCCGCCGATCATCGCCTTGGTCGTCGACAGCATAGCATGTGACCGGTAAGCTGCTGCGACAAGAATCGTCCGGGTCCACGATGAAAATCGTTCTCACCGCACTCGTCGTAGCCACGCTGACGTGGGGACCGGCGCACGCACGAGAGTCGACCCGTCATCGCCAGCCCTTGTTAGGCACCTTGGGGCAGGAACCACGCTTCGAGCAGGTGTTTGGCCAGCGAATGGCCTATTATGAGTATGGCGCGCGGCATCGAGGCCGCGGCCCGACCCTCATATTGATCCCCCATCTGGCATGGGACTCCAACGCCTGGGCAAGCAATGTCGGCGAACTCGGCGCTCGCTATCATGTGATTGCCGTCGATCCGCTTGGCCACGGGCGCTCGGACAAGCCGATGCTCGACTACAAGATGGACACGTGGACCGACACCATTGCCGAGTTCGTGCGTCGGCGGCACCTCGGACGAGCCGTGTTTGGCGGGGCGGGTATGGGGGGCGCGTTATCGGTGCAGATGGCATTGGATCACCCACGGCTCGTCAGCGGCATCATCGTCGCTGCGTCGAACAGCGGCCCGGGCGAGCATGCCGGGGCGGCACGGCCGAGCGGGCCGTATGGCCCCAGCCTCGCCGGAACGCGAAATTACCTTCTGGACAATTTCTATGACGACAGTCTCGTCACCGAGGAGGTGGTGCGGGCTAGGTTCGAGTACCGCTTACGTGCGAATGACGGCTACGTCATCCAACGGCACCTTGCCGATCATCGCGCGCCCTATAGTGTCGACGAATTGGCTCGCATTACAGTGCCGGCCCTCTTCCCCTGGTGCCGAGACGACACCGTCACGCCGCTAGGTTGGGGTGAGGACTTCGCCCGAGCACTTCCCCACGGAAGGCTGGTTGTTCTCGAGAGGTGTGGCCACTTCCCGAACATGGAGCAGCCGGAGCAGTTCAATGCGGCTGTCCTGGCATTCCTTGCAAGCCTCCCGACGCGGTAAGATCTAACGAACCATCTCATGAGCGAATGTCCGCAACGGGTCAAAAGCGGACATTTAGCTAGGGCTCGCCGAGCGCTTCCTTCCTCTCATCCTCAGTCCACAGAGCGATGGAACCCAAGGTGCGCTGACCTTTGGCATGAGCAAGCACCGCCAGGATGCTCCTGACAGCCAAGTCTTCGTCAGTGTGTCGAAGATGTCCGAGCGCCGTATCGACAGCGCCATTTAGGGCCGTCAGATAATGGTGGGTCAGCCACTCCGGAATGGATGGATTGCCCTGCTTGTGTCGCAGCTCGTCCACGGTGGCGATCAGCGCATAGGCTCTCCAGTCAGGCCTAGCCGCACTCCGCATCAGGTCGAGCAGTTCCGGAGCAGCCCCATATGCCGCAGTCCCGAGATCATCCTGGTGGTGGAGCCGCTCCCATAACTCGGCGAACCCGGCATCAGCGTCCCCAGTGCGGACTGCTTCGAGTGCCGGCCGCGGGTCGTATGGTCGACCCTCCGCATCAGTAAGCTGGGACCATTGGTCAGCTTCGGTCATGAGATCTCCGGGCGACCCCTTTCACCTGGCGCGCCGATGTCCGCAATGGGGTGGATAACCGACGCTTGCGGAAGACGGACCCGCCATGCCCCACAGGTGGCAAGCGGCCGCCCGGCCGAAATTCTTAGAGATGCCGGCTATGGATGGAAAGACGACCTTGCGACTGATAGCCTGGTCGACCGCGGGGGCAGAAGGATCGCGGCGAAATGGCTGTCGAGCTGGCGATGCGCAGGACTGTCCTGATCCTTGCCGGCACGATCTACAGGAGGGTGAGTGGCCTTCAGCGGCGGCGTGACGCGCCTCGCAAGCTGTCCATCGCTTTTCTTCTGTGTTGCGCGCCGTACCAGCAGGCGGTCGGCCGCATCGCGACCTTCCTCCCGCCAGTTTCCGGCTCGGACGCGGCGCCGCGGCCTACTCCCCCTGAAGCCTATCTGCATGAAGTGGACAGGCAGCGGGCGCGGAGCATCCGCTCTCCGGGGGAAGCTCCCTGCTCGCGAACCGGCCTCGATCGCGGCCATTGGGTGACCTCCTCGCTGCCGACGGACCGGTGCGTGCGCATGCTTCCCCGGCAGCGCTTCCGCGGCATCTGGTTCAACCGGTTCGAGGTATCGCTTTTCTGGCCGGACCGCATCAGCATTCCCGGGCCGGAGCCGGCCTATTGGCTCACCTTCGAGAGAACCCGTCTTTCAAGGCTTGCCGGCGAACGATATTACCTGATCGAGTTCGAAGGGCGCCGCACCATGTTTCCCGGGACCTACGGCTACGGCCCCTATGAACATGAGGTCATCGTCGATCGGCTAATCTCGGTCCACGCGGTGCCGGAGTGACGCGGCGGCGGAGGGCGGCAATTATGGCGTTCAACAGTCGACCGCTCGCCGGCTGCGGTCCGACGAATTGCATCGGTCCGGGGCGGGCGCATAGGCGCGGATCGTCAGCCCCTCTATCTCGAAGTCGGCCCTCCATGCGCGCACCCAAACGATCTGCACTGGCGCCTCCTCGACTCGGTAGCGAGGAGGATCCTCCGGTGTCTCCAGCCGGTGTCGCCGCCGTAGGATGCCGTCCACGATGACATGGCCTGCGTCCCTGGCGTACACGCGCTCGACAACAAACTCGGTGCGCGCCTCTCCTGCGAAGGCCCCCAGCCAAGCCTGCTCGGGCCTGACTCCCTCGCCGGCGCCGGAGCCGCCGATCTCCGCACCTCCCAACAGCGATTCGAGCTGGTCCGCCGACGGCCGCTCGTGCTCGTCGGCCAGGAGCGGGCGCATCAGATTGTAGACTTCGGCGGCGGCCAGCGTGTCTCCGGACAGCGTGGCGCATGCGCGAAGATGGTCCGGGGTGAACGTAAACGACTCTTCATCGAGCACCGCGCAGGCCGGAATGAGGTCCGCCGCCATAAGCGCCACCTCAATCGCGAACGAGTCCGCGAGGCCTTCCTGACAGGCGCCGAGCCCGCTCCTGCGCAGGCGCCGCTCCTCGTGCGCCTCGGGGTCCGTGCTTTCCACGAAGTAGATCGGCCCGTGCCCACTGCAGATTCGAATCGTCCCGGGCTCAATCGGCTGCGGAACCATCGTTCTCTCGAAGAAGCTCCCTAGGCGGCGCACGGCGTACCAATTCTCGACCGAAAGCGGTACCGACAGAGGCGCAATCACTTGCCGGCCGGAGCCCTGCGGGTCGAGGCCCGGCGGTGCCTGCAGGGTGAGCGTCGGCGGCGAGCCGGGGCTGCGCTCCACGGTAATCGCGACATGGTGGTTCATCCAGCCGTCGAAGATAAAGACGCGATACATGGCGCTGCCGGCGGCGAGCCTGCTCTCGGCCGTGGGCAGGCCGTAAAGCGCGAGCAGCTCGGCGCGGGACTCCGCCCGGCACTGGAGGCCTCGCATCAGCCCGCAATCGAAGCGGTCTTCCGGGCTTTGAGCGGTCCTCTCGCGGGCGTCTGCGTCCGGACCCGAAACGAGCAGCGCGAGCAGGAGCCAAACGGGGCCCAGGGCTCTCCACATCTTCATGCGGTGCACCGTAGCACGACCTGCGCGGGATCCCGACAAGAGCCCGACAACTGGCCGGTTCAGATCTGCCGTCGCGAAAAGCGCGCCCGTCCTGCTCCGTCAATCCTCCCGCGCCAGCCACTCCTCCAGCCACTTGATCGTGTAGGCGCCTTCGCGGAATTCGGGGTCGTCGATCAGCTTCTGGTGGAGCGGGATGGTCGTCTTCATGCCTTCGACGACGAACTCCTCGAGCGCGCGCTTGAGGCGCATGATGCAGCGTTCGCGGGTGGTGCCGTAGACGATCAGCTTGGCGATCATCGAATCGTAATATGGCGGCACCTTGTAGCCGGCGTAGAGGCCGGAATCGACGCGCACGTGCATGCCGCCGGGGGCGACGTAATTCTTCACCAGGCCGGGCGAGGGCGCGAACGTCTTCGGGTCCTCGGCATTGATGCGGCACTCGATCGCATGGCCGCGCAGATGGATGTCCTCCTGGCGGCAGGACAGGCCCTCGCCGGCGGCGACGCGGATCTGCTCGCGTACGAGATCGAGGCCGGTGATCATCTCTGTCACCGGATGCTCGACCTGGAGCCGCGTGTTCATCTCGATGAAGTAGAATTCCTCGTTCTCGTAGAGAAACTCGATCGTGCCGGCGCCGCGATAGCCCATGTCGGACATCGCCTTGGCGACGATGCCGCCCATGCGATCGCGCTGCTCGGCCGAGATGACCGGCGACGGCGCTTCCTCCAGCACCTTCTGGTGGCGGCGCTGCAGCGAGCAGTCGCGCTCGCCGAGATGGACGGCGTGCCCTTCTCCGTCGCCGAACACCTGGAACTCGATATGACGGGGATCGCCGAGATACTTTTCGAGATAGACGGTCTCGTCGCCGAACGCGTTCTTCGCCTCCGAGCGCGCCTGCATCATCTGGCTTTCGAGTTCGTCCTCGGAGCGCACCACCTTCATGCCGCGGCCGCCGCCGCCGGAGGCCGCCTTGATGATCACGGGATAGCCGGCTTCGGCGGCGATCTGCCGCGCCTCGTCGAAACCCTCGACGGGTCCGTCCGAGCCCGGGACGAGCGGCAGACCGAGCTTGGCGGCGGTGCGCTTGGCCTCGATCTTGTCGCCCATGATCCGGATATGCTCGGGCTTGGGGCCGATCCAGACGATGTTGTGGAGCTCGACGATCTCGGCGAAGCGGGCATTCTCCGACAGGAAGCCGTAGCCGGGATGGATCGCGTCGGCGTGGCTGAGCTCGGCCGCGGAGATGATGTTGGGGATGTTGAGGTAGGAATCGGCCACGGGCGGCGGGCCGATGCAGATCGCCTCGTCGGCGAGGCGGACGTGCATCGCCTCGGTATCCGCCGTCGAATGGACGGCGACGGTCTTGATCCCCATTTCGTGGCAGGCGCGGTGGATGCGGAGCGCGATCTCGCCGCGATTGGCGATCAGGACCTTCTGGATCTTCATTATTCGATGATCACCAAAGGCTGGTCGAACTCGACGGGCTGGCCGTCCTGGACGAGGACCTGGGTCACGGTGCCGCTGCGCGGCGCGGTGATCGGGTTCATCACCTTCATCGCCTCGATGATGACGAGCGTGTCGCCTTCGCTGACCGGCCCGCCGGGCGCGACGAACGGTCGCGCCCCGGGCTCGCCCGAGAGATAGACGGTGCCCACCATCGGCGACTTGACCGCGCCGGGATGCGCCGCGGGCGGCACGTCCGCGGCCGGGGCGGCCGGCGGCGGCGGCGCGGCGGGAGCGGCGGCGGAAGACGGCGGCGGCGGCGCCGCGACGGCGTGGGCGACCTGCTGCACGGTCACCTGGCGCTTGACGACGATGCGCCGATCGCCGTCCTCGACTTCGATCTCGGTGAGCTCGTTCTCGCTCAGCAGCTCGGCGAGCTGGCGGACGAGATCGGCATCGACCCTCATGCCCCCGCCCGCACCATCGGCTTCTTCGGTCATTCGTCTTTCCCCTGTTGGGAACCCGTCGACGCCATGCGCGGACGGGCGGCCTCGCCGCGGGCCTTACTCAGAGACGGGCGGCCGCGTCCAGAGCAAGCTCATAGCCGAGCGCGCCGAAGCCGGCGATCGTTCCCTTCGCCGCGGCCGCGATCAGGCTCCGCCGCCGGAAGCTCTCGCGCGCCTGCGGGTTGGAGAGATGAACCTCGATCACGGGCACGGCGATCGCCTGGACCGCATCGTGGAGCGCCACCGAATTGTGCGTGAACCCGCCTGCATTGAGGATCACGGCCTTGACGCCGCGCGCCTGCGCCTCGTGCAGCCAATCGATCAAATGCCCCTCATGGTTGGACTGCCTGAGATCGAGAGCGACCCCCAGCTCGCGCGCCCGGTCCTCGAGCCGCGCGGCGATGTCGTCGAGCGTGTCGGAGCCGTAGACCTCCGGCTGGCGCGTCCCCAGCAGGTTGAGGTTGGGCCCGTTGAGGACGAAGATCACCGGTAGCGCCGCCATGCGCACGCCCTATATGCTGGCGGACATGGGAGCGCAAAGCGGGATGGACGACACGATTTCGATCCGCGTGAACGGCGCGCACCGGCGGGTGCCGACCGGGATCAGCGTCGCCGCGCTCGCGCTCGAGCTCGGGCTCGATCCGGCGCGGGTCGCGGTCGAGCGCAACCTCGCGATCGTGCCGCGCTCGACCCTGGCCGACATCAGGATCGAGGACGGGGACGATTTCGAGATCGTCACGTTCGTGGGCGGGGGGTGAAGGTGGCGCGCGGAGACGCAAGCGTGGACGACGCCTGGACCGTCGCGGGCCGCAGCTTCCGCTCGCGGCTGATCGTCGGCACCGGCAAGTATAAGAGCTTCGAGCAGAATGCGGCGGCGCTCGAGGCTTCGGGCGCCGAGATCGTCACCGTCGCCGTCCGCCGCGTCAACATCGCCGATCCGGGCCAGCCGATGCTGACCGACCATATCGACCCGAAGGCCTACACCTATCTGCCGAACACGGCCGGCTGCTTCACCGCCGAGGAGGCGGTCCGCACGTTGCGGCTGGCGCGGGAAGCGGGCGGCTGGACGCTGGTCAAGCTCGAGGTGCTGGGCGAGGCGAAGACCCTCTATCCCGACATGCGCGAGACGCTCCGCGCGACCGAGACTTTGGTCAAGGAAGGCTTCGAGCCGATGGTCTATTGCGTCGACGATCCGATCGCGGCGAAGCAGCTCGAAGAGGCCGGCGCCGTCGCGATCATGCCTCTGGGCGCGCCGATCGGCTCGGGCCTCGGCATCCAGAACCGGGTGACGATCCGCCTCATCGTCGAGGGCGCGAAGGTGCCGGTGCTGGTCGATGCCGGCGTCGGCACCGCATCGGACGCGGCGGTGGCGATGGAGCTGGGCTGCGACGGCGTCCTCATGAACACCGCCATCGCCGAGGCCAAGGACCCGGTCATGATGGCGCGGGCGATGAAGGCGGCGGTCGAGGCCGGCCGCCTCGCCTACCGCGCCGGGCGGATGGGGAAGAGGCGCTACGCCGACCCGTCCAGCCCGCTGGCCGGGCTGATCTGAGGCGGGCGTGCGCAAGGCGCTCGGCCGAAGGGTGACGCGCGGGATCCTCGGCGCCGAGCGCAGCGCGGACGGCCTTTTGCTGACGAAGCGCCATTATCTGGAGCCCGACCAGGAATGGCGGCTCGGCCTTGCCCTCCTCGGCCTGTCGGGCCTGCCGATCGCGGCGGCGATCATGGTCTACCTCCAGACCGCCTAGGGCCACGCCCGCGTGCGCGGGCGCCGCGTCGTCCTCGGCCACTGGGCCGAACTCTCGCTCGACCTCAAGATCCTGATCCCGCTCCTGTTCCTGTGCATCCTCGCCGTGATCTGGTCGGGCCTGCGCTGCGTTCTCGTCCGCAACGAAATCTCCTGCCAGACGCGCTTCGATCTCGGCGCCTGTGCCGCATCAGGACCGGCCCGGCGTACGGGCTTTCGCTTCGTCCCACGATATGAGAAGCTCGCGGCGAGGAGACCCGCCGTGACCGCAATGCCCGCCCTCCTGCCGCTAGCGCTGACACTGGCTTCCCCGGGCGCGGCTGCTTCGGAGCGCGGCCTCTGGATCGGCTCGCTCCAGCTCTGCCGCGAGACCGTCGCCGCCGCCCGCATCGTATCGGACCCGAACGACGGCAGCGAGAATACGCTCGTCCTCCGCCTGCGCCCCGGCGCGCAGCAGCTCCTCGCGCGCGAAACCGGCGCGAGCGTCGGCCGCCCCCTCCATATCGCGCTCGACGGCCGGGTCCTGTCGGCGCCGATCGTCCGCGAAGAGATCACCGGCGGCCACGCCCAGCTGTCCGCCCCCGCCGCCGATCTCCGCGCCGCCCGCCGCGCCATCCGCGCCCGCTGCCGGAGCCCGCGGCGCTAGGCGAGCATGCCTTCATTCTCCGGCAACGGAACGGGCGCGAGGTGTCGCTCAATCACGTTCAGTTAAGCAAGTCCACAATGGTTCTTTCTTCGATGTAAGAACGCACACCTCAGTGATAATGTAAATATCTCTGGCCGGTCACCAACAGTTTAAGTTGGCGACCCGGATTCAAACATGGAGATATCTCATGACCAATGGCGAGGAAGCGATCCAGGAGCTGACGGACGCCGAGATTGCCCTGGTCAGCGGTGGAATCGCTACGGAAGAAAAGACGATCTATGTCACCGGGACGAGGCAATCGATCGTAATCGACTCGGGCGGCGGGGGCTCGCTCGCCTATTTGGAGGAAGGTTCCGGCATGGAGCCCCACCCCACGATCGGCGGCTCCGGAGGCGGCCCCGTAGAGTATATGGACCCCGCAAAGGAAACGCCGTGCGTGACCGCGGCGCCGGCTGGCTTCTCGCTCGCCGAAATTAACAATGTCGCTAGCGCTATCCAACACACCAACGAGCAGTGCGCGCTTCAATGATGTTCGCTGAGCCGCTCGCGGCCCTGTTCATCGCTGGGCTAACGGGCACGCAAATGTTGAACGTGCGTGAGCCCACCTTGCCCGATGCCTGGGTGCAGAGCTTCGAGGTCCGCTGCGGCCGCGACAGGCTGCGAATCCGCGGCTACGGCCCGCATCTGCCGAACCGCTCCGCGGGGCCCGTCGTCGAGTGGAATGGCCGCCCAATTCAGGGCGAGGCGGCGCAGGCGCTCCGCCGCAACCTTTCGAATCAGAACGCGGCCTATCGCCTGAGCGGGCAGTGCCTTCCGGACCGCGGCGGGATCTGGCTGCGCTTCTATCTGGGCGAAATGACCTACCCAGCCGAGCGGCAGCCGGGGGAGATGCGTTATTCGGCAGGAAGCGCGACCATCAGGCGCGGCCGGATCGAGCGGTATAATGAGCTTCAACCGGCCACCGAGCGAACCTTTTGGTTCCGGTGAGGCAACACGGCTAGCATCGCCGCCGGCAACGAGCTCGGAGCCGACCGCGGAGCCGCCGGGTCACGCTATACGCGTTCCGTTCCTAAGGGCCGGAAGTACGCCCGGAAATGGTTCTTTCTGTGGCTGTCAAGAAGATGCCGCAACGGGTAATTCAAAGATCTCGGGCCCGGCGCCGCATGGCGACGACAAAGCCCCCCAAATGGCCAGTGCGCCGCACCGCCGCGGCCGTATCCTCGAATATACCGGCCTCGAGCCGATCGACGAGGAGCAATATTGGTTCCGCTAGGACGTCGAGACGGCGCGCGTGGAAGTCTTAACAGGAGCGACCGAATGAACTCCATCCTACTCGCAATGCTGCTTGGTGCGCCGCAGGACATCCCGCGCCTTCCGATCACTCGCGAGCCGCGTCCGGCGAATCCGTGGCAGCAGTCGGTCAGCCTGACCTGCGGCAGCGCGACTTATCGGGTGATCGGCTACGGCGCAGCCTATCCGCTTGGTTCGCCGGTTCGGATCACCGTCAATCGTCGGCCCTTCCGCGGCCCGGCCGCCGCCTTGCTCGCAAGGGACCTCTCGACTCAAGGCGCGGCCTACCGGATTGCCGGGCTCTGCTCGCGCGACAGCTCCGACCTGGAGCTGGTCGTCTATCGCGGCCTGGCCTCGCCGGGCCGGGCCGTCGCCTTTCACGTTGGCGCCGCCCAGCTCTCAAGGCGCGGCGAAATCTACTATCCCGGCATGGAGGAAGCGGACGCCGAGACCTTCTGGTTCCGGTGAGTCGCTTGTGCGTCGTCGACAAGGGGGTGGCGCGGGCGTGGCGGTTGCGCTATGGGCCCCGGCTTCCAACGCTTCGGCTGGAAACTTGCGGGAGGACGTCCTGAGCGGCGTCCGTCTGGACCGCTAGACTTGAACCGGGCCTCCCCACGCCTCGCGCGGGGCGCGCCCAGCAACAGAGTGAACGAACATGGCCAAGAAGATTACCGGCTACGTCAAGCTCCAGGTGCCCGCCGGCGCCGCCAATCCGTCGCCGCCGATCGGCCCGGCTCTGGGCCAGCGCGGCGTCAACATCATGGAGTTCTGCAAGGCCTTCAACGCCCAGACCGGCGACATGGAAAAGGGGATGCCGATCCCGACGGTGATCACCGTCTATGCGGACCGCAGCTTCTCCTTCGAGATGAAGACGCCGCCGGCCTCCTACTTCCTCAAGAAGGCCGCCAAGATCGGCTCGGGCTCGAAGGAGCCCGGCAAGCAGGTCGCGGGGCGCGTCAAGCGCTCGCAGCTGCGCGAGATCGCGGAGGCGAAGATGAAGGATCTCAACGCCAACGATCTCGATCAGGCGACGAAGATCATCGAAGGTTCCGCCCGCGCGATGGGCCTCGACGTGGTGGAGGGCTAAGGACATGGCAAAGCTCACCAAGCGCCGCAAAGCCCTCGCCGAAGCGGTCGACACGCAGCGTCTCTACGGCGTCGACGAGGCCATCCAGGTCCTCAAGGACAATGCCAGGGCGAAGTTCGACGAGACGATCGAGGTCGCCCTCAATCTCGGCGTCGATCCGCGCCACGCCGACCAGATGGTCCGCGGCGTCGTCACCCTCCCCGCCGGCACCGGCAAGGACGTCCGCGTCGCCGTGTTCGCGCGCGGCGGCAAGGCCGACGAGGCGACGGCGGCGGGCGCGGACGTGGTCGGGGCCGAGGACCTGATGGAGACGATCCAGAGCGGCACGATCAACTTCGACCGCGTCATCGCGACGCCCGACATGATGGGCATCGTGGGCCGGCTCGGCAAGGTGCTCGGCCCCAAGGGGCTGATGCCGAACCCGAAGCTCGGCACGGTCACGCCCAACGTCACCGAGGCGGTCAAGGCGGCCAAGGGCGGACAGGTCGAGTTCCGCGTCGAGAAGGCCGGGATCATCCATAGCGGGATCGGCAAGGCCAGCTTCTCGAACGAGGACCTCAGGCGCAATTTCGACGCCTTCGTCGACGCCATCGTCAAGGCCAAGCCGACCGGCGCCAAGGGCAAGTACGTCCGCAAGGTCGCGGTCAGCTCATCGATGGGCCCGGGCCTCAAGATCGACGTCGCGGAAGTCGCTTCGGCCTAAACGGTTGGCGATCTCACGGGAGAACGAGGGCCGGGGCGGCGACGCTCCGGTCTTTTTTCTAGACGCTCCGCCGGGCGGCGCCGGCGCAGCGGGCGAGGTCGGCGACGGTGGGCGCAGGCAGCGCCAAGGCGATCGGCACGAGAAAGAGGCTGCGCCCGGCGCGGTCCTTGACCTCGACGGCGGCGCGGCGGGGGACTGAGCGCTCCTCGATCGCGTCGAGCAATGTCTCGCGGGCGATCCATTGCGCCTGGGCGAGCGCCTGGACGTCGTCGCGGCAGTCGGCGCCGGCCTCGTCCACGAAATCGATGCCGCCGCCGCGGATGTGGAAATGGTAGAAGGGCATGAGCTGCGTCCCCGCGCGGATGGATTGGTGAAGCGCCGTCCGCAGCCGATCGGAAAACGCCATGGCCGCAGCACGACCGAGAACATCGCTCGCGCCGGATGGTTCCTGCGGGTGCGCGAGCAAGGCGCAGTCTCTATAGCTTGGCGATGATTCGAGCGGACCGGCGCAGGCAGGCGAAAGAGGACGAGCGGGCGCTGGCGCGCGGGCTCGACGCGGCGCGTCCCGACGGACCGCAGATCATGGTGCTGATGCGGCTCCTCCACGATCGCCTCGAGGCGGCGCGGGCGATGGGGTCGATCGCGCCGCTCGCCGCCTTCTTCCAGGAAAATCTCAGGGCCGCCTGGCGCCTCGAGCCGAAGAAGGCGCTGGGCTGCCGGATGGGCTGCGCGCATTGCTGCCACGCCTGGGTCTCGGCCAAGGCGCCGGAAGTGCTGATCGCCAAGCGCGCGATCGCGCCGCGCGCGCTCGCCGCGGTACAGGCGAGCGTCGAGGCGGCTTTCACGGCGACCGGCATCGCCGCCCCGGCCGAGCGGGCGGCGATGGCGGCCCCCTGCCCGATGCTCCTCGACAATCGCTGCCGCATCTACGAAGCGCGGCCCGCCGCCTGCCGCACCGCCGTCTCGCTCGACGCCGCGCTCTGCGCCGAGGCCTTCCGCCCGGGAGCGGCGCCGGTCGACATCCCGACGCCCGAATTCCACATCGTCATGCGCCGCGGCTATGCGATCGCGCTGGCCGGCGCGCTGAAGCGCGCGGGCTATCCGGCCGCCTCCTACGAGTTCGTCGCCGCGATGCGCGCGGCGCTGTCACGGGACGACGCGGAGGCGGCCTGGCTGGCGGGCGAGGACGTCTTCGCCGGCGTCCAGACGGATCCGGGCAGCGACCCGTTCGACCATCCGAAGAACCGCCAGGTTTACGAGCTCGCCTTTGCCGGCTGACCGGCCGGCCGCCCGTCATCGAGCGTGGCTCAGCCGATGCGCAGGTCGATGCTGGGGAACCAGCGGGGGTTGTCGGCCTCGTCGCTGCAGGCGCTGCCATTGTCCCCGAGGACCTGCACCCGCCTCGAGCTCCTGGCGGAGAGCGCTTCGGGCGTCATGCCTGCCAGGTCCGGCGCCACGGGCCCGGGCGTCACCGCGTTCTGCCCGTCCCACCAGAACAAGGCAGGACCCGGCTGGCCGCCGTCGGCGACTGGTCCAGCAACGATAAGGAAGGTACGCGCTCCGCTCCCGATACGCTCGATGGCGCGAATGCCGCGGCCGCCGAGATCGAGCAGCGAGACTGGAGGCACCGTTTCGGAGCGATGGCCTTGGGGAAGGCCGACGAGCGCGAACGGGCGGCTGATCCGAACGACGATGGCCCGCCCATCGGGGTCGAGCGGCGCGCGAAGCCCGACGACGAGGTTCCGCGCCCGCGTGGAGGCCATGCCTTCGATGTTGAGCGTTTGCGCCAGCTCGGCCTCGTTGCGGCCGAGCGCCTGCGCGATCACGCGGCGCAGGTCGGAGTAGACCGTGCCCGCAGGCACGAGGGTCGGGCCGCTCCGAACAGACATCGCGAAGAGACGCTTGCGCTTCGGCTTGTCCTCTCCGTCCCGATTGAGCGAATGCGACGTGAGCCAGAAAACCGTGGTGCCGATCCGCGCGGCCGCTTCGATGTCAGTCACATCGGGCGCCGTGACGGTCCGCACCGGGCTGGCCTGGCCCCGCCGGTAGATCGTTAGCCGGTTGGTCTCGTCCGACGCGACGGCGAAGTGCGATCTGCCGAGCCCGACGGCGGCCGAGGCCTCGCACACGCCCTCGTAGCGGAACGGCACTGCATGCGCGGCGCCCGCGGCAAGCGGCGAAGAAAAAGCGAGAGCCGCACAGAATCGGCGAAGATGGACGCGCATATGAAGGTCTCCACTGGCGGCGACCCGTAGCGGGCGTCGAGAGCTTCATGGACAGGCCGAGCCGTCCGGTCTGTGACAAAGCTCACAGGCAGGACGCAGCTTTGGGTTGCTTCGGCGCGCCCTTGCCCATATAGGCGCCGCTTCGCTCGCGGGGGCTCGCTCCCGCGCGGCGTCCGTCCGAGACAGCCGGTGAGGGCCCTGCCCTCTTAATCGTCCGGCCTAGACGGGGAAGAGTTTTTCCGGTGCGCGCGTGCGGTGCGGCGCCGGGTCTGCCGAGGCTTCAATCGCTTCAGGCCGTCGATTCGATCCCCATCGGACTTTCAAGCCGCTCATGCGGGGCAACCCGCGCGTGCGGCTAAGTCGGCTCTGCGGATGGTCCGCGGAGCCCAAGGAGTGTGAACGCATGGATCGAGCTCAAAAAGCCGAGCAGGTCGCCCAGCTGAAGCAGACGTTCAACGAGACGAGCGTGGTGGTCGTCACCCGCAATCTCGGCCTGACGGTGAAGCAATCCACCGCGCTCAGGAATCGGATGCGCGAAGCCGGCGCGGCCTTCAGGGTCACCAAGAACACGCTCACTTTGATTGCTCTCGAGGGCACCACCTACGCCCCGATCAGCGACCTGCTGACCGGGCCGACGGCGCTCGCCACATCGTCCGATCCGGTCGCGGCCGCCAAGGTCGCGGTCGATTTCGCGAAGACCACCGACCGGTTCGAGATCGTCGGCGGCGCGATGGGCGATACGCTCCTCGATGCAAGCGGCGTCAAGGCGCTCGCCGAGCTTCCGTCTCTCGATGAACTGCGTGCGACGATCATAGGCCTCATCCAGGCCCCGGCGTCGAAGATCGCGCGGACCATCAACGAGCCGGGCGCGATGCTGGCGCGCGTCATCGGCGCCTATGCCGCCAAAGAGAATGCGTAACTGAAACCCGAGCGTGCTCCTGCGCAGGCAGGAGCCGAGAACTGGATCCCTGCCGTCGCAGGGACGCAATCAACCGGAGACTTAACATGGCAGACATCAATTCCATCGTCGATCAGCTCAGCGAGCTGACGGTCCTCGAAGCGGCGGACCTCGCCAAGGCGCTCGAAGAGCGCTGGGGCGTGTCGGCGGCAGCCGCGGTCGCGGTCGCCGGCGGCGGCGGCGCCGCCGCGGCGGCCCCGGTCGAGGAGGAGAAGACCGAGTTCGACGTCATTCTCGTCAATGACGGCGGCAAGAAGATCAACGTGATCAAGGAAGTGCGCGCGATCACCCAGCTCGGCCTCGGCGAAGCCAAGGCGCTGGTCGAAGGCGCGCCCAAGCCGATCAAGGAAGGCATCCCCAAGGCCGAGGCCGAAGAGCTTCGCAAGCGCCTCGAGGAAGCCGGCGCGACCGTCGAGCTCAAGTAAGCGCACGCCGCGAGGCGTGGGACGCGATGAGAGGGCGGTTCCCGGCGGGGACCGCCCTTTTTCCGTGCGCCGCATCCCGGAAGCGGCGCTCCGCGTTACGCGGATATGGCATCGATCATCGGAACCGCGGGCTGGAGCATCGCATCGGCGGCGGCGGACGCCTTTCCGGCCGAAGGGAGCGCCCTCGAGCGCTACGCCGCGATATTGCGCGGCGTCGAGATCAATTCTTCGTTCCACCGGCCCCACCGCGCCGCGATCTGGGCGCGCTGGGCTGCGAGCGTGCCGGCGGATTTCCGCTTCGCCGTCAAGCTGCCCAAGACGATCAGCCACGAACGCAAGCTTAAGGACTGCGAGGCGCTCGCCGCCACCTTCCTGGAGGAAGCCGGGACGCTCGGCGAAAAGCTCGGCGTCCTGCTGCTCCAGCTTCCGCCAAAGCACGTTTTCGACGCCCCGCTGGCCGAGGACTTCCTGTCGCACCTCAAGTCCCTGAGCCCGGCGCGCATCGCCTGCGAGCCGCGCCACCCGAGCTGGTTCGAGGACGAGCCGGACGCGCTACTGGCGCGGCTGGAGGTGGCGCGGGTCGCCGCCGACCCGTCCGTCGTGCCGGCGGCGGCGGCTCCAGGCGGTTGGGGCGGTCTCGCCTACTGGCGCCTGCACGGCTCGCCGATCATGTACCGCTCGGCCTACGGCGCGGAGCGGGTCGCAGCCTATGCCGGGGCGATCGCGGCAGCCGAGGCGCAAGGGAGCGAGGCCTGGTGCATGTTCGACAACACCGCCTCATCGGCCGCGACCGCCGACGCGCTCGCGCTGGATGCGCTGCTCAGCGGCGACCGTTGACCTCGGCCGCACGCGCTTCCGCGCCGACGACCGCCGCCTCGATCTGCTCGAACGAAGGAAGCGGCGCCGGCGGCGCGGGCGGATCGAAGGGCGACCCGACGGCGCGCACCGCCAGGGTAGCGCCGAACGCCAGGACCAGAGCGAATTCCATGGCCGTACCGAGCTTCCTCATGCCTTCTCTCCCACTGTGGGGCGGACATCGGCTCGTCCTAATTCCGGCGGATGTCGTGCGGCCGGTTTTGGTGTTTCAATCGTAACAGGCACGCGTCGCAGACGCGACTCAGCAGCGGTCGATGAGGAAGCGGTGGATCGGCTGTCCGGCTCGGTCGGCGAAGACGTAGGCAAAAGCGGCGCCGTTGCCGATCGCCTGGACCATGTCCCGCGCGCCGCAGACATTGGCGCGAACCGCCGCCTCGATCGCCGCCCGCCCGTTTGCGCCGACGGCCGCAGCGTCGACGTCGATGCGGTGCTCGTAGGTCATGGTCTGTCCTTCGGCAGAGACGCGCGTCATGGTGACGCCGTCCTGGACCTGGAAAGGGGTCCTGGCGTTGAGCTGGCGCGCGGCCTCGCCGGTAAGGCAGGAGAGGATCCGTCGCCGCTGCGCCGGAGGGATCGACGCGATCGCGATGTCCATGTTCTGCCCCTCGGCAAGGCACCTTTCCTGGGCGGCGCCTTCGTCGAGCGGCGGCGGCTGGGCCGCAGGTTGTGCTGATGCCATCACCGCCGCGAGGCCGATGCCGAAGCCGATACCGATGGCTGCAAACATGTCCGAGCTCCTTGGCGCCGGCTAAGCCTAAAGGCTCGCGCCGCGATTGCAAGAAAGGACCAAAGCTGTTGCTCGCGGTAGGATGTCCTCGAGAGCCCGACCGTTGCAACGCAACGGCGCAGCACCACGAGCATTGCGGCGCTTCTCGTCTTCTTCGCGGCACGGTTGACGCCGCATTCCGATAGCAGCCGGGCCGCACCCGCCGTACTTCAGCCGATGGCGGGAGGGAGGTTTGCTGTTTGGACTGAAACACTCGAGGATCGCGCGGAGAACGGCGTACAATGTCGGCGGCGCCAGTCTCGGCAGACGTCGTTAGTGGCAACTCCAGCCCAGATTCTGCATGCCTGCAATGGTGGAGACGAGTGGCCTTGACCCAACTACCTTCTGCAATCGCCGCCTGAGACCAAGTTGGACATTCTGGAGCGCGATTACCGGTGCTCGTACGGTCCCTTTTTTGTGCTGCTCAAGGTGCAAGACAACCAACAAACGACGACACGAGAGCGCCCGACGCGCAAAATCCCTCTCTTCATCGCACCCTTGAGCGACACTCGCCGGAAGAATCGCTGCAAGGGTATGTAGCACTTTTTGAGCCACTTCCTGATCGATCCGGCTGGGCTTCATTCTTCTATGCAGCCGATAATCCTTAGCTTCAATAAGATATAGATCGTGCGTTGGCGAAATCGCGAGCAAGTCGACTGCCTTGATACCCGCGTCCACGCGTGACATTCGATTACGGTAGAACGACCATTTGTCATATTGTGTAGCTGCCCAGTCGTCGTTAAAATCGAACGTGAGACTATCAACTCTGATGCTAATCATTCTGGGCTTCCAGAAATCGGTCTGATTGACTCAATTCCTCCTCTAGAGCGGCGATACAGCGAAGATCCCCCACGTCGTCCGATTGCTCAATCTCGACTGAGCCTTCGCATTTCGTGAGACCAAAAAACTGCAGATCACATTCCGGGCCGGACGCAAGCCGTATCAATTCAATTTCTCGGAGTAGAAAAAGGCTGTGAGTAGCGATGAAAACCTGGATCCCGCTATTGCTGAGATCCAAGATTGTTCTAGCGACTTGAGCGACCAACCGCGGGTTGAGGTTCGATTCCGGCTCATCCCAGAATAAGTAGCCTTTGCCTATGAGGGCGCCTGTCGCGACCAGGCGAGCAACCATCCCGAGCTTCCGCAAGCCTTCGGCCACCAGTGGCATTTCCATCTTTCCACTGGCATTTTGAAGATAAAACCTGCCGCTACGGTCTAGTACAATCCAGCCTTCCATTGCCCGCTCAAGTGGTTGCAATAGCTCGTGTATCAATGCTTCTTTAGGACCGCGGCTCAGGGGTGCCCCAAGTAGGATTGCTAAATCTCTCCAAGTTTCCTCAAGTTCTAGATAGTGCCCCTCGTAGATCGACACAAAGTTCGGAAATATAGACAGCAGTTCGCGTGTTGGGAGATAAACCGAAGAGCCTCTTAGCCACTCCTCCGGAACTCTAGTGAGCTGAACCTCAGACTTGCTGTTTGTCGCAAACCCGAAGGCAACATTAGAAGTTTTTTGGTCAAATGTGACCTTGATATCGCACCGCTCCCGACCTTGGCGGCGCCGTGCGATTCTCCCGAGCGTGTCGGGGCGAAATACGTTAACCAGCTTCTCTGCGAGCGCTACTTGAAGAGACGCCTTAGTGGGCTGCGCCGCGCCCGGCTTCCGATCTCGACCAAGCGTGTAGACTATGCAGTAGAGCAGCTTGAGCAAGTGCGTCTTGCCGGTGCCGTTCTCTCCCACGATCACGTTCAATCCACGCGACGGGCGGATGCGTGCATTATCAAAAACGGTGAGGTTCTTGATGGTGACGTTCTTGATCAAATCGGCCCCCGTTGCGCTCGCCACTGCTTAGCGCTTGCAGCGTAGCTGCGCCAGTGCTCCTGGATCGCGCCTTGACCGATCTGCTCCCCACGCCTAAATAGCCCCCACACCCCGCCGCATCGGAACAGGACGTGCCGTCGCGCAGCGCGTTCAACGCATGGATCGGTCGGGGCTTATCGGACGTGCGAAGCTGCGGTCTCCACCGGGAGACACGCGGCTTTTTGCGTCTTGAAGCGCGCCCTATCACGGCGAAGGCGAGAAAAAACCGACATGGCGACCACCGCTCCCACGGCGACCGAGACCCGCACGTCCACCGCGTCCAAGCGCATCCGCAAGATTTTCGGCAACATCCACGAAGTCTCGGAAATGCCGAACCTGATCGAGGTCCAGCGCGAGAGCTACGAGCAGTTCCTGCGCTCGCGGCCCCAGGATGCCTACGTCTCCGGCCTCGAGAAAACCCTGCGCTCGGTCTTCCCGATCCGCGATTTCGCCGGCACCGCCGAGCTCGATTTCGTCAATTACGAGCTCGAGGATCCCAAGTACGACACCGACGAGTGCCGCCAGCGCGGCATGACCTATGCGGCGCCGATGCGCGTGACTTTGCGCCTCATCGTCTTCGAGGTCGATCCCGACACCGAGACCCGCTCGGTTTTGGATATCAAGGAGCAGGACGTCTACATGGGCGACATGCCGCTCATGACGCATAACGGCACCTTCATCATCAACGGCACCGAGCGCGTCATCGTCTCGCAGATGCACCGCTCGCCCGGCGTCCTCTTCGACCACGACCGCGGCAAGACCCACGCCTCGGGCAAGTATCTCTTCGCCGCGCGGGTCATCCCCTATCGCGGCTCGTGGCTCGATTTCGAGTTCGACGCCAAGGACATCGTCAACGTCCGCATCGACAGGAAGCGCAAGCTCCCGGTCACCGCCCTCCTCCACGCCCTCGACATGTCGAGCGAGGAGATTTTGAACACCTTCTACAACCGCGTCGTCTTCGTGCGCGGCTCGGGCGGCTGGAAGATCCCCTACGTCTCCGAGAACTGGCGCGGCCAGAAGCCGATGTACGACGTCGTCAACGCCGAGACCGGCGAGGTCGCCTTCGCCGCCGGCACCAAGATCACGCCGCGCGCCGCCAACAAGGCGGCCAAGGACGGCCTCAAGGACCTGATCATCCCGACCGAGGAGATTTTCGGCCGCTACAGCGCGCTCGATCTCGTCAACGACAAGACCGGCGAAATCTACATCGAGGCGGGCGACGAGGTCTCCGCCGAGAATCTCGAGCGCCTCGACCAGGCCGGCATCGACCGCATCGAGCTGCTCGACATCGACCATGTCTCGACGGGGCCCTGGATCCGCAACACCTTGAAGGCCGACAAGGCCGAGGACCGCGACCACGCCCTTTCCGACATCTACCGCGTCATGCGCCCCGGCGAGCCGCCGACGCGCGAGACCGCCGACGCGCTCTTCGCCGGCCTGTTCTTCGATCCGGAGCGCTACGACCTCTCCGCGGTCGGCCGCGTCAAGCTCAACATGCGCCTCGACCTCGATGTCGAGGACACGGTGACGACCTTGCGCAAGGAGGACATCATCGCGGTCGTCAAAACCCTGGTCGACCTGAAGGACGGCAAGGGCGAGATCGACGATATCGACAATCTCGGCAACCGCCGTGTGCGTTCCGTCGGCGAGCTTCTGGAGAACCAATATCGCGTCGGTCTGCTCCGCATGGAGCGCGCCGTGAAGGAGCGCATGTCTTCGGTCGACGTGTCGACCGTGATGCCGAACGACCTGATCAACGCCAAGCCCGCAGTTGCCGCGGTTCGCGAATTCTTCGGCTCGTCGCAGCTGTCGCAGTTCATGGATCAGACCAATCCGCTGTCGGAAGTCACCCACAAGCGCCGCGTGTCGGCGCTTGGACCGGGCGGTCTTACCCGCGAGCGCGCAGGCTTCGAAGTCCGCGACGTCCACCCGACCCATTATGGCCGCATCTGCCCGATCGAGACTCCGGAAGGGCCGAATATCGGCCTGATCAACTCGCTCGCCAGCTTCAGCCGCGTCAATAAATATGGCTTCATCGAGACGCCGTACCGCAAGGTCGTCGACAACAAGGTGACCGACGACGTCGTCTACCTCTCTGCTATGGAAGAGGCCAAGCACACGATCGCCCAGGCCAACGCCGAGCTGATGGAAGACAAGAGCTTCGGCGAGGAGATCGTCTCTTCCCGCCGCGCCGGCGAATTCCTGATGGCGCCGCGCGACCAGATCACACTGATGGACGTGTCGCCCAAGCAGCTGGTGTCCGTCGCGGCCTCGCTCATCCCGTTCCTCGAGAACGATGACGCCAACCGAGCCCTGATGGGATCGAACATGCAGCGCCAGGCGGTTCCGCTGATCCGGGCCGAGGCGCCGCTGGTCGGCACCGGAATGGAGGAGACGGTGGCGCGCGATTCGGGAGCGGCGATCGCCGCCCGCCGGACGGGCGTGGTCGACCAGGTCGACGCGGCCCGAATCGTCGTCCGGGCGACCGGCGACGTCGAGGCCGGCAAGTCGGGCGTCGACATCTACACTTTGATGAAGTTCCAGCGTTCCAACCAGAATACCTGCATCAACCAGCGTCCGCTGGTGAAGGTGGGCGACCTGGTCAACGCGGGCGACGTCATCGCCGACGGTCCCTCGACCGACATGGGCGAGCTCGCCCTCGGCCGCAACGTGCTTGTCGCGTTCATGCCCTGGAATGGCTACAATTTCGAGGATTCCATCCTCATCTCCGAGCGGATCGTGAAGGACGACGTCTTCACCTCGATCCACATCGAAGAGTTCGAGGTGATGGCCCGCGATACCAAGCTCGGGCCGGAGGACATCACCCGGGACATCCCCAACGTCGGCGAGGAGGCGCTCCGCAACCTCGACGAGGCGGGAATCGTCTATATCGGCGCCGAAGTGGAGCCGGGCGACATCCTGTGCGGCAAGATCACTCCCAAGGGCGAATCTCCGATGACTCCGGAGGAAAAGCTCCTCCGGGCCATCTTCGGAGAGAAGGCGTCGGACGTTCGCGACACCTCGCTCCGCCTTCCGCCGGGCGTTTCCGGCACGGTGGTCGAGGTCCGGGTGTTCAACCGCCACGGGATCGACATCGACGACCGTACCCGCGCCATCCAGGCCGAGGAGAAGGACCGCCTCAGGAAGGACGCCGACGACGAGCGCTCGATCCTGAAGCGCGCCACCTTCTCGCGCCTTCGCGAGATGCTGGTCGGCCAGACCGCCACCGCGGCGCCCAAGGGCTTCAAGAAGGGAAGCGTCATCGACCTTGATGGCCTCGAAGAGGTCGAGCGCTTCGAATGGTGGAAGTTCGCGGTCAAGGACGACAAGGTCCAGGGCGATCTCGAAGCCGTGAAGGCCCAGTATGACGAGGCCGAGGCGGTGATCCGCCGCCGGCTCGAGGACCGCATCGAGAAGCTCGAGCGCGGCGACGAGCTTCCGCCGGGCGTCTTGAAGATGGTCAAGGTGTTCGTCGCGGTTAAGCGCAAGCTTCAGCCCGGCGACAAGATGGCCGGCCGTCACGGCAACAAGGGCGTCATCAGCCGCATCCTGCCCAACGAGGACATGCCGTTCCTCGAGGACGGGACCCCGGTCGACATCGTCCTCAACCCGCTCGGCGTTCCGTCGCGGATGAATGTCGGGCAGATTTTCGAGACCCATCTCGGCTGGGCCGCCCGCGGCCTCGGCAAGCAGATCTCGGAGATGCTTGAAGGCATTCGCGACCGCGGCGCGGCTTTCGAGGGCAAGGACGCCGCGGGCATCCGGGACAAGCTCAAGGACATTTACGGCGAGAATTACGACGCCCAGATCGATGCCCTCGGCGACGAGGAACTGCACGAGCTGGCGTCGAACCTCGTCGGCGGAGTCCCGATGGGCACCCCGGTGTTCGACGGCGCCCGCGAGGCGGACGTGTCGGCGATGCTTGAGAAGGCCGGGCTCGACCAGTCGGGCCAGGTGACCCTGTTCGACGGCCGCACCGGC
>DASVVQ010000024.1:0-6521 GCA_036386475.1 Allosphingosinicella sp. | reverse complement strand
TCCATCCTTGCCGATCACCCCATTCGCCGCCCGCGCGACCACGAGGACGATCTCCGGCTTGCTCAAACCGCGACCTCGGCCTTGATGTGGGGGTGCGCCTCGTAGCCCCTGATCTCGAAATCCTCGTACCGATATTCGTCGATCGCCGCCGGCCGCCGCAGCAGCTTGAGCTTCGGCAGTGGGTGGGGCTCGCGGCTGAGCTGCTCGCGCGCCTGCTCGAGATGGTTGAGGTAGAGGTGGCAATCGCCGCCGGTCCAGACGAACGTGCCGGGCTCGAGGCCGCATTGCTGGGCGAGCATGTGGGTGAGCAAGGCGTAGCTGGCGATGTTGAAAGGAACGCCGAGGAAGACGTCGGCGCTCCTCTGGTAGAGCTGGAGGCTCAGCCGCCCGTTTGCGACATAGGTCTGGAAGAGGAGGTGGCAGGGGGGAAGCGCCATTTTCGGCACGTCGGCCGGGTTCCAGGCCGAGACGATCTGCCGGCGCGAGCCCGGGTTCGCGTTGATCATCTCGATCAGCGCCGCAATCTGGTCGAAGCGACTGCCGCCCGGGCCTTCCCAATCGCGCCATTGCTTGCCGTAGACGGGGCCGAGATCGCCGTCTTCGTCCGCCCATTCGTCCCAGATGCTCACCTTGTTCTGCTTGAGCCAGGCGATGTTCGTGTCGCCGCGGAGGAACCAGAGAAGCTCGATCAGGATCGAGCGGATGTGGAGCTTCTTGGTGGTGAGGAGCGGGAAGCCCTGGGACAGATCGAAGCGCATCTGGTGGCCGAAGACCGAAAGCGTGCCGGTGCCGGTGCGGTCGTGCTGGGGCACTCCCTCTTCGAGAATGCGCCGCAGGAGATCGTGAAAAGCCTGCATGGCCCTTCTATGGCGGCAGCCGGGACGCTTTGGAAGCGCCGGGCAATCCCTCCGTTATGGAGTCCGTTTCCGAGGCAGTCCCTGCGGCCCCTGGCGCGCATCGGTGGCAGACGGTCATGGTGATCGTCGCGACCGCCCAGGATGCCGCCGCCTTGTTCCGCCCCTGCTTCGCCGAAGCTTCGGGCGAGGTGGAGACGCTCGCCGTCGCCTATCTCGACGAGGCGCGGCGGCTGATCGAGCTGCTCGTGCTGCCGCCCGAGGGGCCGAGCCATATCGACCTGCCGGTGCGCAGGATCGTCGAGGATGCCCTGAGGCTGGGAGCGCGCGGCCTCGTCGTCGCCCACAACCATCCGAGCGGCGACGCGCAGCCGAGCTGGGACGATGTCGAGGCGACGCGCGAGCTAGCGGAGACTGCGGCGCGGCTCGGCATCAGGCTCCACGACCATCTCATCTTCGCCGGCGAGGAGACGGCGAGCCTGAGAGCGATGGGGCTGATCTAGGAATGCAGATCCTCGCCCAGCAAGCCGGGGGAGGACCCTAGAGCGCGCAGGGAGGAATTGCGCTGGGCTGGGGCTGGGGGCCGCGCGGCTCGAACTGGGCGAAATAGGATTCGCTGTCGAGCCGCTCGAAGCGGGTGAGCTCGTAGCCGACCGCGTTGAACTCGCAGACGAGGAGGCGGGTCGGCGTGCCGTGGCGGTCGGTGGAGCGGTCGGCGTCGACGACGACGACGCGGCCGTCGCGTTTCAGCGAGGTGCGAAGGTGCCAGAGGAACTCGGCCGGGCGCTGGATCTCATGGTACATGTGGATCATCAGCACGCGATCGAACGAGGCTTCGGGGAGGAGCGGGTTGTTGGGCTGGCCGACGCGCAGGGCGACATTGTCGAGGCGCTCGCGGTGGACGCGGCGGGCGAGCTCGTGGATGGTCTGGGGCACGACGTCCTGGGCGAGGACGCGGCCCCGCTCGCCGACCAGAGGCGACAGGCGAACCGTATAATAGCCCTCGCCGGCGCCGATGTCGGCGACGTACATGCCGGCGCGGACCTCGGCGAGCTCCATCACCCGCTCCGCCTCGCCGACACTGTCGCGCGAATCCTCGTTGAGATAGCTCGAGGATTCGATCGGGGCGACGGGGCGGTTGGGCTCGGGGAAGCTGTTGCGCTGCTCCTCGCCGCCCCGGCCGCAGGCGGCGAGGAGGAGGAGGGGAGCGAGAGGCAGCGTCCTAGTCGACATCGTCGACCTCGACTTTCTCACCTGTGACGCGCTGCGACAAGGCGGCGGCCATGAAGCGGTCGAGGTCGCCGTCGAGGACGTCGGCAGGGGCGGTGGAGGTGATTCCGGTGCGAAGGTCCTTCACCAGCTGATAGGGCTGGAGGACGTAGGAACGGATCTGGTGGCCCCAGCCGATGTCGGTCTTGGCGGCATTCTGGGCGTCGGCCGCCGCTTCCCGGCGCTGGAGCTCGGCCTCGTAGAGCTTGGCCCGCAGCTGGCTGTAGGCCTCGGCCCGGTTCTTGTGCTGGGAGCGCTGCGCCTGGCTCTGGACGACGATGCCGCTCGGCAGATGAGTGATGCGCACCGCCGAGTCGGTGGTGTTGATGTGCTGGCCGCCCGCGCCGGACGCGCGGAAGGTCTCGATCCGAAGCTCGCTCTCATTGACCTCGATATCGATGTCGTCGTCGACCACCGGATAGACCCAGACCGAGGCGAAGCTGGTATGGCGCCGCGCCGAGCTGTCATAGGGGCTGATCCTGACCAGCCGGTGGACGCCGCTCTCGGTCTTGGCATAGCCGTAGGCGTTCTCGCCCTTGAGCAGCAGGGTCGCCGACTTGATGCCGGCCTGCTCGCCGGAATGATGGTCGATCAGCTCGACCTTCATGCCGCGGCGCTCGGCCCAGCGCGTGTACATGCGCTGGAGCATGCCCGCCCAGTCGTTCGACTCGGTGCCGCCCGCGCCCGAATTGATCTCGACATAGGTGTCGTTGGCGTCGGCCTCGCCAGCGAGCAGGGCCTTGACCTTGTCCTGCTCGGCCCGCTCGGCGAGCTCGGCGAGCGAGGCGACGGCGTCGTCGACGAGGGCCTCGTCCCCCTCGGCCTCGGCCATTTCGATCAGCTCGGCCGTATCGGCGAGCTCGCGCTCGATCTTGCGGGTGGCGCCGATCGCCTCGTCGAGGCGGCGGCGCTCGCGCATCACCTCCTGCGCGGCCTTGGGGTCGTTCCAGAGCGACTGGTCCTCGACGCGCGCATTGAGCTCGTCGAGCCGCCGCAGCGCCCGGTCCCAGTCCAGGAAGCGGCGCAGCAAGCCGAGCGCGGCGTTGATCTGATCGACATAGGCTTGCGCTTCGGCGCGCATCTCGAACTCCGACTGGGGGCGAAGCTCCGGCCTAGTAGATGCCCTCCTCCTTTTGCAAGAAATCGTCGCTCGGCGCCTGCTTCGGCTCTGGAGCGGGGCGGGGGCGGGGCCGGCGCGGCCGGGAGGCGGACGCGGTGCGGGGCTCGGGCGCGGCTTCGTCGCGGCGGATCGTGCGGCGCGGCTCGCTTTCGGGGCGGAAAGCCTCCCAGATGACCGAGGCGCGCGGATCGCTGGTCGGCCAGGCCCCGAATACCCGCTGGCCCGAGCGGCGGTCGATCCGCACCATCCTGATGCCGGCGGGCGCGCGGAACGGAACGACCGGCATTCCTTCGAACGCCTTTTGCGCGAACTGGCGGAAGATCGGCGCGGCAAGGGTGCCGCCTTGAGCGTAGCCGCCCATCGGCCGAGGCTGATCGAAGCCCATATAGACGCCGGCGACGATGTCGGCCGAGCCGCCGATGAACCAGACGTTGGTCGGTCCGGTCGAGGTGCCCGTCTTGCCGAAGAGCGGCCGGTTCAGGCCGCGGAGGATGGTGGCGGTGCCGCGCTCGACGACGCCGGTCAGCATGTGGACGACCTGGAAGGCGGTCATCGGATCCATCAGCTGGCGGGTCCGCAGCGGCGGGCGAGGCATCGGCCTCCCGTTCCAGTCTGCGGCGTTGCAATCGTTCATCAGCCGGCAGCGATTGTCGGCCCGATAGATGATCCGGCCGTGCCGGTCCTGGACATAGTCGATGAAGGTCGGGCGCAGCTCGCGGCCCTGGTTGGCAAGCATCGCGAACGCGTTGGTCATGCGCAGGACCGTGGTGTCGTCGGCGCCGAGCGAATTGGCGAGATAGGGCTCCATCTCGCCGATCCCCATGCGGCGCGACATGCGCGCGACCTGATCCATGCCGACCTGGTTAGCGGCGCGCACCGTCATCAGATTGCGCGACTGTTCGAGGCCCCAGCGCATGGTCTGCGGACCGGAATAGCCGCCCGCGAAGTTGCGGAAGCATTTCTGGCCGAGCGCGCCCCCTTGATAGACGCAGAAGGGACCGTCGACGATGATCGAGGCGGGCGTCATGCCGTTGTCGAGCGCGGCGGCGTAGACGAAGGGCTTGAAGGTCGAGCCGGGCTGGCGCTGGGCCTGGGTCGCGCGGTTGAAGGACTGGCCTCCGCCCAGCGCCCAGCCGCCCTGCATGGCGAGGACCCGGCCCGTCGAGACCTCCTCGGCGACGAAGCCGCCGGAGATTTCCGGGATCGAGCGCAACGCCCAGTCCGTCCCCTCGCGCTCGACCGCGACGATCATGCCGGGGCGAAGCGCGTTGAAGGCGGGCGTGCCGGTGCCGCGCTGGGGCATCGAGGCGAGCGAGGAGGGCAATGCGCCCGTGCTGCCGTCGAGAAAGCCGATGTTCGCCTCCCCGCCGCTCTTCGCGAGCACGACCGCTGCGCGCCAGTCGGGATCGCCGACACCGTAACCGGCTTGCCCGAGGCGGGTCCGCCAGTCGCCCTCGACGTCGATGGTCAGGCCCGACGGGCGCCAGCCGCGGCCGCGCTCATAGCGGGCGAGGCCACCCCGCAGCGCCTCCTCGGCGGCCGTCTGCATGTCGAGATCGAGCGAGGAGCGGATCCAGAGGCCGCCAGTATAGACGCCGTTGGAGCCACGGTCCGTCTCCTCGCCGTAGCGGCCGACGAGCTGGCGGCGGACCTCCTCGACGAAATAGCCGCCGACGTTACGCACGCTCTGGCCGGAGGAGGAACGCACCGTTCCGAGCGGCTGGGCCTGCGCCGCCGCGCGCTCGGCGGCGGTGACGAAACCGTTGCGCTCCATTTCGGAGAGCACCCAATTGCGGCGCTGCAGGGCGCGCTCGGCACGGCGCTCGGAGCCGTACTCGCTAGGCGCCTGGGGCAGGATGGCGAGGAATGCCGCCTCGTGCAGCTCGAGATCGGCGACGTCCTTGTCGAAATAGGCGCGCGCCGCGGCCTGGACCCCGTAGGCGTTCCGGCCGAGGAAAATCTGGTTCAGATAGAGCTCGAGGATCTGCTCCTTCTCGAGCACCGATTCGATCCGCCAGGCGAGGAAGAATTCGCGGATCTTGCGGGTCACCGAATATTCGTCGCCGAGGAGGAGGTTCTTGGCGACCTGCTGGGTGATGGTCGAACCTCCGCGGGCGCGCTCGCCGCTCCCGGCTTTCACCGCATAATCCCAGATCGCGCCGGCAAAGCCGGGATAATCGATGCCGCCATGGCTGAAGAAGGTGCGGTCCTCGGCGGCGAGGAAGGCGTTGATGAGCTCGGGCGGGAATTCCGCATATTGCAGCTCGACGCGCCGCTCGCGGGCGAAGCTGTGGACCGGATCGCCCTCGATGTCGCGGACGTAGGAGGGGAGCGGCGGCTCGTAGCGCAGCAGGCTCTCGGCGGAAGGCAGGCCGGGCGCGAAGATCAGATACAATAGGAGCAGGATGACGAAGGGCGAGGCGATGAGGATCGCCAGCGCCTTGGCCCAGCGCGGGCGCAGCATCCGCCGGACCAGGCGCCAGAGCGCGGCCGCCCAGCCGCCGATTCGCGCCCAGGCCCGGGCGAACCAGGCGCCGCCGCCGTCGCGATAGAGGGTGATCCGGCCGGATTCGGTCTCTGCGCTCATCAATTTCCGCCTCTAGCCGATCGCAGGAGCGGGGTGAAGCCGCCGCCAGGGAGGTCCGCCGCGGAAGTTGATGAACCAGATACGAAAAAAATTTTCTACGGGGCTTGCAATGTTGGGTTTCAAATGTTCTCCTCTCGTTCCAACGAAGCTCGGTAGCGCCCGAGTCGCGAACGAGGAAGGAACGAGAAATGGCGAAACCGAAGCCCACGCCCGGCCTGAAGCGCCCCCTGCTGCTCGGCGCCGCGCTGCTGGCGCTGGGCGCCACCGCGGCGCTCGCGAGCGAGACGATCGACTATTCCTATGACGCCCGCGGACGCCTAATCACCGTGGTTCGAACCGCCACGGCGAGCGGCTCAACCACCGGCTACGCCTTCGACAAGGCCGACAACCGCCTCCAGCGCAGCGCGCTGACGCTGCCCGATCCGTCCTTCGAGCTGCCCGAGGTGGGCAGCGACTACGTCTACAGCCCGACCGTCTCGGGGATGAGCTTCAACAGCCATGCCGGCGTCACCGGCAATGCCAGCGCCTTCGGCTTCGTCGCCGCCCCCGACGGCGACCAGGTCGCCTTCCTGCAGAGCACGAGCACCGCGACCGGAGCGATGAGCCTAACCGTCAGCGGCCTCGTCACCGGCGCCAGCTACCGCGTCCGCTTCCGGATCGCGCGCCGTCCCAATCACGGCCTCAACGGGGT
>DASVVQ010000023.1:0-155064 GCA_036386475.1 Allosphingosinicella sp. | reverse complement strand
CACTCGACGATCGCCAGCGAATCCCAGATCACCGCCTGGTCGTCCCACAGGATCGGGACCTTGCCCCCCGAGGGCGCGAACTCCTGACCGGCGCGCCGCCTGTCCCATTCCTCGTCGAACATCGGGACGGTGATCTCCTCGAACGGGAGCCCCGATTGCTTGACCGCCAGCCAGCCGCGCATCGACCAGGAGGAATAGGCCTTGTTGCCGATGATGAGCTTCAGCATTCGTCCATCCTAGAGCGCCGCATCGAGGACCGCACGCCTCAATCGATCGATGCCGAGGTCGGTTTCGCTCGACGTGACGATGATCTCGGGGTGTGCGGCGCTGTGTGCGCGCGCTTCGGCCGCCGTCCGCTCCTCGACCGCGATGAGGTCGGTGGCCTTGATCTTGTCCGCCTTGGTGAGGACGAGGTGATAGTTGACCGCCGCCTCGTTGAGCATCTTCATCACCTCGCGGTCGATCTCCTTGAGGCCGTGGCGGCTGTCGACGAGCACGAGGGCGCGTTTGAGGACGGCGCGTCCGCGGAGATAGTCGTTGATCAGGTGTCGCCACTTCCTGACCACCTCCGGCGGCGCCTTGGCGAAGCCGTAGCCGGGCATGTCGACGAGGCGGAAGCGCAAGGGCTGGCCGACGTCGAAGAAGTTCAGCTCCTGCGTCCGCCCGGGCGTGTTGGAAGTCCGGGCGAGGGCGATCCGATTGCATAGCTTGTTGAGAAGCGAGGACTTGCCGACATTGGACCGGCCGGCAAATGCCACTTCCGGCGCGCTCGGATCGGGCAGGAACTTCAGTTGAGGCGCCGATTTCAGAAACGCGATCGGCCCGGAAAAGAGCTTCCGGGCGGTCTCGTCGAGCGCTGCAAGTTCTTCGTCTTGTGTCACCGCGCTTTCGGCTTGCCCTTGCCGCGGGTCGCCGGCTTCGCGGGTGGAGAAGGCGGTTCGGCCACCGCTGCCGCGGTCGCAGGCGGCTGGCTCAGCGCCGGATGGCGCGAATAGAGCAGCTTCTGCTGGGCGATCGAGATGATGTTGTTGACCGTCCAGTAGAGCTGCAGGCCGGCCGCGAACGGCGCCATCAGGAACATCAGGATCCAGGGCATGAAGGCGAAGACCTGCTTCTGCACGGGATCCATCGGCGCCGGATTGAGGCGGAACTGCAGCCACATGGTGACGCCGAGCAGGATCGGCAGCACGCCGATGGCGAGGAAGCCCGGCGGCGTGAAATCGAGGAAGCCGAACAGATTGACCGGCGTCAGCGGGTCGGGCGCGGAAAGATCGCGGATCCACAGCGCGAAGGGCTCGTGCCGCATCTCCACGGCGAGAAGCAGCACCTTGTAGAGGGCATAGAAGATCGGGATCTGGAGGAGGATCGGCAGGCAGCCCGCGGCCGGGTTCACCTTCTCCTCCTTATAGAGCTTCAGCATCTCCTGCTGCATGCGCGGCTTGTCGTCGGCATAGCGGTCCTGGAGTGTCTTGATCTTGGGCTGAAGCGCCCGCATCGACGCCATCGAGGCGAACTGGCGCTGCGCGATCGGAAAGAGCAGGCCGCGGACGATCAGGGTCAGGCAGATGATCGCCACGCCGAAATTGCCGATCGCGGCGAACAGCCAGTTGAGCAGCGAGAAGATCGGGATCATGAACCAGCGAAACCAGCCCCAGTCGATCGCCCGCTCGAGCGGCGTGCCGAGCGATTCGGAATAACGGTCGAGCATCTGCACTTCCTTCGCCCCGGCGAAGAGGTGCGAGACGGTGCGCGAGCCCTGGCCGGGCTGGACGATGACGGGCGCCACCTGGAAATCAGCCTGGTAGCCTCCAGTTTGGCGAACGTGGCGGAAGGCCGTCTCGATATTGGCGTTCTGCGGAGGGATGACGGCCGCGAGCCAATATTTGTCGGTAAAGCCGAGCCAGCCGCCGCGGCTGTTCTGGACCTGGTTGGCGGCCCCGGCGACCGCGTCCCAATCGTGGCCGTAATCGGCACTGCCGTTGAACACGCCCATCGGGCCGACATGCATCGTCCAGCTGTCGGGGTCGGGCGATGGGCCGGCGCGGCTCACCAGTGCAAAGGGGCGCGCGGCGATCGCGCCGCTGCCGCGATTGAAGACGCGCTGCTCGGCGGTGAACAGATAGCCGTCGTCCACCGACAGGACGATCTGGAAGGACTGGCCGCTGCCATTGGCCCAGCTCAGGGTGACCGGGGTAGACGGCGTCAGCCGATCTCCGGACGCCTGCCAGACCGCATCGGGGCCCGGCGCGGCGAGGCCCTGTCCAGTCCAGCCGAAGCTGCCGTAATAAGCGTGGGCCGAGCCTTCCGGGGCGAACAGGCGCACCGGCGGCGCGTTGGGCGCGATGGTCTCGCTGTGGCGAATGAGAAGGAGGTCGTCGATGCGGGCGCCGCGCAGGTTCACCGAGCCGCGCAGGCTGGGCGTCTCTATGCGGATCGCCTGGCGGGGTTGCCTCGCCTGGGCGGCCGTCGCGGGAGTGGCAGCCGCGGCGGGGCCGGCCGTCGGCTGGCCGCTGCGCTGGGGCACCGGCACCTGCTTGCCCTGCTCGATCTTCGTCGAAGGCTCGCTCGCGGTGGGAAACCAGGTCTCCATCGCCAGCTGCCAGCCCAGTAGCACGAGCGCCGACAGGACGACGGCGATGATCATGTTCTTGTGGTCGTTCACTTAGGAACCTTCTTCCCTCATGGCACCGGGTCGTGGCCGGATCCCCCCCAGGGGTGGCAACGGGCGAGACGCTTTGCGGCGAGCCAGCTTCCGCGCAGGGCCCCATAGCGCCTCAGCGCGGTGATTGCATAGGCCGAGCAGCTCGGCTGGTAACGGCAGCTCGGCGGCAGCACGGCCGAGGGACCGATCTGCCACCCGCGCGCGATCAGGATCAGGAGACGCGCGATCATTGCGCGACCTTGATCAGAGCTTTGCGAAGGTCGTCGCGCAGCTGCGCGAACGCGCGCTCGATGCCCCCGGAGCGGCCGATCAGGACATGGTCGGCGCCGGGCACACCTGCCTGGGCCAGGACCTCGCGGGCGAGCGCGCGGAAGCGCCGCTTCATACGGTTGCGGACGACCGCGCCTCCGATCTTCTTGGTGACGGTAATGCCGATCCGCATCGCGGGATCCTCATCGCCGCGGTTCCGGACGAGGAGGACGAAGCCGGGCATGGGAGCGCGGCGGCCGCGATTGGCGGCGAGGAAGTCGGCGCGGCGAGTGAGCGTCGCCAGCGGAACCGGCGCGTCGGTCAGGTCTAAGCGGAAAGGCGCTTGCGGCCGCGGGCGCGGCGCGCGGCAAGAACCTTGCGCCCGCCGACCGTCGCGGTCCGGGCACGGAAGCCGTGCCGGCGCTTGCGGACGAGATTGCTCGGCTGGAAGGTGCGCTTCATCGCTCATTCCTCAAAACGTACGTAAATAGAAAAGGGCCGCCAAATGGAAGGCGGCCTGCTCGCCGCGCGGATAGGCAAAGCCGGCCGCAAAGTCAATCGCTCGCATAAGGCTGGGCCTCCGCCTGGGCCGCGACTTCGCGCGCCCTGGCGAGCTCCTCGCGCCGGGCTGCGCTCGCCCGGCGCAGGCCCCAGTCCGCCCAGCGCCCCTTGTTCGGATGCTTCTTCTTGAAGCGCACGTAGAGCCGCTTCGCCCAGCCGCTATATTTGAGCACGAGGCTGAGGCCGGCGGCGAAGACGATCACTCCGCCCGGGCCGGGGATCGGTCCCACGATCGGGGTCAGCGCGATCAGGAACAAGCCGATACCGACGAGCGCGTAGCGCACTGCCGCGAACTGCGTGAGATTGCGCCACCAGCCCTTCATGGAGAAGCATGTGGGGTAGCTGTTTTGCCCTGACAAGACGCCTCGATAGGGATCGCCCGATGTCGAAGCGCGCCCGCTCGGGCCGACGGCGCCGGTCGGGCTCTCGTCTCACCATCTCCGGAGGGCGCGCATGCCGGATCGTCGCAGCAGGCCACTTCGTGGAAATGCCAGTGTCACCAAGTCGACTGCTTCTTGCGCGGAAGCCCCTGAAATTTCTGCGCCTTCGTGCCCGCGCACTGCAATCTGAGCCAAACGCCTCAGCGACCTAACGGATGGACAGCCGCGGCACGCTGCTGTTATCGTTGGATCTCAGGGACGGCATCTGTCGGAGGCCAACATGCTCAGTGCAATCGTCGCGATGTTTCTCCTCGCCTCGCCGAGCAGCGGCGCCGCGCCGCGGCCGGCCAGTCCCGCTGTGGAGAATCCGGATCAGGTGATCTGCCGTGCTCCGGCGCCGGTGCTCGGCTCGCGGGTCGCCCGCCGCCGCATCTGCCGGACCCGCGCCGAGTGGCGGGCGTTCGAAGTGGACCGCGCGCAGATGCGTCGCGACCTCAATGCCGGCAACTGCGCCGGCGCGAGCAGTTGTTCCTGTAACGGACCGGACTGCTGAGGACACGAACAGCTCCTCCGCGGCAGGCCGAATTCAAAGGCACAATCGCACAATTGCTTGCGGCTCGATTTAGTGAAGCGGTCGCGCGGAGAGCGAGCAGATGAGGGAACGCTATCGACCTCGCACGATTTCCCCTTAGAGGTTCGGCAGATCCAGCTCGCCATGATCCTATGTTTTCGCGGAACGATCTGCCGTTCGAGCGGTGGGTTCCCCTAACCGTTCCTTGATACGGACCGCGCCAGGTCCACTGAGTGGCCCCCAGCCGAGCCGCCCTCGACCGACATCTCGGAAAGTCTGCAATGGGTCGATATCGGACTTTCACGCATATCACTTGCACAACATGATTGGGCGCCGCGTCGGAGCGGTGTTCCGAGCGCGAATAGGTCCATTCTGGCGTCGATCGGGGGTTCCGCGCCTTGCCTGGGAATGCTCAACGTAGCGCGACAATTCATTCAAAATGGATGAATCCGTCTCGGGGGCCCTGAATGGTCGCGCATGTCGCCACGGTCGCTTTTCTCGGCCTCGAGGCGCGCTCGGTCGAAGTCCAGGTCCAGATTGCGAGCGGGCTGCCCGCCTTCATCGTGGTCGGCCTGGCCGACAAAGCGGTGGCCGAAAGCCGCGAGCGCGTTCGCGCCGCGCTCGCCGCGATCGGCCTCGCGCTGCCGCCGAAAAGGATCACGGTCAACCTCTCGCCCGCCGACCTCCCCAAGGAAGGCTCGCACTACGACCTTCCGATCGCGCTTTGCCTGCTCGCGGCGATGGGCGCGGTCGACCGCGAGACGATCGCCGGCTATCTCGTCGTCGGCGAGCTCGGCCTCGACGGGCGCATCGCGCCTTCGCCGGGCGTGCTGCTGGCGGCTCTGCACGCCTCCGCGGCCGGGCTCGGTCTGGTCTGCCCGGCGGCCCAGGGACCCGAAGCCGCCTGGGCGGGGACGATCGAAGTCGTCGCGGCGCCCGACCTCATCGCTTTGCTCAATCATTTGCGCGGCGGGGCCGCTTTGTCGCCGCCGCGCCCCGGCGAGGCCGACCGGCCGGACGCGGGTCCGGACCTTGCTCAGGTCAAGGGGCAGGAAACCGCCAAGCGCGCGCTCGAGATTGCGGCCGCGGGCGGCCACAATCTGCTGATGAGCGGTCCGCCGGGCGCCGGCAAGTCGCTCCTCGCCGCTTGCCTCCCCGGCATATTGCCGGAACTGACGCCATCCGAGACGCTCGAAGTCTCGATGATCGCAAGCGTCGCCGGCCAACTCGTCGATGGCCGGCTGATGCGGACGCGTCCGTTCCGCGCGCCGCACCATTCGGCGTCGATGCCGGCCCTCGTCGGCGGCGGGCTCAAGGTCCGCCCCGGCGAAGTCAGCCTCGCCCATCTCGGCGTCCTCTTCCTCGACGAGCTGCCCGAATTCCAGCGAAACGTCCTCGATTCGCTGCGTCAGCCGCTCGAGACCGGCGCCGTCCAGGTCGCACGGGCCAACGCGCACGTCACCTTTCCCGCGCGATTCCAGCTTGTCGCTGCCATGAATCCGTGTGATCGCGTTGCCTTCTTGCTGCCGGGCGTCAGAGCGTCCCTACGAGCAAGGAAACCTGAGGTTCTCAGCCACGCGGGTGACGATCTCCCCGCGCGGTTGCGGCGGAGGCGCCGGGAGCTGGGTCTGCTTCAGAAGGATGCGGCGAAGGGGCTTGGAATATCGGCCGAAACACTAATCAACTGGGAAAAGGGGCGGCGGCAGCCACCCGCCCGATGTTATCCGGCCCTGATTTCGTATCTCGGCTGCGAGTCTTGGCCCGCGGCGCAATCGCTTAGCGAATAGTTGCGAGCAACACGTCTGCGGCGCGGGCTCTCAATCAAGCTGGCTGCGCGAGTCGCGGGCACGGACGAGGCGAGCTTCGCTCGCTCGGAGCGGCTTGTGGCCAGCCTTCCCGCATCCGGGCGAAGATCGCGGCATTCCTCTGCGACACGGTACGTTGTGAGGACGTGGGAACGGCGGCGGCTAACGGCCGATGTGGGTAGCCGGCCGTGAACCAATATCCGCTTTCGACCCATTGCGGACGTTCGCCGTCGCAGCCAAAGATGCCGGGTGAGCCGACCTTCAAGGCGGCGTATCGAGGACATGCCCGCCCTGGCGAGCCTGTGGCTGGAGGAGGTCATAAGCGGCACGGAAGTCGCCGATGATGATGTTCGCAGTGCAGTGGTCTTGATGAACTTGACTGCGCCTCCCGAGGTTCAATGGGCACTTCTCGAGGCAGCGATCGAGCGCTCGGTCGGGGACGAGGAGCTCCTCGCGATCGCAGCCGGTCCGTTTGAGCACCTGTTCGGCTTTCACGGCGACGATTACATTTCTCAGTTCGAGGCAAGGTGCCGGCAGGACGCAAGGTTCGCCCGGGTGACAACCGGAGCATACCGGCACCTGATGAACGATGCGGTCTGGAACCGCGTGCAGGCGATACAAGCCGGCGTCGAGAAACCGCTCTAGTCAATGTCCGCTTTCGACCCATTGCGGACATTCGGTCAGCGCGAAAGGCATCGCAGACAACTTCCCTATGGGCTTGCCGGATCGGGCGAGACAACTCGCCCGATATGACCGATATATCGGCGCGCCAACGAACCTGGGGAGATGCCCGTGCACTACCGAATGTTCAAGGTTAGCGGCCTGGATGAGAACGACGATGTGCGTGTGTTCTTCACGGCAAATCGCGAGCGCGCCGAGGCGATGCGCCGGCAGATGGAGGAGGATCTGCGACATGTGATGCTGATCCGTGGGCATATCGTGACCTGGGGCGTTGGAGCCGCACAGGAATGGGAATATTACGAAACCGTCGAGGAGGCGCTCCGGGCCGCCCGCGACATGCATGAGCAGCGGGGCATAACGCAGATCGTCGTCGAGGACAGCGACGGCAAGCAAATCGGCTGGCGGGCATAGGCGCAGCATGTTTGTAGGAAGAGGACGGCAGAGCGATGCAGTCGCCGCTGCCCCACTTCCGACCCCCTGAGGAAGTCTAAAGCGAGCGTCTGCTTCCCACCCATTGCGGACATTCGCGGGATGCCCGCTTTCCACCCGCTGCGAACACTTGGCGAGCCTCCGGTACCTTGACGGTTGTGCAGAGCTCCAAGCGTTCGCCCTGATGCTCCACACATTCACCCGCCGCGGGCGGACGATGCGGAGGCAGCCTGAGGGGGCTCCGCCCGGGGGCAAGTTAGCGGCGGCACCGCATAAATCGCACAGACGTCCGCTCCCCTCGGAGGAGCGGCTGCGCCTTGATGGGACCGTAGGCACGGAGCCAGGCTGCCTGTGCAAGCGGAGCCGGCGACAGTGGAGCAGGTGACTGTCAAGTGACTGTCACCGCCGGGCAAAGCGATCCGCCAGCTGACAGGACGCGCGGACTGATCGCGGGCGGCGGCGTGCGCGGCTCAGGTCGCGCACGCCGCTACACCGGTCAGTCGAGCGGCGCCTCAGGCTCGCCGAGCAGATCTTTGCGCGACGGCACGCAGAACATCGCCCGTTCAGCCACGTTGAGCTCGACGATCTGAAACTGGTTGCCAATCCGCACACGGCGCACCCGACGTCTCTCCCGCCGCACCGGCTCATAGCAGACCAGATGCAGTTCCGGCGTACTCACGAGGAAACGCCTCTCGCGATGGATCTTGACCGATGGGTTGCATAGCATCACCGGTCGCGCGAGAACGATCTGGGCGCGTCCGAACTGATCCGCTACGGTGATCCTCTCGGGCCTGAGTGCGTCGCTACGAATGACGCGATAGCATTGATAATGGTCCCCCGGCACATCGACAGTCTGGGCCGCGCAATCGCCGAGCCGCTCGACGAACGCCGCATCGGTATTCATATACGTCACGTCCATCACGATCCTGAACGTGTAGACTTGCCCACCAATCAGCGACACCGTTCCGACGGACGGTTGCCACGCATAGCTCCCATTGGCGGGGATGGTGACCATCGCGCTCGACGCTAGCGGGGAACCGTTCGGGCTGTTGCCCGCCAGAACCATCGTCTGGCCGCTGCCGCCGCTGTGCTGGCGATCAGAGAAAGAGGCGCCGAAGCGGTAGGTGGCAGAGCAGGGAGCCGTGAAGCTCTGATAAACGCTTCTGTTCCCGGTACCGAAATCGAGATAACGCTGCGGCGTGCGGGGCGGCGCGCTCGAGGCGTCCTGCTCCGGACCATTGGAATAAGTGTAACCGCCCAGACCATCCACCTGCACGACATTGGCGCTGGCGCCGCCCTCAAGTATCCAGCTGAGAAGATTGCCCGAATTCGAGGCGTAATAAGAGTCGCCGTTGGCCCGCGGCGGCGGCGCCTCGAAGCCCGGATTTATCAGCAAGTTCTGCGCATGCGCCGGAACGGTGCAACAGGCGAAGATCGCTAACATCGCCCATTTTGCATGTTGGAATATGGTCATTTTCACCCCTCCTATTTTTTTCTCAACACGGATTGAAATCTGACCTGCGCGGGCAGGTTCGACAGCATTCCAGTTATGAGATGGCGCGGAACTTCTCGTACGTCCCTAGCATCATTCACGATCTGATACACGAAACCACAAATACTCTTGATTTCGTCTGGAGTCCCCATGAAATTCGCATAATTGACAGGCATGTTGCTGTGGCGGGGTGTTCATCGCCATCAGGCCGCGCCGCCACACCACTCTAGTGTGAGCGCTGGAGACGGGCGAACATCAGACTGTAAGGCAGCCTCGGGCCTGCACGGTGAGCATGAACCGAGCGATCTTGTCGGCCGTGTCATCAGTGATCATCAGAAAGACGCGCCGACCGTCCTCAGGATCAGCATGCCGCACGATCAGCTGGCGCTCTTCAAGAACTTTGATCCATCGTAGTGCCGTGGTGGCGGGCACCTGAGAAGCGACACACAGACTAGAAACCGAGACGCGCCGCCCCTCGAGTTGCGCGACATAGAGATCGAGAAGCATGTCCCATGCAGGATCGGCGAAGAGCTGGGTGGGCAGATACTCACCACGGAGTCTGCGGAGTGCGATGAGGTGCCGCACTGTCGCAGCCGAAACAGAAATGGCTCGAACTCGCTCTCGATCAATGTCTTGCTGCGCAAGGCGCTCCGCGAGCCGCCGCAGCATGACGCTTAGCTCAAGCAATTTGTCCGGACGGATGGTGTCGAGCTGGATTGGCGTTTCAGACTCCATCCCGCTATCGTGCGTTTCGGCAAGCGGTGGGTCCAGATTAAGTCCAAAGCGGATCATTCCCCAGGGCCCGGCCCAATCGGTACTCCGACTTTTGGAGATCAACGCCAGGCGTGACGAATCGAAACAAGCCTTGAGCGCTCCAATCCTCCTGCTAAACTATTGCGAAGGGGGCAAATCGTGTTCAGGATCTCGCACTTGGTGGGCACTGCGCTGCTGATGGTGGCGCCAGCAACGGCGCATTCCCGCCTGTGGCCGAACTCTGGCGGCTGGTCGATCAACCAGAGCGCTGAGGACTGCTCTATGGCAGACACTTACGAGGGGCCAGGCGCGACAATGCTCGTCATACTGGCGCAGCCGGATGGACGCGTAGTCCTTGGCGTAACCAACTACAATTGGTCGACGGTCGAGGACCAGCGATACGACCTCTCCTTCCGTCTCAATGGCCAAGAGTTCGGGGGTGGGGCCTCGATCGGATATCGCGATGGAATTAGAAGGAGTTTCGTTGCGGGATTCCCCGGGACCTTCCTCGATCACATCGCTGCCGGAAGCGATCTCGAAATCTATAACGGCGAGACCCTCGTAGATGACTTATCGCTGGACGGCACCGCAGAAGCAGTGGCTACGCTACGACGGTGCGTCGCCATCGTTCGCGCGGAACAGGCGGCGGCAGAGCGCGAGCGCCGGCGCCTCGAGCATATTCCCCGTGACCCGTTTGCTGTTCCAGATCGGCAGCCTGCGACGGGCACTAACGGATTGAATTATTCATAGCGGCACCGGAGCCTCGTACAGTCGCCTCGCCTGCCGTGCCGCACCGGGTCGTGCCGGCACAGACAAGGCAGTCCGGCTCTGCGCCCGAGTAACTAGCCCATTAGGGGCGACACGGCCCACGGAATCAGTGTTTTGCCGCTCGGCGAGATTATGGCCGCTGATCCCGGTTGCTCCGCTCCTCCGCATCCGAAAAGGAGCGGAACGATGTGCCGTTCACGGTGTAACGCGACCCGTTGGACAACACAAAGATCTGGACTTCGTCGACGACCTCTCCACCGAGCCTCCTGAACCCTGACCCGTCGCCCCACGCTGGATCGAGACCCGTCGCATAGTGGCGCACCCCGGACCGCATCCGCTCGATCGCCTCGGCGTTTGGGTGTCCGTGCCCGTGATGCGCGGAGTAGACGGCCACCTCAGGGTCAAGCGCCGCCAGAAATGGTACCGCGCTCGAATAACGCGATCCGTGGTGGCTGGCACGATAGACTTCCACGTCGCTTTCCCGTCCGCTGGCGGTCCAGAATTGCACCATGGGATACTCGACGTTCGTGTGTTCCTTCCGCTTGAGCCGGAAAGCGGCGCGGTTCCGCTCTCGCGGTTGGCTCCCGACAAATCGCCGCCGGTCCAAAACTCAAAGTTGCCGAGCGAAAGCTCAAAGGCGATCGACAGGTCGTTCTCCGAGGCGGGATAACGGCGATAGTGGCCGGGGTTCTGCGCCTGGTATCGCTGATGAACGCCTGGTTGGCCTGCGGCGAACTGCCCGGCGAACGCCACAATATCGACAGTGATACCTCGGCCCAAGTCGATCTGCCCGGTGCCGAATCGTGGGAGCACTCGATCCCTGATGACGCCTCTGCGCTGCCATGTGGACAGGCGCCTATTGTATCCCGACCGCGCGCCGCGGTCTTCCAGGTAACCGACCGACAGCTCGCCAGTGTCGATGACGGTCCCGATCGTCATGTTTTGGCCAATTAGAAGTGCAGCCATTCCGGTAGCGCTGCCGCCCAGGTGGTCCGAATGGAAATGCGTGAGAAGGAAATAATCGATGTGTCGGCGACCAGTGATCGCGAACACGCGCTGGGCAACGTGATCGGCCGTCGTGGTACCTATATAGGGCCGTTCCCGAGATACCCCCATGTCAACAAGAAGCGTTTTTCGGGCCGGACTCGGTCCGACGACGAGCATTGAATCGGCCTGACCCACGCGAAAAACGTAAATCTCAAGCCCGTTGGCAGGGTCTTGAGCTCGGGCAGCCGCTGCCGGAAAACTGAGCGTGACGACGAAGAGTAAGTAGAGAAGTTTCCTCATATCACTTCCCCCCAAATTTTGAGTCGCTACCCACTTATATGGCGTAATGGGCTCAATGCATACGTACGCTGACGTCTCGTCCTAGGCACAAGCGGTCAGGCACCTTCGTGAGAAAGTGGGGCGAGCAGGCCCATTCCGCTGCGAATCCGTCGCAGAAGCCTGTCATCGCCAACGCTGACCTCGTAAACGCGCATCTTGCGCAACCAGAACGGACGCGCGACCAGGGGGAGTAGCAGCACTCCGGGGAGTTAGCGTTGGCCTGCGTCCGTGAAACTTTAGTGCATCTTTATCCAACGAGCTCGCAGGATCGACACCAGGCGGGTCTTAGGTGCGGAGCTGATCCGCTGATGCGATTTGTCCAGACTCGATCCGTTCTAAATCGAATCGGAACCGATACAGCGCCTAGTTGAGCTTCGACCGTAAGTGGGTATGATCGTGTTTTCCTCTTCGCTCTAGCCTCCGCGCGCTTCGCGTACCATCGCGGGCGTCACGTCAGCCGGATAGCAAAGCGGCGCGTAGCCGCCGGGCCTCGAGTATGCGCTACGCGCGCCGCAGCGGCGGCCGGCTCGGTCGGTGTTGTAGGGGCACGGGCAGCTTCCGGGATAGCTCGCGATCGACTGCCGGATGAGCCGCTGCTTGATTTGCGCATCAGTCTGGCCGTGCGCGACGGATCCAAAGCTGATTGTGGCAGCAATAGCAGCCGCGGCAATTGCTATCCTCTTCATCTTGCTCCCCCAACCCGGAGGAGATGGTGACTCCATTCTTGCGCCGAGTCCATACCGGCGCGCAACATCGGTACCCGTACCAATTGCGCAGCGTAGCGGTAGCCAAGCGATCCGAGGTAAGCATAAGCCTATCGTGTCACCTCGCGCGGTCGAACATTCCCGTTTCACCGATGAATGGTATCTAGCTGGGTGTCACGGCGCCCATTGCGAATGTCCAAGCCGTCGTGCAGCATGTCAAACGTCGGCCGGGCTAAGTTGCCGACTGCGTGTCGGGGGATATCCAATGAAGCTCAGCATAAAGGCGTGTGTCGCGGTCCTATTTGGCCTCACCTTGAGCTCACAGGCTTCCGCCTGGGGCGACACCGGCCATCGAACGGTGTGCGAGATCGCGCTTAGGAACCTCACCCCGACTACCAACGCGGAAGTGACGCGGCTGCTGCAGGCGAATCCGACCATCCTTGGTGCCAATGCGCGCAATTCAGACTATGGCTGGGCCTGCACCTATCCGGACCACCCGGCGGCCGGCGCACCGCCAGCATTGGCTCGGCGCGGTGCCGAGCATTTCGTCAATTATCCGCGCACCACGCTTTCGGTAACCGCTGCGACCGGCTGCGGCGCCGCGGCGCAGTGCGTCGTCTCGGCAATCCTCGCTGACTACGCGGTGCTGCGCTCGACCACGGCGAACGATGCGCAGCGCGCCGCGGCACTAGTCTATCTCGGCCATTGGTTCGGCGACATCCATCAGCCGCTGCACAGCTCGTTCCGCGACGACCAGGGCGGTAACGAGATGAACGTATCGGACCTCTGCACGAGCAACCTACACTCGACCTGGGACACATGCATCCTGCAGGCGCGCACGACCGGCAACAACCCGTCGATTGACAGCGTCCGGACGCTGGCGGCAACATGGACCGGCCTCGCGACTGACGTTGAGCGCGCTCAATGGCTCTCCTCGGTGCCGTGGCAATGGTCGGCTGAATCCTATGCAACGACGCTGGCGCCAGAGACCGGCTATTGTGTGATGGTGCAATCGACCTGCAGCTATTCTGCCACCCAGGCGACTTGGGGGCAGGGGCAGCCGCGGCGCAGCGTCTCGGTCGATGCCGCTTACATGGACCGGTCGATACCGATCATCCAACGTCGCATCACCCAAGCCGGCATCCGGCTCGCCCATCGCCTAAACCTCGCGCTCGACCCGGCTTATCGCGGCTGATCTCGAGACCCCGACCCATTGCGGACATTGGCGCAAACATCCGCGTTCCCCCATTGCGGCATCGCAAGGCCCGCTCGCATTAGGTCGCACCGACCGCTTGGCAAAATTTGGAAAACTCGGTTACCCAAGGGAGCGACGCGGGGGGCGGTAGATGGACAAGACGATTATCGCGGCGATGATCGGCGCCGGTGCCACAGTTTCTGCCATCTTCTTAAAGGATTATTTGGACAATCGACGGGCCCGGAGGGCGGCGATTAACCCGCAGACCGAAGTCATGCCGCATCAGCCGATCCAGCAAGGCGAGTCTAAAGCTACTCGATTTATGTATGGCGTGCTGGAAGTGGTAGTTGGCTTAATAGGTTTTATCATCGAGTGGATAAAAGGGTTGGTCTTTCTCGCCTTTATTTTTGGTTTATATGGGCTTGGAATTTATGCACTTAGCAGGGTCATCGGTTTCGTATTGCGGACATTAGGATTGTCGAACTAGAGATGCGCGCAGCAGGCGGAAGGGCAATCGCGTTCGGCCCGCCGGTTTCGAGACTAATCTATGATTAATTCCGACACGTGAAAAAGAGAGGTCGGAAGCTTTCGCCTTCCGACCTCTCGACGACCCCTTGCACAGGATTGCCTCCGCGCCGGTATTGACGCGGTAAAACTATTTGGGGGAACGTCGCGGGAGGCGCAACAGGCCATTTTCGCATTGATGACAAGCGGGGCGCAGGAGGCTTGGTAGAGCGTCTGGGCTCATGGTCGGTCGCGGATCAGCAGGAACTTGAGAGGCTGACAGCGCGCTTTGCTGATGGAGAGCATCGCCGCTACCGGCCACATCTGGTTCGTGCGGTCTCAAAGTTCGGTGACGGTCACGGCGGTGCACCGACAATGTTCGGCGACCTGTGCGGCGGCATATTGCGCCTCATGACGCTCACCTTCTCCTATACGATTCCGCCGTCCGTTCCGGTGCCGACGATTGTTTTCCTGCCCCGCCCACCAGAACGGGTCGTAGCGACCGTAGAAGTAGCTTGGTGAAGGCCTGGCAGAGTGTCCACTTTCCACCCATTCCGGAGGCTGCGAGCATCCGCCGATAACGACGCTACGTGATAGCTGTGCGTGAGCTGTTCAGCATGGCGCGTCGGCGGTGTTCGGCGAAATGCGGAAGATGACGAACTCGGCGGGACGGACCGGTGCCAGGCCAACCGCGCAAACGAGCCGACCGCTCTCGATGTCATACTGGACCGTAGCCAACCACGACTGATTGCCCAGACGTCCACTTTCGACCCATTGTGGACATTCGGCGATGCTCCCATGGTCGGAGTCGGATCGGGCGCGAGACAGTCAGCGAGGGAGCCATGCAGAATCCGAATCCGCCGGAGCGGCTTGTGGCTGAGGTGCGCGACGAGCAGACGTTCGTCGGTTTTCTACTCGCCCTCGCTGACGATTTTGCTCTCGAAGAGGAGCTTCATGAGCGGCACGGCTGCCCACCCGGCGGGCCGGGGCTGATGGGATGGCAGAACGGATCCATCGACGCCTTTCTCGAGCGCGCGGCCTCGGCGAGCGGCGGTGACATCGCTCATGGTAAGGACGTCAACCCGTGGAAGAAGTGCGCGATGATTCTGATCGAGGGCAAACATCGCGAGTAGTGCAGCGACGGCTCAAGAGCGCAATGTCCGCTTTCCACCCATTGCCGACATTCAGCTGAGGATTAGCCGCTTCGCCGTCCACGTCTGGAATGGCGTCGCCTCAACATCGGGGTCGTCGGGGACCGGATAACTGTTCGCGCAGCAGTCCACTTCAACATAGACCAAGTTGCCGTTGTCATCGGCGAACAGGACGACCTCCAAGGTGCGGCCATCCGTCATCTTGAAGTCGGCCGTGTGGATAGCTCCGTAGCCGCTGGATGGGTTCTCGCGAGCCTTGGTGAGAGGGGCGACGCCGGTTGGCACCTCCACCGCAAAGCTGTTGCACCCGCAGGCGCAAAAGTCGGAGAACATTGCCTCAGCAAGCTGCGCGCGGAGGCGATCTGGCGCAGGATACTCGCAGCGCTGACTTACGAAGTCCTTCCAGAACTCAGCGCGGGCGGGACCGTTCGGCATCCCTCCAACTACGACTACTGCCTCAGTCGGGGCAATGTCCGCCTCCACCCGTTCCGGACATTCGCGGGATGTAGGCTTTCGACCTCACCCGGACGTTTGAAGCATCGGCTCTGGGTATGGACCTACCTCAAGGTGAAACGTGCAGGCTTCTATTCCTTGCATCTCGGTTGCCCCGGGGAGAACGGCCAGCAAATGCGCCCCGGCGGCTCCAGCGTCAGCAAAGATTCCCGATGGAGGATGGTCGTTGATCCAATAGGCCTCATGGTCGCCAGTGCGTCCACGGAGCGTCTCCGTAACGACCTGGAAGCGTCCATCTTCACGGCTACAGATGCGCCCGCGGCGTCCGCGGCACGGCGATATGAAGAGGCTAAGATCTGTCACTTGCATCTGAGCGTTTCTAACCGGGCGAATGTCCGCTTTCCACCCATTGCGGACATTCACCGAAGCCGTCAGCATGCCGGTATGAACCGTTTGTCGTTCTGCCTCGCGCTCCTAGCGTCTGCGGCGGCTGCAGCTTGCGTCAGCGCTGGCTGGCCGAGTGAAGACAGCGGACTTCCCGACGTGCCGGTCGAGCAATGCTCCGCCGCAGGGGGGACGGTAATTGTCGCCGGCGGCTTGGCACCCGCCCCAATGTGTGTCGTTCCGACGCCGGATGCGAACAGGCGTTGCACCGACAGCTCGCAGTGTGTCGGCCGCTGCATCCATGACGGTGGAGAGGAGGACGAGCTCCCGCGTCCTGGTGCGCGTGTGACCGGTCGCTGCGAACCGGACAACGCATCCTTTGGCTGCTTTGCCGAAATCCGCCGCGGACGGGCGACCGGCGCCTTATGCGTCGACTAGCGAGCTCTAGGCCGAGTGTCCGCTTCCCACCCATTGCGGACATTCGACAAGCTCGTTTGATCGGAAGCCGAGAGAGTGGTGCTTCGATACCCGCCCGACCCCAATCCCCCTACCGATTCAGTTTTTGAGATCGCTAAGCCGTTGTGATCGCGTTGCTTTCCTGCTGCCCGGCGTTTCAGCAACGTTGCGAACCAACAAACTGAGTGTCTTGCACCGCGGGTGACGACCTGGCCTTGCGACTCCGGCGAAGGCGGCGCGGCCGCCCGAGCGCGTCATAGGCAGCTCTGGTCCGCGCCCTGGGCTGGCACCGAGAACCGCGTCTGCCGCGGATCGTAGGTCTCGCGCTAATCCGGAGGGCGAGATGTAAAAGGCCTGGGCACGTCCGCACTTAGCCCAACGCGTCGTTATTTCTCTGCCTAGCGATGTAGTCGACCAACTGTTGCACTGTGACGTCCGCAACCGGCGGACCGCGGTCGCGCCCGCGCAGCCGATCCCACCAATTCGGCGGGAGGTATGTCGTATGAGCTTTCACCAAAGGATCGAGGTCGATGCCGAACTCTTCCTCAAGCTCATAGAGAACGTAGAGCCCATCTTCTCGCCTGAAACCCACATCCTTCGCAAGCGATTGTTCGAGCCCGATCTCGCTCCGTCCTGAGTATCTCTTCAGGAACGAAATGATCTCGTCCTGCAGAGTTGCAGTCCGTGTTACTCCACGCATTGTTGCAGAGCTCCTGCGAACGTTCCAACGCCATATCCAGCCATAGCGACCCCCCCGAGCACTGAAAAGCCCGACAACCCACGCCCCAAAGCCCCGCTAAAGCTCCCAGTTCCGAGGATCCGGCGACCCATAGGATTGAAGCCCATGGAACCACGAGCTGCAGCGGAAGTAAGAGATGTTCCAGCTCCTCCTCCACCGAGTCCGACCCGCGGATACCCGAGCCAGGGTCCACCCGCGAAAATCCCCCCGGCGCCAGATACGACCAATGCGGGCGAGATCCCCGAGATACGGTGAATGCACTGCGAGTAGGTCTCGTTTGCGCGGCGCGGCTCAGGCGGCCTCATGTAAGGCTCTAGGCTATCCAACACATCAAGTGCGTAGCGGATGCCCTCGCGCCGCACGTTCGACCCGAGCGTCACGGCAATACCCCAATTGCTGTATGGCACCCATTCATATTGGGGCGGAGCGTGAACGACAATTTCGCCGTTATCACCGCTGTGCGGGCCATGATCCCCACAGTATCTCACGCATACGCGTATTGTATGGGACACGATAGAGCTGTTGCTCACTCTCCTGTTTCCATCTGCATCGAACATTCCGCCACCAGAGCTGCCGCCACTCGACGAGCCCCAGCCAGCGCCGCCGCCAGCGCCGTCTGAGCGCTTCAGCTCGATCCGGCTGGGCCAGAATGCGGTGCCCGATGGATCGACATTGTTCACCGGGTCGCCATCACCATAGGCGTATATATTCATGCCATCGCTATAGCTGATCGGATCCGTTTGCATGAACCGGCCTAACCTGGGGTTGTACATCCGGGCGCGGGAGTATTGGAGACCTGCCTCGGCGATCCAGGCCGAGCCGGTGTACTGGAAGCGGCCGGCATTGCCGCTCGCCTGTGCGCCATATTCGTCGTAGCGGTTGGTCTGCGTGACGCTGCCGCTGCTGTCGCTGTGGGCGACGATCGAGCCGCGCTCGTCAGCGTGGAGGAAGCGACGGCTCGAGGTGCCCGAGCCCTCGTACTGGACGATCGGCTCGTCTACGCTGTCGGCGTGAACGTAGCGGCGCTGGAGTTGCTCATTTGCATCCTGCTCCGCGACGAGATTGGCGCCGTCATAGGCGAAGCGGGTCCAGGGCGCGCCCATCGCCAAGGTCAGCCGACCGAGTGGGTCGTAGTAGAGCGGCGTCCCGGCGCCGTTCACCATCGCATTGTCCGAGCGGTAAGAATAGTTCGCCGTCCCGTCATTCGTCATGTTACCGCGCGCGTCGTGCGCCGTTGCGGCGCCGTTGACTTGGCTGAGTTGGTTGAGGCCGTTCGGCGTCGCGGTCTGGGTCCCGGCGAGTGGGGCCGGCGCGAAGGCGTCGTTCGAGCGCGTGTTGCTAGCGATCTGACCCGCTGGATTGTGCGCAAAGCCCAGCGTCAGGTCGCGCGCGGGATCGGGCACATCCAGAGCGAGCTGCGTCAGTCTCGATGCGCGGTCATAGGTATAGGTCGTTACCGTGCCGTTGCCGCGGGTCAGGCTCGAGCGGCGGCCGCGGTCGTCATAGCCGAAGGTGGCGAGCACGCCGACGCCGCTGGTCGCGCCGTTCTCGCGGATTTTCGTAACCTCGCCCGTCGTCATATGATCGTAGTCGACAAAGAAGCCGTCAGGATGCGTCAACCGCGTGCGGCGGCCGGCGAGGTCGTAACCCGACGTGTAGGTGCCGCGCGGGCTGCTCTGGGTCAGTTGGCGACCGAGCGCGTCGTAGGTGAAGGTGAGGACGTGGCCGGGGATCTCGGCGCGGGTGAGTTGGCCGAGGAGGTTGTAGCCGTAGGCGACCTCGTCCTCGTTGTTCGGCCGGACCGTGCTGGTCTGCCGGCCGAGCGCGTCGTAGGCGAAGGACGTGGTCTCGCCGGCGCGGTTGCGATGTGCGGTGACGTTGCTCGCGGGATCGTACGTGAGTTCCTCATAATCGGTGGTGGAGCTCAAGTTCGCGCCCTGGGTTGGGACCGGGAACCGGGTCTGCCGCAGCCGCCCGTGGCCGTCATGGACAAAGGTCGTGCGGTTGTTCTCGGCGTCGGTCAGCGTCTCCACCTCGCCGTTCCATGTGTAGCTGGCCCTGACCTCCGCCGCCTCGAGTGGCGTGCCGACGGCGCTGCGCTGCTCGGTGACTTCGCCGGCCGCATTGTAAAGGACCTGCGCGATCCGGTCGGGCCCGTGCCCGCCCGGCGTCGGGTCTTGCGCGCAGGCATTGGCGGCGCCGGCGCCCCAGTCGGACGGGTCCATGCGTAAGGCCGTGCAGTCCGGCCTGCCGAGCGCATCGTAGCCGACGTGGCTGACCGAGAAGGTCTCGGTGTCGCCCATGACGGTCTCGGCGACCGGGCGGCCGTGGCTATCGAACGCCCTCTCCAGCCGCTGGCCCATCTCGAAATTGCCCCAGTCGGGGTCGGACTGGCTCGGCACGTTGCCGATCTCCACGCGCATCGCCTGGCCGTCGGCCCGGTAGGTGATCCGCTCGGCGCGCGGCCGCAACGGTCCGGCGCCGTCCGGGTCGGGTGAGATCGTGCCGATCCGTTGCCTTGCCTCGTCCCAGCGGTAGCGGATCGTGTCCGCCGTCCCGGCGAGCGGGCCGTCGACGGTGCGCACATTGCCGAACCGGTCATGGGACATGGTCTGCGCCGCCGTGAGCGTCCCGGCGCCGTCGCTCGTCGTGACAGAGACCGGCAGCAGATTGGCGGTCTCGTAGCCTATCGTGGTGCGGACCTCGTCGGCGGTTCCGCTGCAACTCGCCTGCGTCCGGCAAGCCGAGGTCTGGCCCGGTGCATGCACGATCTGGCCCTGAGCGCCGATCAACTGCGCAAAAGCGAAGCGCGTCTGCGGCCGCACAGCGCCCGCCGTCGGCGCCGGCGCGGTGACGCTAAGCAGGCCGCCGTGACCCGGATCGTAGCTGAAATCCGTGACGTTGCCGCGCGCGTCGGTGACGCTGACCGGCTGGTTGCAGGTCAGGACATTGGCGCAGGTCGCCGGGAAGCTCGCCGAGGTGACAATGTCGAGAGCGCCTGAGCCCGGCCGCGCCGCGCGCACCGTCTGCTTGACGTTGCCGCGCGCATCGTAGGTGTGCTCCACATAATTGCCGAGCGGGGCGGTGGCGCGGGTGAGCCGGCCGAAAGCGTCATAGTCGAAGGAGGTAGTCCGATTGAGCGGATCGGTGATCGAAGTTGGTCGGCCGATCGCGAGGTTCGAGACGATCGTGCTTTGCTGGCTGAGCGCGTTGGTGACGATCGTCGTTGCGATCGTCCCGGAGACCGAGCGCGCGTAGCCCGTGGCGACGCCGTCCGCGGCCACTTGGGTGACGATGCCACCGCCGGTGCGCGCCACGGTGACATTGTCCGCCGCGCTGCCCGGACGGCGGATCGCGAAGGCGCCCGCCGATTCGGTGAAGCGCCAAGTCCGGCCGCCAATGTCCGTCACTTCGCTTACTCCGGCGGCGGGCGCCGAATAGGTGATCGTCGGCCAGCTTTGTGCGAGTCCGGCGCAGTCGAGCGCATCAGGGTCGCAAGCTTCGACGGCGGTGTTGACCAGGCGCACGCTCGTCCGGCGAAACCAGTCGGGCGCGGGGCCGCCACTGCCGTAGCTGTCGGCGGCATAGCGAAACTTGGCGAGGTAGCGCGATTCGTTGGTGAGACTGACAAGCCGCGGAAACCAGCTGCAGGGCTGGCCATTGATCAGATCGGGCTCGCCGCAGATCTCGGCGACCGTCCAATGGAGGTCGAGGCGGCGGCCGTTGGGGCGCCTGACCGACAGCGGCACTAGCTCGCATTCGCCCTCATCGTCGTCGAGGCAATATTGGATGCCGGCGGGTCCGGGGACGCTTGCCGGCGCGCTACGCCCGGGCGCCCCATATTCGACTATCGTGCCGTCGGCGGACGTGTAGGTGTAGGAGGAGCTGGTCCCGGTGAGCGTCGCACCGCCCCGGGTCTGCGAGACCCACTGGCCGTTCACCAGGTCAAAATGCTCGGCGCGGTTGTCGAAGGTGACGCTGATGCGGCTGCCCGAGGGGTAGAGCGAGCGCCTGAGGCGGCCAGGAAGGCCGTCGGTCCAGCCCGAGCGGCCGTAGCTGCGCGCGATCGTCAGCGCGCTTTCGCCGGTCCCGATCGATCCTTCGACGATCGAGAAATTGAAGCTGCCGTCGGTGAGGTCGACGCCGTTGCCGTCGATATTCTGGAACACAGAGGGCTGCGGCGCGGAACTCTGCGCGCTCGCCGGTGCGGTGAGGCAGGTGGACGCCATCAGGGCGCAGGAAAGGGCTCCCGCCCGAAGCAGGTTGTGGGTCATCGTCTTTCTCCGTTCGCTTGCGCCTGAGGCGCAGCCTGGCCGCTCCCTTGGGGGAGCGGTCCGTTGGTGGCGCCTACTGGCCGGACTTGGTCTCGCGCTTGGTGCGGTTGTCCGCCTTGTCGTGGCTGTATTCGGTCACCGTCTTGACGGTGTTGGTCGCCGCATCGGTTCGCTCGACCTTCACCAGCCGGCCGCGGGCGTCATAGGTGTACCGAATAGTTTCGCTCGCGAGAGCCGCGCCAGCGGAGGCGAGGAGGATCGCGGCTACAATCTGTGTTCGTGCCTTCATCTTGTGTCTCCAGGTGTTCCACCGGCGTCGCGGGGAGAGAACCGCCGGTGGAACAAAACCGGAATAAACGGAAATTTCCTATTGATCTCCTACAATCAGCCGGCTCTCTCGTTTTGTAGGGTTTCCCCCTGTGTCTTGGAGGATCAGACTCAGCCCGAGGCGGCAGAATCCGACTCGACAAATAGGAAAACTCCTAGGAACATAAAGCGAACAAACTGATTCGGAGGTTTTGACAATGTCGTTGTTGATGCAGATCGACGAGCATCTCCGGCAGACCAAAATGCCGGAATCTCGGTTCGGCCGAGAGGCAATCGGTGATCCAAACTTCGTCGCCGACTTGCGCGACGGCCGCCGGCCTCGGCCTACGACAGCGAGGCGAGTGCTCGCTCACATTGCAAGGCAAGTGCAGAGGGCGACCAAGCAGAGACCCGTACCATGAGCGCGTTAGACGTGTTCAGCGGCTTTGCGATCTATGCTGTCATCGTGTTGGCATTGGGGGCCGGCATAGTGGCAGCGTTCGGGCGGGAGCGACACGCCAAACGCCGCCCCGATCGACAGTGGTGGGTTAACCGGCTGCTCGTAACGCCGCTCCTTGCGATTGCGGCTACGGCAGCCGCGGAGACCTTCGATCTCTCAAGCAGCATGGCAGCGTTCACCGCTGCCATGCTTTCGCTAGGCGGTTACGATATCCTCTGTCTGCTGGAGAGGAAGTGGCGCTCGCGCGTAGCCGGCGCAGTCTCAGATCAGAGTTGATTGTCGCAAAGGCTCTGACTGCCTGCCTGAGAGTCACCACGTGCGCATTCCGAACTGCTCATTCGATATCGGACTGATGGTCGACCGCACGCCTGCCCCCCGTGCAACGCTGAGGGCGACTTTGAGCCTGGTGAAGGTAGCGGCTGAGGAGGCTGGTCGCGAACGAGAGGCCTGATCATACTCGTAAGCCGCGCCGGTCTCTATTCGCGTTGGCGCGACAGAGAACGAGCGATGAGTGAGGCGAGTCGCGATCGCCTTTCCTGCGCTTCCTCCTCACTGAGAACCGTTTTCGTCGTACGTACCTTGTAGCCCGCAATTACCGGCTCCGCTTCGGCGATCGGCGGACCCAGAGAGGCAATAAACGCGGGCAGGTCCTCGGGAATGAGAATTCGAACGCGGGCGCGCTCCTCCTCGCTTAAGCCTTCAAGCACGGCCTCGGTGTACCGGGCCTGTGTGGTCCGCGATTTAGCGAGCACAAGCGCGACGGTATCGAAGTCGGAGGCCAGGCACTTTCGCAGGTTATGACACTCGTAATTGGCCGGAGTCGTGACGGAGATTTCAACCGCGGCCGCGACGCCATCGCGCTCCAATAGGATGTCGACCTGACCGCCCCCTGAAGGCAGCGGCGCCTCGATCGTGGCGCGGAAACCCTGCTGCTGTGCGAGCTCCTTCACGAGAGACTGGAGGTAGCGGTGTTTAGGTCCACCCTTGCCGAGTTCACGCGGGAGCGCAGGCCGAGGTTCGCGATGTGGCGCATCTCTTAGCTGCGCGGGTCTTGGCGCCGTTTCCGCTGGTAATCCGACCTCAGGAATTGAGGGAGTCGGGTGTTCTGGCAGCTGCACGTTCCGCGAGTCGTTGAGCGCTTCAACCGCTCGCGACCCCGAATATCGCGCTCGATTGCGATCAATGAGGGACTCGTATTCGTCTTCGTCGAGTGTCGGCCTGCTCTCGAGAAATCCAAGTGGCACGGTGAGACGAAGCGCCGAAGGCGTGCGGTGCTTAAGCCACACGGCAAATTCCGTGCGAGAGCTGCGGCGACGCATGTTCTCGATGAAATCGGGGGTCGTGCGCATTTCGGCGGCGAGCGCCCGTGCATCACGATTGGAAACGCCGCCCGCGCATTTGAAGCTTGTGTTCGAGAGAAAGGCCGCGCGCAGCCGCGGCGTGAGCTGATCAAGGGTTTGGTGGGCGAGCGTGATGCCTAAGCGGTATTTGCGCGCCTGTGAGAGGATCGTCTCGATCGTGTCGTCGAAATACTCCTGCGCCTCGTCCACGTAGACGTAGGTGGGGGTTCGGCGGTCTTCTGGGATCGTCGATCGTTCGAGCGCTGCCTGGGACAACATTGAAACAAAGAATCGGCCAAACAGCTGACTCCCCTCGGTCTTGAGCAGGTCCTTCGCGGTGTTGATAAGAACGATCTTACCGTCGTTCAGCGCGGTGAAGAGATCGAGCTTGTTCTCCTTTTGCGCAAACATGCGTTCGAAGGAAGGTGTCGAAAGCACCCCCCACAAGCGCTTCAGAATCTGCTTCTTGGTCGCCGCGAAGGACGGATGGAAAAACTCCTTCTCAAAAAAATGCCGAGCGGACCCTTCCAGCGCCGCCATGTGCTCGCGGAACGGCTTACCGTCCTCCATGAGCTCCATGAGCGTGTGGATCGTCGCGCATGGGACGATCAGCATGAGGCGAGCAAGGTAGCGGAAGATCACGCCCTGCTTCTGCGTGAGTTCGGCGCCCAGAAGGGCACCGAAGAAGCTCTCGTAGAGCTCAACGACTCCGTTCAAGACTCGTTCGCGGTCGACCGGCCGATACTCTGCGAGCCGGTCCAGGTGTGCATCGAACAGATTGAGCGCTGCAGGAAACTCGACGTCGGCTGGGTCGATGAGCACCAGCCTATCGGCAAGCGAGTCACGCGCGTCCGGCGAAAAGAGGTCGAGCCGGACCAGCTTGTTGATAAGGTCGCCCTGGCTGTCGATCACCACGACTGACCGGCCGTCCTTCCGCGCGGCGACCAGGTCCGCGTGAATCATGCGCTGCATGAGTTGGGTCTTTCCGTGCCCGGTGCCGCCGATGATGTGGCAGTGCTCGAAGCGCATTGTGTCGGGCACGTGGAAAGGGACGGGGAGGTCGAGTAGCGACGCAAACGGCGTCCCGACGAGGTAGAGTTCCGCGAGCTCCGCACCGCTCTTCTGCTTCTGCCGGGTAGGCAACACGAGTCGCTCAGTGACCTCGTGGATGTTCGTTGTCGGCGTGAACCCCGAGGCGATAAGTAGATTCGTGGCGATGCGCTCCCTCGCCTTTACAAAGATCTCGGACCTCATTGTGTCGTCGTCGTAGAGCGCGAGGATGAGCCGCTCGATGGCGTCCGCCGCGTCGTCTAGGAGCGACACAAGCGGCACGGTAACGGCTGGCTCCTCGCCCCGCTCCAATTCCTCAAAGCAACTTTCAGGGAGCCCATTCACGAAACCGGTGAACGCGCCGACAAGCTGCCGGCGTAGGACGCCGATCATGCGGGGGTAGTCCAGCGCCCAGCGCTTGCGACGTGCGAGCATTTGTCGGGCCTCAACGGCAACCACCGCGTCGTTCTCGATCAGCGCCCAATCGAGCGTGAAGGATTCGATGTCCTCCTGTTGGAGAAGGCAGTCGGTTACGCAGGCGATCTCTACGAGAATTTCGCTCGATGGCGAACGATCGGCTGCGCCAGCCACCTCGAGCGCGATGGCTCTCGAGACCTCGAATATGTGTCGATCCGAGGCAAGCGGCGAAGCCCGCCACGCGGAATCGGTCACCGCCCATTCCGAGCGCGTGTCCCGCAACTCGCGCCCGCGCGGGCTCCCGCTCAGCCAGCCGCTGAGGTTCGTGTTGCCGAAGAGGCCTATATCTCGATTACCTCCTCGCCCCCAAAATGCGCGGCGGCGCTCAATACCTGGCTGAAGGTGCGAGCAGCCTCCTTGACCTGGTCCTCAACCGCCAGCATCTCGACGATGTCTTTAACTTCGATGCGCTTTCCGTGAACGAGATCGTACACGCAGACGCTGATAGTCATCCCCTTGAATGCCAAGCGAGAAGCAACGCCGAGAAAACCGCTCCCGCCTTGGATCTCGTGGCTCTGGTAAAGCACGGTGTAGCCCAAGCGGTATCTCTCAATGCTGTCCCGCTCGTAGGGAGAGATATCTGCTCGCACGTCCAGGCAAAATATGACCTTTCCGAGCAAGCCAGCGCGTTGCGACCGTCTCAATAGCAATTTCACGACCAGCCCCCTTGATCGACTAGTCAAAATATGCCGCCTCAGCGAGGCTTGTCTATGGAAATTAGCCGCTTTGTGCGGCCGGGGAAGGCGGCACCTAAAGTGCTGACCATAATACCGATCGCAGCGATCAGTCCGAAATGGATCAATCCTCGACTCCCCATTTGCTCGGCATACTCTACGATTTCCTTGGGGGTGAAGGCATGGGAGTCGAGCCACTCGAGTCGGTCGATCCGCGGCAGCTTTATGGCATTGTGGCCGAGCTGCAGCGCGTCGCTGACAACCTCGCGCGCGAGAGGGCTGAGCCGATTGGGCCGTCGCCTCCGCTGAGCGCCGAGTGGGTCCGTACGCTTATCGGCTTGCGGCAGCTGCGCCGCGAATATCTCGGTGCCGAGCTTTTTTTCGATCCTGCGTGGGACATGCTCCTCGACCTCTTCGCCTCTCGGCTCGCGGGCCGCCGGGTCACCGTTACAAGCCTCTGCATCGCCGCCGGCGTGGCGTCCACAACCGCGCTGCGGTGGATGAAGAGCCTTGAGGCGAAAGGATTCATTCTGCGGCATCGAGATCCGGGCGATCGGCGGCGGGTGTACGTGGAGCTCTCGGACGAGGTGGCAGTGATGGTGGGGCGGGTTTTGACCGCCGCCCAGATGCAGTCGGTAGCGCTTGTGTAGTGGCGTTCTCGCCTGCCGAGGTAGCGGGCGGCAGGTTGGACATAGGGGGAGAGAATGATGCGCCTGATCCTTGCCGCGTTTGCGGCCCTCATCGTCTTTTGGACCACGCCGGCCTTTGCTTGGGGCGACTCGGGCCATCGCACCGTCTGCGAGATCGCCTACCGCAACCTCACGCCGCGGGCCCGGACGGAAATAGCAGGGCTGCTGCCGTCATCCGGCCAGCACCGCAATATCGGGTGGGCTTGCACCTATGCCGACCACCCGCACGTGCGGGGCAGCGAGCACTATGTGAATTACCAACGCTCCGAGATGTCGCCCGGTCCTGGCTGCGGGGTTGCGGCGCAGTGCGTCCTTACAGCCATCGACGCCGATCTCGCGATTGTCGCCAATCCTTCGGCCACCGCGGCGGCCAGGCGCCGCGCGCTCATGTTCCTCGGGCATTGGGTGGGCGACGTCCACCAGCCCTTGCACGCCTCTTACGGAGACGATCGCGGGGGCGGGCGGGTTAACTCTCGTGGCCTCTGCTCTCGAGGCCTCCATGCGACGTGGGACACCTGCATTCTGGAATACCGCCAATTAGGCCAAAACGCCTCTCTCGCGCGTGTTCGGGGGCTTGCCGGCACCTGGGACCGCGATCCCGCGATCACGCCTGCCATGCGGGCGAGCTGGCGGGCCACACCGCATTGGCAGTGGGCTACTGAATCCTATGCTATCGGGATCCAGCCATGGGTGAGCTACTGCATCATGCAGCAGGGCGCGTGCTGGTATTCAACGACGAACCAGACATTCGTCCAGGGGCAGGCGCGAAGCGTCAATATCGACCGCGCGTACATGGACTCAGCGATGCCGGTCATCCAGCGGCGTGTCACGCAGGCAGGCATACGCCTCGCCCATCTTCTCAATGACGCGCTTGATCTAAATTATTCCTGAGTCGGGCGAGATTCGACCCAACACTGAGAAAAAGGGGGAGATATGCTGCGAAGAGGGCTTCTCATCGCCGCGGCGCTCGCGCTGTCGGCACCGTTGCCGACACTCGTGCTTTCGACCGATGTCGCGCAGGCGCAAAGCAGCTGTGGTAAGTCGCACTATCGAAATTCACGCGGCCGCTGTGTGCACCGACCAGTGCGCGCGCCACGGCGGCCGGTCGGAGCTACCGCCCGCTGCCGGGACGGAACGTACAGCTTCAGCCAGAGCCGCCGCGGAACCTGCAGCTACCATGGCGGAGTCGCCAGTTGGCTGTAACAGGCTGGCTCGAATTTGAGGTCATGAGGGAGAGGTCGACCTGGCTGCTTAGGTGCGTCCAAGCGCAAGCAAGGGAGGCGTCGAGAGTGTACCAAGTCAACTGTTGAGATAAGACACTATTTATCTGAGGGAGCGTCGCTCTCGGTCCAGCCCAAACTTTGGTGGAATGGCATCTGGGAATTGCGCCTGAATGTCAAAAGGTGCCAAATACGATCGAATCATTTTGCGCGATAGTAAGCCAATTATTGCACGGAGGGCGCAGGCCACATAGGCAGGCTGCACAAGACCAACGTTCGGCGAAACGGACCGTCACCCAACACCAGCTTACGATGGTAAGGAAAAGTCAAACTCTTCGCTCCCGCTTGGAGGAATGCCGACTGACGTCGCCCTCTCTATTAGATCGTAAGCCGCAGTACAAGCAGCACCACAGTGGGGCAGCCAACCCCGAGAGAAGCCCCTTCCAAGCCGTATAACTAATCCCGAATACGAGGAAAATAGAACTTCAACGGCGTCACCACCGCTCCGATAACCAGTACAATTAAATACCGGGACGCTCCCAGGTAGCTCGTACCCTTCGCTCCAAAACAGGTCTATCATGCCGGACGAAAGAACACGCCCCAACCGATCATTAATAATTATCGGTCCACCTCGACAAGATAGATCAAAAAAGGGACCAAATCTGCTTGGGATCCATGGAGCGTTAGCTCGCTTAATAAGTGCACTGCCACAACCTATTACTGGGGCCAACAAGGACCACCCGGCATGTTTTACCAGAGCTCCACCCAGAAGGCTTGGCCTTACCCGAGGAAACCAATGAAGCGGGTGCCGAACAACCAGATCCACCCGCTTGCCCTGCGACACCAACTCGACGGCGCAATCCACGGCCGTCGCACCTGAGCCAACCACTACACACCGCGTCTCCGACTCCGCGATAAATCTAGCGTCCCGATAGGGATCCAGCGCCACCTGACCAGGCGCCAGACGAAAACCGCGGCGCATCTCCGGTCTTCCAATGGCCAAGATAACGTTACGATAAGTCCGTCGAGCTCCATTTCTAAAGCAAACATATAACTCAGAGGTACCGGAAGTGACACGTACCGCCGAAGCGCGCACCAGAGTGATTCTTTCATCACTAACGACCGCGCTCGCCAAAGTCTCAGCAGCACGACGGACGTGGATGTACCCCAGACCGTCGAATGAAATGCCGGGGAGAGAAAAGTACGCGCACGGTGTATTCAGACGCTGCCAGTCATATCCTACCGCGAGCTGCCCCCCAAGATTGTGCCCTTCGACGAGGTCGACGGGAACGTTTTTCTCGACAAGGAGCTTGGCCATAGCGATGCCAGTCGGACCACCCCCAACAACGCACGCCCGCTGATTAAGAACGCCGCTCAAAAACCGCCCTCCATCCCAGATACGAAACACCGGAACACAAAACCAATCCAAGATAAAATATTAGCAAATCTCGACTACTCGTCACGTCGATGTTGCGAAAGACTAAATACTGCGCCACAACCGCTAATAGCGTGCCTGCTACCGTTCCGGCCATGTAAGGATAGAGCCGAATTGAGGTCAGGCCCCACAAATAAGACACGACGTCGTGGAAATAGTACCCGGCCAGTCGACTAAGAAATACGCTAAAGGCCGACTGCCCCGAGGAAAGAGTGTCGACTCTCCTAAGTGACCCGCTGCCTGCCACCAGCCTTAGTACGTTAGCTCCGTACTTGCGAGCGATAGAGAAGTTCACAAACGATGAAACCAGATAAGCCGTCCCGAGTAGCACAAACGCGAGTTCCATTCCATAATACCGTGCGATTACCAAGTACACCGGAAACCCCGACAACGGGGCTACAATTTGCGTGGAAAGAAGAACCGTAAAGGCCACAGCGACAAATAGAACCGTGTTCTGTTTTTGAAAGGTCTCCAGGCGCCCGCCCAAGTCCGACGTGAGCAAATAAATCACCGCGATCACGAGTAATACGGCTGCTGACCTTTTAGCAATGGTAAAGAAAAAACTCATCTTGCTTATCATACGACATTGCGAGCCTCGAGGTTAGAGCCGTGAATGCGCCGCGTACCGCTGTCCACGCGGGGAGACGAGGAGCCAGACGCAGTAACTTGCGGGCACTATATGAGTGTTCAAATAAGCCTTTGAAGTGTTCGTGGAATCGGCGCGCAGGCAGCTGCGCAAGAGGGAGCACCGAGTGGGACAAATCAAAGTACTTGAAGTCCTTTACAACGCATCGACTAATAATCTTCGGGTAGTCTAGGCTTCCAGGCAGCGGGGTAAGTATCTGGAATGTAGGAAACTCGATATTACGCTGGTCAATGTACTGTTCCAGACTCGCGAATCTTACGCTGTCGAAATCCTGCGTTATCACAAAATTCCCTCGGACCATGATGCCAGCGTCGTGAAGCATATCTATCGCAGTGTCGTTATCGCTGACGGTAGACTGCTTATCCCACTCCAAAAGCTGGCCGCCATCGGTGCTTTCAAGGCCCATTGCTCCTACCTTGACGCCCGCGTCCGCGAGTAAACGGGTGAGTTCGGGATGCCTCGCTATGGTGTCACTACGGAAGGAAACCATAATCTTGAACTTTCTTGGGTGGTCACCGAGCTCACGGAGCAAAGCAGCTGCAACCCGTCTGTTCGCAAGAAAATTCGAATCGGTGTAAAGGATATTGTTCGTCGGGGCGGATTCAACAACGGCCATTGCGTGGTCTACTGTGTCAACGACATGTCTTGGCTCCGTACCAGGCACTGAACAGTATGTACAACGAAACGGACATCCCACGGAAAGCGTTGCTAGAGAAATGTCAAACATGGCTCCGTAGACGTATTCTTTTTGATAGGCATCATGCAAAGTTCGTCGGGGAATAAGAAACTTGTGGCTAGTATCGCCAGGGATGAGCCGGGGCATCTTGGCGCTGGAGCGAACATCTACCAGAAAACTCCGAAACGCCTCGATGGCGCGTCCCTGAAACACATAGTCGGCGACGTCGGCAAAGCTTTGCGGGAGAAATGTGGCGTGCTCACCGCCTACGCAGACAATAGGTGACGACTCAGACTCCTTGGTGGTCCTACATAATGCCCTAACCTTCGGTACGTCCATTGTTAACGCGGTAAAACAGACTACATCTGGTAGGTATTCGTTTATCGTCGACTCGAGCGGGGCGTTGTCGACTCTCATGTCGAGGAGTCGAAAGTCGGCAATGTCTTCTGCATTTGCGGCCAGAACAGCAAATTCTAGGGGCTCGCATACAGCGAAGCGCGAGATGAACGATGTTTTCGGAAACGGCGGTTTGACAAATAATACTTTCACCGCACGTCCCTTCCGGGCCGTAGGGCCCTGCGTGGCCACTCATAGTCGCTCGACGCTTTCTAGCCAACGCCTGTCTGTCGTGTGACCGTCCTCTGGCTAGCAGCTAGACGCTACTCCCTAGCCGAGACGGCCAGCGGAACCTCATGTGGACAGTGGTTAGCCGGATTGCTTCTATGGGGCGCACGTTGCGTCGATCCAACGACCCGGTCGGAATCTTCCGGTCGCTTAGGTGGTTGGCTCGTGCGTTTCCAGTCCACGTCGGCGCGCTAGTAAGTGATTGTGCTTCGCATTGAAATCCGTTATAGGTTGGGCTCCGGGCACCATAGGAGGTTTACATGCTCCGTAGGCTCATTATCGTTGCTGCGTTTCTGGTACCCACGTTGGCTCTATCCGCCTGTCATTAGTTTCTGCGAGCGACGCGGGCTAGTTGGTTGTAGATCAGCTGACGGTTCGTCGTTTTCGGCTTGCGCCCTCGTATGACCAATCGCAGTTCTGCCCGCGCGCAAACCAGCCTGCCGCATTAAGAGGTTTGCGACACGTCCTCGGGGAGGCCTGATGCGCCGAGCCAAAGGTGCGTTAGAGTTCGCGCGCCCGCATTGAGTTGAGGCCGGTTTTCGCTGTTTTCAAACCTGCGCGGCCGCGGTCGGCCCCGGACGCATCGACGTGACCGGAAACTGCTACTGCCCATCTCCCCGCCGCGCAGCGCACCAGCTTGAGTTTGAGAGTCGTACTGCTCCACGAAGCCGTCAGCTCCAGGTGTCCGCTCGACGAAACGCTGGCGACTATAAGATCGTGGAAATCTGCAGATTTCCTGAAATCTTTTGGCGCGATAACTCGCCGAGCGTGCACTGCAATAGCCGTCGCTGAACGCTCCTCACAAAATATCGCAAGGGCCGCGAGGTTCGTACCTCGAGCGCGGAGTCGCTCTCAGTGGATTTACGCGCATTCTAGCTCGCAGGCTCCCTGAGACTCGGCTCGTCAACACCCTCGTCATCAGGGATCGACAACTGCGAGAGAGGCATCCGATTCAACCACTGCGTGGCAAATGTGACGATGTGAACCCGCGTCCCTCGACACAATCATTCGCGTGAATGGTTGGCTCCGAAGACGGGGATCTGAAAGCGCAGCGTCCTCTCCTGGCTGCGGGGTTGCGGCGCACTACGTCCTCACAGCCATCACCGCCGATCTCGCGATTCTCCCGGACAGCTATGGCATGCTCAAGTCGGCCTCAACTTCGTCGAGTAGCGCCGATGGTTTCAGGTCGAGCGCGCGGCAGAACCGGACAAATTCATACACGTCGAGCCGTCGCTGGCAGCGCTCGACTCGGCTTATGAAAGACTGATCCTCCCCATAGGCAGCTCCGAGCTGCTCTTGTGTCAAGCGGAGCTCGCGCCGCCGGGCTACCAAGCGCCGGATGAGGACGATGTACGGTTTGGCGAATGCGGATTTGCGGGGCTGCGGCATGGCAGCTGCCCAATCGCAGGGACTTTTCTAATAGTGCAAAACTCCCTATCCTGCCTGCGGCGGAAGGAATGGGGCATTGGTAGCAGGGGACTTGCAGATCGCGAACTTGGAAGCTGCCACGGATCGGTCCGTGGACGCACTCTACACCGCCCTAGAGTTGTGCGTTCTGCGCTCTGCCGATCCGAGCAATCATGCGCTTGAGACAGAGGTCATTCGCTTCGCGCGAGTCTCGCCCGACTTGCTTGCCCGGCTAGTTGCGCGGCCGCTCGTATTGGGCAGGCAGGTGGCAACGCCAACGAACGAGACCGCGCAATTTTTTGCGCTTGCAGCGCGGGTCCATCGCCCGCCGCTCATCATGACGATGCCCGAGGATCGATTCACGCCGGCTGTGAACGCGTGGAAACGGGGCCTCGTGAAGCTCACGTTCGAGACGCGGCACCAGACCCGTCACGTGACGGTCGCCTCGTTTGACCAGGCGGAGAAGAAGCGCCTGTGCGACATCCGCTGCCGGGACGGCACGCCGCTCCTTGGCCTTCACGAGGAGCTACTTACAGCAGCACTCGGCAAGCGAAGCGTCGATATTGCGTTCGATGGATCTCGGTTTTTCGCGAGCAAGGATCGCCGGCAGCGGTACGAGCGGTTCTTCGCCCTGTTCACATGCTTTGGTGTCCTCGCCGAGAACTACATTCTTGCCGGGCACGAGAGAGCATTCCTTGAGGAAGCCGTTCTGCCGGCGTTTGAAAGCACAATCTGGCGATTCGGCCGTCCGCCGTTGATCACGCGGCTTCTACCCAGCGAGGACGAGCTCGACCCGCGCTGGGATCGGTACCCCGCGCAACTGCTCGCGCGCGCCCTCCGAGCCGCTGGGCGCGCGGTTGCCGCGCAGAAACTTGAACGATGATGGGCGCTCGTCCGCACTTGCGCCAGGTTGCCGTCTGGACAGGTGCGCATGTGGCGGTACGCGTGGAGGAATACGGCTTCGACTACGTTCTCTACCCGTACATGCTCTACGTCGGCGGCGAAGGAATTCTGCATCTTGCGGGGAGCGGTGCTGGAAACGCGAAAGCTGGGTTCTGGCTCGGGTTCCTTTTGCTGACTGCGGCATCACTGCTTCTCAACCTGGTCTACATTCGGATTTATGACTGGAGCCGCCGCGATTGGTTCGGAATCGAGGCGCTCCGCCATAGTGCACTCGCAAGGCGCCTTTCGGGGTCCTCTCAAGGGGCGTTCACCATCGGCGCTGCGGCTTTCGTTTTCCTGAGCATTTGGCACAGCCCGTTGTTCGCGACGCTTGCCGTCCGCTCGCGCTCTGCCGAGTACACGATGGGGCGCCAGGACTGGGCCGTGTTCGGTGCGGCTGTTCTGGTTTCGAATGCCGGTTGGGCCCTCTTGGTCACAGCGGGCGTCGAGCTGCTTTTCGTCGCCAAGCGTGTCCTCGGTTTGTGAGACTCGCTGTAGTAGGGTTAGCCGTCGGGGCCGCAGCGATCCAGGCCTGTCCAGCGTCCGCCGATCCTTTCGAACTGGACGGCGAGGTTAGCCTCGTGTCCCGTTACGTCGACGACGACCTGAGTGTCTACACTCGCGGCCCCGCGCTGCAGCCGGAAGTGACTCTTACCCACGAGGCAAGCGGCTGTTATGGCAGCGCATGGGGGTCACTCGGCCTGCATGCATCCGATGGTGACGAGGTGGATCTGACCGTCGGATGCGAGTTGCCGGTTTCCGAGAACATCTCGATTGACGTCGCCGCGGCGCGTTATGTGTTTCGAGACGGTGGCTGGTCCGTCGTTACGGCCGCAGCGTCCTACGAAAATTTCGGCATCCGCGCATACTACTTCATGCCGGACGGCGACGAGCCGAACGGCGTGCGCTTGGCGGGGAGCTATAGGCGCGAATGGGCCCCCGTCTCGGCGACTGCGGAAGTCGTCTATGATAGTGGCGGGCACACGGGGCAGCCGGACATCGCAGCTGCAAGGGTAGAAATGCGGTATTCAGTCGCGCCACGCTTTCATGTTTCTGCGACGGTGCAGGTTCCGCTTGCGGCGGAGGACGAAGATCCGCGCGGGGCGCAGGTGGCGGCTGCCATCACTGTCGACTTCTGACGGCTGATTTAAACTAGCAACACAGCCTAGAGCGGCTTGGCGCGCACAACAAAATCTATGGGTTGGAAGGTGATGAAAAGCTGCAGGTTTCCTGAAATCTTTTGGAGCGACAAGCTGTGGTGTTATGCACCGCGATAGGTGTCGGTGGTGGGCCTCAACAAAATATCGCCATGGTCGCGAGGACCGCAGCTCAAGCGATGAATCACTCTCAGCGAGCATACGCGACCGCTAGCTCGCAAGCTCGTTGAGACTTGGCTCGTGAATCCCATCGTCATCAGGGATCGACAACTGCGATAGAGCCACCTGGCTCAACCGCGGCGCAGTACGAGTGACGATGCAAGCCGGCGTCGCCTGACGCAATAGCTCGCGCTAGAGCGTTAGCCCGAAGACCGGGTTATGAAACGCGTCGTCCCTCACGCTCCATTTGCAGAATGATTGAGATCTCTGGCAGGGCTGCGCAGCTGCGTGCGAGGACATATGCCGCACGATCATGAGGTTCGCGAGAGATCATCGAACAGTCCGCCTGCGTTGAGCCGAAAATGTGTCAGAACGAGAGCACCGGCATTGAACAAGGCCATACGCCGGTCCTCGCTCTCCCACGGCCTGCGTGGTGGGGGCAGGCGGTGCCGGAAGGCGTCAACATGTTTGGCGACCGCGACCGCGATCTCCTGCCGAGTGCTGGCGCCAACCGTACGAAACGCGGCCTTGATGTCTGCGCGACTGTAGAGGACCACGTTCACTGACCGGCTCGTGGCAAGGCTGATAATGGCGCGATAAAGCCGTGAAATCCTGTCGCTACGCAACGATGACGCCTTGCCAAAAGCCTCGAGCAGGAGGGTCTCGGGCGCGTAGCGGTCGAGCATGATCTCGACCCTGCGCAAGCAGACAGCGTTCTTGTCGCCGCGTGCGAAAACGATCCCCCAGTCGTGCGGCGTGAATGGTCCCTCAAACACGACATAGCCGAACCCTCGGTCGGTAGCGTGAATCGCAAAGATGGGGCCGAGCGAGTTCTTCATGAAAGGCGCGGCTTCGCCCGCCGCACAATCTCGGCGAGCAGCAGCCGTTTTTTGACCGACGCAGCATCTTCCTTGCCGCGCAATGCGCGATCGAGTCGGCTCGCCCGGCGCATCACCGCTTCCTCGACCTTGGCGTAGCGGCGGACGAACATATCCCTCGGTTGCACGCCAAACAGGACTTGCAACGCGAACGCGGTCTCGAGCTTTGTCGAGCGCCGGTCCTCTTCAAGCCGCGAGACTTCGCCCTGGGAGAGGTCAATTAGCAGGCCGAGCTCGCCTTGCGAGAGCGCGAACCGCTTGCGGCACGATCGCAACATTGGGATGTGTTTCATGTGGGGAGTTGATTAGGTTTGCGGCTGCTTAGGACCTCACCCTAATTTTCGCGCGATCCGTGTTGTTTCGGCAGACGGCAGTTTATGCCTCCTGTTCATATCTTTCCGAAATTTGCGCGGTGCTCTTCGCGCCGACTGTTTGCGGGGACTCCGGAACCTCGTCACCAAGGCCGTAGCGCAGCGCAAGCGCGGCGATCTTGGCGCGCTCGCTTTGCGGGATGACATATACTCCGCGTGTTTTCATAGTGGCCAACCCTAACTGTCTGCGCACCAGCCAGCCGATCGCTTTCACGCTCAGCGGCGGCTCTCCTCGCTCTGCGATCATCGAATTGTAGGCGGTCGCAACGTCGGTCAGGGCAAGCCAGGCCGTCGGTGAGGTAGCAGCGAGCCCGTGGACGACGCCGACCATCGTGACGCGGGGTGAAGCGGCGCGTTCTGCTGCCGCACGCGCCTCCTCCGCCACGAGGTCGCGAGCCAAGCGGCCCCGCAGAGCCTCGTCGTCAACAAGTGACAGCAAAGCGAGCACGGTTTGGTTGCCCCGCGGCGATAGCCCTGGGACAGCTCGGCTCGGGTCCACCCGAGCGCTGCTGCGGGCCGCAAAGCGCCAGTCGAGGAGCCGATTGCGAAGCTCCCGGGCTTCCTCTTGCATGTGGCCCGGCAAATGGAACGCAATGTCTTGTCGCAAGGGTCGCGACCCCGTCTCTTCGGTAAGGAATCGGCTCTCCAGCGCTGCGTCCGCAAAGCCTTCTCGCATCGCGACGAGCTTAGGGCCGTAGACTTTGAACGCCTGGGGATGGAGCTCGTTGTGGCGGCTGCTGACGGTCCGGAGCACCGGCAGGCCCTGGACGTTGCCGTTGTTAAGAATTTTCACGAGATCCGCGGTCTTGTCCGAGAACCGCAGGTCCGCCTCGTCCAGGAGAAGCGTGCCACCGAACGCGTCGAGCAGGCGAAAAATCGGCGAAACCGAGGAGGCGCCCGAAGCGAAGATCGGCTTGTAGCAAATCGAACCGACCGCCAGCAAAGCGCGGGTCTTACCGGTGCCGTATTCGCCCCGAAAGCGCAGATAAGGCAATTCGCTGAACGCGTCGTGCACCCAGGAGAGGAGCACATAATGCGCCGCTATCTCCTCGAAATGAGAGCTGAGGTCGACGTAGCGGTGGATGAAGGCCCGAACGTCGCTCAGTAGCCGAGTCTTGTCCCCGTGAGACTCGACCGCAGAGGCCAGCAAAACGCAGCCCGACACGAGCAAGTTGTTGGCTGCCGAATACGGCACCAACCTTTGACCGCCTGGTAAATCAAAATGAGCGGCAAGCGCAATTTGGCCGGACGGTGCACAGATCGCGAGCTGCGTGGTGCCGGCTGCGGCATCATGCAGCGTCTCGATCAGGGTGCCGTCGGCCAAGGCGCGCGAGAGGATTGGTGTCGGCTGCGCGCGGCGCGCCGGCTGAGGTGGCGGGGCCTGCGGCGTGACCTTCCTTGGTTTGCTCTGGTTAGGTTCCTTCATGCCCAAAGCATGAGGCAGTCGGGCTTACGCCGACAGACGGCATTTCATGCTGTCGCGGCATCAAGTGACGCCTTCCCTCGTAGCTTGCCGGCGAGCAAGCTGGGATGGCGGATTCGCGCGACGGCTGTGCGTGCGGTAGGATTCCCGCGCTGTCCTAGCGTGTCCTTCACGTTCCGACGTCGTGTCCCGCTCCGCGCACAGCGCCATACCAAATCAGCGTGGACTTGAGGGACTTCGGGGACTTCCAACGACGATATGAAATATTTTCTCTATTGCCGAAAATCAACTGAGGCCGAGGATCGACAGGTGCTTTCCATCCAGTCGCAGCGCCAAGCGGTAGATCGTTCGTTCGCCGCCAATCCTGATATCACCGTGGTGCAGACGTTCGAGGAATGCCGCAGCGCCAAGGCGCCCGGTAGACCGGTGTTCGCCCGGATGATGAAGGGGATCGAGCGCGGCGAGGCCGAGGGCATCATCACCTGGGCGCCCGATCGCCTCGCCCGCAATTCCGTCGATGGAGGTCATATCGTCTACCTGCTCGACCGCGGCATCCTGAAGGATCTGAAATTCTCGACCTACACGTTCGAGAACAATCCGCAGGGCAAGTTCATGCTGCAGATTATGTTTGGGCAGTCGAAATATTATAGCGACGCGCTCTCGGAGAACGTCAAGCGGGGGAACCGGACCAAGCTTGAGCAAGGGTGGCTCCCGGGCAAGGCGCCGCTTGGGTATCTCAATTGCCCGCTAAGCCGCACCATCGTCCCTGACCCCGATCTCTTCCCGTTGGCCCGACGGCTCTTCGACTCGGTGCTCGAGAACGGCTATTCGCCGGGCCAGATTGCGAACATCGCCCGGGACGCGTGGGGGTACAGGACGCCGGCGACAAGACGGCACGCCGGCAAACCGCTTGCGCCTTCGACGATCTACAAAATCCTCGGCAACCCGTTTTACGCAGGCCAAATCTGGCGCGACGGGATTCTGTACAAGGGCTCACACCGGCCGGTCGTGACACAATCAGAGTTCGACCAGGTCCAGCGCTATCTCGGCAGGACAGATCGCGCGAGGCCAGTTCGTCACGCGTTTCCGTACACCGGCCTCATTCGCTGCGGGACGTGCGGCAGGATGGTAACCGCGGAGCAGAAGACCAATGCTTATGGCTCGCGCTATATCTACTATCACTGCTCAAAGCGCAGCGTGGGGCCAAGATGCCGCGAGCGCTCAGTGGAGCAGAATGCGCTCGAACAGCAGTTCGGCGCGTTCCTGGCCTCGCTCGCCGTCGATGGTGGTCTGGAGCGCTGGGCGCTCTCCACGATAGCGGAGAACGCCCAACAGGACGCGGACCGGTCGGCCGCCGACCGGAAAGCACGTGACCACGCAATCGGCGAAATTGGCACCCAGCTCGCCGACCTGACCGCATTGCGCCTACGCCGTGTTATCAAGGACGAGGAATTTGTCCTTGAGCGCCAGAGGTTGGAGGATGAGCGCGCGCGCCTCGAAAACGTCCCGCTAGTGGCGCGGCCCCAGGATCGGATCGAACTTTTTCAGAAGGTGGTTTCGGTCAGCAAATTCGCGGCGGAATGGTTTCAGGCGGGTGATGACACGGCCCGTCGAGAAATCGTCGAAATCGCCGGATCGAACTTTCGGCTCGAGGATAAAAAGCTCAGCATCGAGGCCGCGAAACCCTTCGCCGCTATCGCGGATTTAGGACCGATTCTCGTAGGGTGCGGGCTGGGGCACGACGTTCGAACTTTTCGCCCCACTAAGTCCCTCGCTCGAAAGCTTCTAAAGGACATCGAGGAGTGGTCGAACGATCCTGACATGCCGCGTTTGCTCGACCGGATACGGGCGCTTCATGAGCGATTTGTGCCGTTACCTCCGGCAAAGTCCCTTAAGTCCCCAAAGTCACCCCGACCAAACCCGCCGAGTCTACCGTGAGTACAAAAAAGGGAGCCGAGGCTCCCTTATTCTTGCGCAATTTCCATTCGAGATTTTCCCAGGAGCAAACGAGTGCCACGAAGTAACTCCATGCCGATCGCGCAATATTCACGATGCTGGCTCTGCAGAGGAAGTACAAGGACGTCCCGCTTCTGAATTTCCCCCAGCCAGTTGACGGATGCTTCTGTCACGTGTGCACCGACTCGGTCACCATTGGCGAGAGAAACGGTGCGAGTACGTTTTGTCTGAGGCCAACCCGCCAGCGCCGCGATGTTCTTATATGCGAGGACACTCCCGTCGAAACCAGTGTCTACTAGTGCCTCAACAGTAAGGATTTGCTGATTGTGTTTTAAGAGTCGAAGCTCCACCATCGGTTGATGGCGCTCACTGTAGTAGCCCTGCTCCGACACTGACGTGGGTTCGGGCACCTACGCGAGTTTCCCAGGAAGGTGCAGCGCCGAAGCGGGCTTGGAACTTTTGATAGGCTTCAGCAAAGGTATCACCAACCTCGTATCCCCCAGTCGCGACGTTGATACATATGCACTTGTTTAGACATTCGCGCTCAATCTGCGATCGGAGAGATTCGTAAATCTCTTCGCCCCGACGTGCGATTTGTTCGATAGAAGACATGGCGTCAATCCCTCGGTCGAGGGAAGATCCAGCTGAGCCCCCTGAACGAGAGCTCGCTCGAGCTCCCGTCTGTGGTTTGGCTGCGGTGGCGCATATGGCACCTTCAGCTATGTGCTCGCCACCGTTCAATGTTTTACTTCTGGCGGTGTCGTTCCGACGGAGCGGAATGGAACTGTGTGTGAACCAATCACGTCCGCGGTAAATTATAGCACCTACAAAGGCAGCAGCTCCTGCGAAGGCCCACGTGGCCCGGCCGGAAGAAGTCTCGGCCGCGCGCGACCGGATTCTCTTTTCTGGTGCATTCACGCGAGGCTCTCCTTCTCCGCAACCGCAGCCGCGGCGGCCCACATCGAATATGGGCGAGGCGCCGATAAGAAATTCATAATGCCCGGATCACGCATCAAGAGCGCGGTGGACCGTCGCTTGGAATAAGAGTGGGCCCCGACCGGCTGACCGTGCGTGCGCGCCAAGGGCATTCTCCCTGGGCTCCTCCCCCTTTTCGGAGCCACAGCGCGGAAGACGGTAGCTCTTTCTTATGAGAGTGGCAAGCTACGAGAGCGCGGCTTGTTGCCGGGCGCCTGCTCAAGGACATAAGGGACGGATTCACGGATCCCGACCCGCGGCGCGGCTCGCAAAAATGTCATGCGGCTTATGGCCCGCTTTCACTCTGAGGCGGCGGCCCCTCTGGCAGAGGACGCATGATCAGCTGGTAGAAGCGGACCAATCGGGCCGCAGTCGAACGCGCCTCTCCGGTCGAGAGACGCTCTCCATAGGCCTGCTCCCAAAGGTCGATGAATTCTTGAAGACGAGCGTCGGAGATGGACATGATTCCACCATCGTCGGATGCCCGCCGGCGCTTGGCACGACGGCACTTCATGCCCAGCACGCATGGCCGGAGTAGAGCCGGGCTGTGCTTCGTTCCACCGGACGAAGTCCCTCAAGCCCTTAGAATCCCTCACCGGGGCCGAAATATGCCCCGCAGGCATGAAATGCCGTCGTGCGCGCGGCGCCGATCTCGGTCACTCTCTTCCCGGACCTCCTGCTCAGCCGGGAGCGCCGCTGCCCGCGGCGCTCCCGCCCTGCGCGAGGAGGATTTCATGGACATTGCATCATCTTCAGCGACACGAACCGACGTCTATCAAACAGTCACCGACACGATCATCGCGGCGATCGAGCGCGGCGCCGGCAATTTCATCATGCCCTGGCACGGCAGCGGGATCGCTCGACCCCAGAATGCACTGACTCAATCGGACTATCATGGGGTCAACGTTCTCATGCTTTGGGCCGAAGCCTGTCTCAGGGGCTTTAGCACCGGCTGGTGGGCGACCTACAAGCAATGGCAGGAAGCGGGCGGCCAGGTCAGGCGACACGAGAAGGCCTCGACGATTGTCTTCTTTAAGCGGCTCGACGACGAGGACGAGGACCAAGAAGGGCGGGAAGGGGAGGGGCGTCGCGCGCGCGCCGTCGCCCGAGCGTCACGCGTGTTCAACGCCGACCAGGTCGAGGGCTGGAGCGGGCTGCCGAAGGTCTATCGTTACGGCAGCTCGGCCGAAGTGATTATGGCCGTCGCCTCGCTGGCAAACTCATCCGGTGCCGCCATCCGGCACGGCGGCAATGTCGCTTGCTATCGGATCAACGATGACCGAATCGACCTGCCGCCAGTCGAGGCCTTCGTCGGCACGCCAACGAGCTCTCCCAGCCAAGCCTATGCGGCCACCCTCTTGCATGAGCTCGTCCACTGGACGGGCGCCGTGCATCGGCTTGACCGCGGCTTTGGCGAGGGATTCGACAAGGAGAAGCTGGCCGCCGAAGAGCTCATGGCTGAGATCGGCGCTGCATATCTCTGCGCCGACCTTGGCGTCAGCAACCAACCGCGTCCCGATCATGCGGCCTATGTCGCCCACTGGCTTAAGCTCCTCCGAGACGACCGGCGCGCGATCTTTACCGCTTCCCGGCTCGCGGACCGGGCCGCCACCTACTTGCACGACCTAGCGGCCGCGACCTGATCCTGCAGCCTCCCTCTGGGAGGCTGCTTTTCTTTCGACCCATCAGGCCAGCGGCTTCCATGCCTGCGAGGCATAGAGTGCCGTCGTGCGGCATCCCGGCGCTCGCCACACACTATCCGCGGACACTTGCGGCCGGCCCGGAGCGCCGACCCCGCCTCGGCGCTCCATGCTGGCCGGAAGATAAGCAGGTTCTTTCACAAGAGCTTCCGCAACCGATCCGCCAGCCTCGTGAAAGCCCAGGTGGGCAGCACGGGCACGAAACGCTGCCCTGCGCAGCTATGAGGAGTGCTGACGATGAAACTGGATCATATTGAACGTGGCCGGCTTCGGATCTCCCGCATCAACATGCGGGCCAAGGGCAAGACCGGTGCGGCCGACCTTGTCCCTTCTGTCCGGGCGCGGGGCATTCTCGTTCCCCTGCTCGTGCGCCCATCGGGCGACGAGGATGGCTACGAGATTGTCGCTGGGCGACGCCGCTATCTCGCAGCTGGAATCGTCGCTGAGGAGAAGGGTGAAGATCCTCGGCTGCCCTGCGCAATCATTGAGGCAGGCGACGACGCCGGCGCGCTCGAGGCCTCACTCATTGAGAACTTTGCTCGGCTCGATCCGGACGAAGTCACTCAGTGGGAAACCTTCGCGCGCTTGGTGAAGGGGGGAAAGAGCGTTGAGGACATCGCCGCCACGTTCGGGATCACCGAACGCCTGGTCGCTCGCATCCTCGCGCTCGGCAATCTCCTGCCCCGTATTCGTACCCTCTACCGGCAGGAGCAGATCGACGCCGCGACGGTGCGGCACCTCACCATGGCAACGAAGGCGCAGCAGAAGGAATGGCTGACGCTCTATGACAGCCCTGAGAGCTATGCGCCGACCGGGCAGCGTCTGAAGGAATGGCTCTGCGGCGGCGAGCTGATCGCCACCAAGGCAGCCCTCTTTGATCCTCAGCTCTACAACGGCGCGATCGTCAGCGATCTGTTTGGCGAGGACAGCTACTTTGCCGATCCGGACCTGTTCTGGAGGCTGCAACGGGAGGCCGTTGAAGCAAAGCGCAAGGCCTATCTTGAGCAGGGCTGGACCGGCGTCGAGGTGATCGAGGGCGGGTATCATTTCCCGCGCTGGGAGTATGAGAAGCGCAGCCGGAGCCGCGGCGGGAAGGTCTATATCCTGCTTTCCCAGCGCGGCGACGTCGAGATCCTCGAAGGCCTGGTCTCCCGCAGGGAGTCGGCGAAGGAGGCTCGTCACGACAGCGGAGCGAAGGCCGAACGGCCGGAAGTCACGTCGGCGATGCGCACCTATCTTGACCTGCACCGGCATGCAGCCGTCAGGGCAAGGCTCGTCGAGCATCCAGCTGTCGCACTTCGCCTGCTGTTGGCGCATGCGCTTGCGAGCGCCGGCCACTGGAGTGTCCAAGTCGAGCCGCAACGAAGCGACAACGCGGCGATCGCTGAAAGCGTCGAGGCCTCGTCGGCCGAGACTCTGTTCGACGAGAAACGCCGTGTCGTGCTCGCGCTGCTGGAGCTCGATCCCGAAGCTCCGACGGTCGTCGGAGAAGGGCGACGCTCTGATCCGGTAGCGCTCTTTCAGCGCTTACTGGAGCTCAGCGATGACGGCGTCGCGACGGTCGCGGCCGTGATCATGGGCGAGACGCTCGAGGCAGGGGGCTTGCTTGTCGACCACGTAGGCTCTTTCCTTGCGGTCGACATGGCGAGCCTGTGGCAGGCGGACCAGGCGTTCTTCGAACTCCTTCGCGACAAGCAGGTGCTGACCGCGCTCGTTGGCGAGTTGGCTGGACCGGAGGCCGCGAAGGCCAACGCCGGCGAGACGGGCAAGGTCATGAAAGGCATCATCCGCGACTGCCTTGCGGGCGAAAATGGACGACCTCGGACGGAGGCCTGGGTCCCGCGTTGGCTGCGTTTCCCGGCTGAGACCTATCGCACACCGGCCGTCTCGGGACAGGACACTGAACCAACCGAGACGACTGCTCAGACCGCCGACGAAGCTGAGACCGAGAACGTCGAGGTGGACGCCGAGGACGCCGGCAAAGCTCCGGACGACGAGGCGAACGCCTCACCGGAAGCTGTCGCTGCGGAATGAGCGATACTAGCAGGTGGCTTTGGGCCACCTGCTTTTTTTGCTTCCGACCATGCGCGCTCGGCATGGACTGCCGTCGTGCGGCAAAGCGTGATCGCGCCCATCCTACGAGGGATGGCGGTATCCTATTTCGGCGAGACTAATCACCGGCGCAATTTCCGCCGCTTTGGCATCCGGCAGCCGGACCGACTTTCGCACATCTATCTTATCGGTCGGACGGGCGCGGGAAAGTCGACGCTGATCGAGACATTGGCGCAGCAGGATCTGGAGGCCGGCCGCGGGCTTTGCGTCATTGATCCTCATGGGGACCTCGTCGTGCGGCTGCGCGACTATGCGGCGAGGGTAGGTCGGGCGAGCTTCTACTGGGACGCAGCCGCCCCCGGGCAGCCGTTCGGTTTCAATCCGCTTCGGCGCGTTCGTGATGACAAGGTCCCACTGGCCGTCTCGGGCGTGCTGGAGGCGCTGAAGAAGCTGTGGCCGGATGCATGGGGCGTGCGCATGGAGCATGTGCTGCGCAACAGCCTCTACGCGCTCATCGAGCGGGAGGGCTCCGCCCTCCCCGACATATTGCGGCTTTATCGCGACAAAGCGTTTCGCACCGGCGTCGTCCTCGCCATCCGTAACGATGTCGTTCGGACCTTCTGGCAGAGCGAGTTTGCCAAGTATCAGGATCGTTGGCGCGCGGAGACGGTGGCTCCGATCCAGAACAAGCTTGGTGCGCTCCTGACCGATCCACGCCTCTACCGGGCGCTCGTCGCGCCGGATAAGCCGATCAGTTTTCGCAGGCTCATGGATGAAGGTGGCAGCCTACTGATCAACCTTTCGAAGGGCCGGCTTGGGGAAGACGGCGCGAATGTGCTGGGCAGCCTCTCGGTAGCGACGGTCGGACTGGCGGCGCTGAGTAGGGCGGAGGCGCCGGCGGCCGCGCGGCGGCCATTCTTTCTCTATGTTGACGAATTCCAGACATTCACGACGCTGGCTTTCGCGAACATGATGCCAGAGCTTCGTAAGTATGGCGTCGGCCTCACTCTGGCTCATCAGCACCTGTTCCAACTGCAGGACGAGATCCGCCATGCCGTCCTAGGCAATGCCGGGACGCTGGTGTCGTTCAGGCTTGGCGCCGAGGATGCGGCAGTTATTAGCCGGGAGCTCAATCCGCCGTTCACGATGCATGACTTGCTGAACCTGCCCAATCGAGATTTCTATGTGAAGCTCATGATCGGTGGCATGCCGAGCCGGCCGTTTAGCGCGCGAACAAACCGGCCGTACGATCGAGAGGGGGGTGACGAATGAACCGGCACGCTCGCCGGACCTGAACTTAAGCGTTTTTGGCTAGAGCTTGGGAACTGGCGGCGGTCTAGAGAAGAGTGGTGTAGGTGGCGGCTTACGCAAAGGTTAGTTCGCGAATCAGGGCCGGATCAACGAAGCGCGTCCGGTTCGAGCGCGGCCGGACCCGGTGGGTCACGGGCCGAGAAATTTCTTGGCGCGGTCGATCCGCTCGCGAAGGCCGGCTTGGAATTCAGGGTCTCGCCGCTTGTTCTCCAGATGCTCTGAGATTGCTGCCCGGATAACGTCGGACACTGCCCGCTGCTCGACCCTTGCAACCGTTTCAAGGGCTTCGGCTTGCTCGATCGCGAGGCGGATGGTCATTGCCTTGGGAGTATCCATGGCGGTGCTCTGCCACCAGACATCGCCCCTTGTCAACCACCATGGTGGCGTGGTATCTCGGTATCATTAACTGGAGAATCGCCATGAACACGAAGAACCCTCCGTCACACCCCACCGCACCGAACCAAGGGAAGCGCCCGGCCCACGAATTCAACATTCGGATCGACCGCGAGCATTTCAAAGTCAGTGCCGAGACGCTGACCGGTGCGGAGCTTCGCCAGCTCCCCAACCCTGGCATTGGCGCCGACCGCGACTTGTTCCAGGTCGTTCCCGGCGGGTCCGATACGAAGATCGAACGGGAGAGCCCAGTCGAGATGCGTGACGGCCTTCGCTTCTTCACCGCCCCTGCCCAGATCAACCCCGGAAGTTTGTGAGGTAAGACCGATGCTACCCGCCGACGACAATGTTTTCTTGGCCGCGCGATTTCCGGGCCACCAGGTCGCCGTCGAAGGCGGGATGACGTGCGTCCTCATTCCCGCACTTCAGCTTCCGCCTGGGCTGAGCCACTCAACCGGTGACCTCCTGCTCCGCCTGTCGGGGGGCTACCCGGACGTCCCGCCTGACATGTTCTGGTTCGACCCGCACCTCCGGCGCGCCGACGGCGCTTCGATCGACCGTGCCGACCAGTTCGAAAATTATCTCGGCCGGCTTTGGCAGCGCTGGTCGCGCCACATGAACCCCGGCGCCTGGCGGTCGGGGACTGACGGGCTTCGCAGCTTCCTCACCCTCATTGAGAAGGAGCTGGCGCGGGCTGCCCTGCGTAATGCGGCATGACCGTCACACTCGTCCTCAGCGATGACCTCGTCGCGGGCCTGATAGAGGCCGTCGGGCTTGAGGTTGAGACGGGCGGCGTTCTTCTCGCGAAGGTTGCGCAGGCCCCGAACGGAGACATTCGCCTGCTCGGTAGACGAATGTGCTGGGTTCCAGCAGACGCGTATCTCAGGCGGGCGGCGGACGAGCTTCTCGTCCCCTCCTTGGGCTATGTGCCCGCCCTCGGAGAGGCTGAGGCAGAGAGCTGCATGGCTCTCTGGGTCCACACCCATCCGGGAGAGAATGGGGTTCCGCTTCCCAGCCGCCATGACCGGAAAGTCGACAAGGCGCTTGCCGACCTGTTCCAGCTCCGCAGCGGATCCGGATACTACGGCACGCTCATCCTTTCGCGCCGCGGCGCGGGGCTCGCGTTCAGCGGAACGCTCGTCGAGGAAGGAAAGGGGGCGATGCCGATCAACCGGCTTTGGCAGGTCGGCTCCGGACTGAGGCTGACCGTCGCGCACGACGCCAGGGCCGGAAAGATCGCGCCGCTTTTCGACCGCAACGTCCGGGCCTTTGGGCCCGCCATCCAGGGGACGTTGTCCAGGCTCGTGATCGCGATTGTCGGCGCCGGCGGTACGGGATCGGCCGTAGCCGAGCAGCTGGTCCGGCTCGGAGTACGCAGCATCCTTCTGATAGATCCCGACGTAATGAGTGCAAGTAATACCACCCGGGTCTACGGTTCGACCCTTGCCGACGTCGGTCGCCCGAAGGTCGATGTGCTTGCTAACCATCTTTGCCGCATTGCCCCTGACGTCGAGTGTCGGTCGATTCGGTCCACTGTGTCGATGGAAGCCGCGGCCCGCCAACTCGTCGCGTGCGACCTGGTTTTCGGCTGCACCGACGACAATGCCGGGCGGCTGGTTCTCTCGCGCCTGTCGAGCTTCATGCTGACGCCAGTCATCGATGTCGGGGTTCTTCTCAGCAGCGACGGGGACGGACAGCTGACGGGCATAGACGGCCGGGTGACCGTCCTCAGCCCCGCGTCCGCCTGCCTGGTCTGCCGCGGCCGGATCGACCTTGGCCGGGCGGCGGCTGAGCTTCGAACGCCGGAGGAGCGGAAAAAGCTTGAGGACGAGGGTTATGCGCCGGCGCTTGGTGGAGTCGAGCCGGCTGTCGTTGCGTTCACTACCTCAGTCGCCGCCGCGGCGGTCGGCGAGCTTCTCGAGCGCTTGATCGGCTACGGGCCTGACCCCAGGCCGAGCGAAGTCCTTCTTCGCTGGCATGAGCGCGAGATCTCGACCAATATCCGGCTGCCCAATCCCGGCCATTATTGCGATCCGAAAGGGAGCAAGCTCGGCGCGGGGATCGGCGTGCCCTTCCTGGAGCAGACATGGCCGGAATAACGATTAGATGGTGGGACTGGTTTCCGTTACAGTCCTGGAGGCTTGTCGAGACGGTCGAGGACGCCGACGATGTCGCGGAGCGCCTGCCGCGAAACGGGATGTCGCTGGTGGGTCAAGTTGATGCGCCGAAGTGGCTAGTCTTTGACTGCCCGTGCCGGAGCGGCCATCGGATCATGCTCAATGCGGATCCGTCGCGGCGTCCCTTCTGGCAACTGCGCGTGTCGAACCGGCGGCGCATCACGGTCATGCCGAGCGTTGACTATCACGGGCCGGCCCGGCGTTGTCATTATTTTGTACGAAGAGGCAGGATACTATGGGCGACGAGCCTACGCGACTGAATCCGTCGGAGGCTGGCGAAGCGCTCGCCGCTGGCGAGGGCGGCAAGCGCCGCTTCTCGAAGACGCCCCTGTTCACCGCCAGCAATGCCGGCCGCTACCAGCGACAGGCGCTGATCGGTGAGATTGAGACGATAACGGGCCGGACCCTTCTCTGCTTCGTTGGGGGAACCGATGCCCAGATCGGGCGCGACGACACGGTCGGGTTCGTTGACCTTCTCCACAACCTGAGGCCGGGCGACCAGGTCGACCTGATGCTACACACTATCGGAGGCGACATTGACGAGGCCGAGAAGCTGATCCGGCTGCTTCGCGCCCGGGTTGGGGAGGCAGGCAACATCCGGGTCATCATTCCCGATTACGCGAAGAGCGCCGGGACCATCATTGCGCTCGGGGCGAACTCCATTCTGATGAGCGATTCCTCCGAGCTCGGGGCGATCGATCCCCAGTTCCATCTCAAGGACGAGGCGGGCAACGACATCTGCCACTCGGTCCTTCGCTACCTTGCCGCGTATCGCGACCAGGAGCAGGAACTCCGTCAGAACCCTGAGGACCCGGTTGCTCTGCTCAAGTTCGGCAAGTTCGACGCCAACCTGATCCACAAGTTTCAGGGCATCCGGGACCGGGCGCGCACCCTTGCCGAGGACCTCCTGAAGCGGCAAGGACGGCCTTTTTCGGCCATTGCCGGCTTCTTTATGAACATCGATGTCTGGAAGTCGCACAACCAGATGATCGGCGCCGACGACATGCGCGAGATCGGTCTCAACGTCGAGACAGTCGCGCCAGATGACGAGACCTGGCAGGCCTTCTGGGCGCTCTACTGCCTGCTCAGGATCGCGATCGCGCCCAACCAGAAGGTGTTCGAATCCTATTATGTCTCATTGGTGATCTGATGAGCCTGCCCGAGCGGGATGCGGCCTTCCTCGCTGAGCGTTGCGGCGACGCTTTCGTCGTCGTTGAGGGCGGGATGACCGCGGTCGTCCTACCCCATTTCCATCTCCCGCCCGGTCTCTCGGTCGACGAAGCCGAACTTCTGGTTAGGTTATCGCCAGGCTATCCCGACGTTCCCCCCGACATGTGGTGGTTCCATCCGCCGATCCGGCGCGCAGACGATGCCCCCATACCAGCGACTGACGTTTATGAACGCCATCTCGACAAGGTGTGGCAGCGCTGGTCTAGGCATCTCGCTCCCGGCCAGTGGCGCTCCGGAGTGGATTCCCTCGAGTCCTATTTGTCGCTGATCCGCAACCAGCTGGCGCACGCCGCCGAGTGGCCCGAGACGCCGGACCAGAGAGTTGCGCGCGATGGCTGAAGAGCCTTTGAAGGAGCCGTTTCGCGGCGAGCTGGTCATCGGCTTGGCAGGGGCTCTTGGGACGCGGCTCGACGACCTCGCCCGCCAGATTGAGAGCGTCCTCTCGAGATTCGCTTTCGGCACGTCCAGGGTGCGCGTTTCCGACCTTGTCACCAGGTTTCCGGGCTGGGCAGGGACGAAGGAAAAGGACGAGGCAGCACGTATCGCGCATCTCCAGAAAGTCGCGAATGAGATTCGGACCGCCAGCCAGGACGGTTCCATTCTTGCCAGAGCTGCCATAGCGGCGATCCGCGAGGCTCGCGCTCAGATAACTGGCGACGGGTCCGTTCCGGGCAGCGGCCATGCCTTCCTGGTCTCGCAGCTGAAGCACCCCGAGGAAGTTGCCCTGCTGCGCAGCGTCTATGGCCCGGCCTTCATCCTGGTCGCCGGCCATGCCGAGCGTGGTCGTCGGGTGACCTGCTTGGCGAAGCAAATCGCCGTGTCGCTGAACCGCTCCGCAGACGTCGACACCTTCAAGGGCAAGGCCAGCGATCTCATCGAGGCCGACCAGAAGAGCTTACCTGAATTCGGTCAGAATATGCAGGATGTCTTTCCGCTCGCGGACATGTTTGTCGATCTCAACTCGACCGGCGGCGAGTATAGGGTGGAGCGCTACTTCGACCTTGAGTTCGGACACCCCTTCCTGACGCCAACGCCGCAGGAGGTGGCCATGTACCAGGCGAGCGCCGTCGCTCTTCGATCGTCTGACTTCAATCGCCAGGTTGGGGCCGCCATCGTCCAGGGAGAGGACGACGAGGCCGGAGACGTGACCGATGTCGAGATCCTGGCACTTGGCATGAACGAGGTCCCGAAGGCAGGCGGTGGCTATTATTGGGGAGGGGAATCGCCCGACTGCCGAGACCAGGCCGGTGGTGAGGAAAGGGTACGTCAAATCAAGGTCGACATGCTCGCGGAGCTCGTCGAGAAAATGGGCGATGCCGGCTTGATTGCCGCCAACAAGCCCGTGGCCGAGCTGGCCCAGGACCTTCTCCCGGCTCTCAAGGGCACAAGATTCGCCGCCATCGGCGAATTCAGCCGGCCGGTCCATGCCGAGGTCGCCGCCATCATCGATGCCGCAAGACGGGGCGTCAGGATCGACGGCGGCTCACTGTTCGTCACTACCTTCCCCTGTCACAATTGCGCGAAACACATCATCGCCGCCGGGATCAGGAAGGTCATCTATCTGGAACCCTACCCTAAGAGCCGCGCAGGCACGCTCTACGAGGAGGAAGTTTGCCTCGACGCCGCGAGCGCGGGCACCGTTCCGCGAGGCGCGAAGGCTATCTCGTTCAAGGTGTATAGCGGCGTCGCGCCGCGGAAGTACCGGACGCTCTTCTCGATGGCGGAGCGCGGCGCTCGCCAGGGACTCAGCAAGGAGGCATGGGAGCTAAACCGCGGGAACCTGCGGCCGCTCCACGTGCCGCCCTTCCTTCACGGCGCCTACCTTCTTGCCGAAGCCGCCGAGCTGGAAAAGCTGAAATCGACGAGGTTTGCCTAGGCGATTGTCGGAAAGCCTGGTGAACTGCGACGGTCGCGTGACCGTGAACGCTCCGACCGACGCGACAAAATTAAACCGTCGCTCCGCCGGCCCGAATTGCCCATTTGCTGCGGGATCCTTCCGGCGCGACACTCTAAGCACATAGAGGTTCGAAAGCACTTTTCGGAATAGAAGCCGCGTGAGCCCTTAGCCAACTCTGCTTCTTGATGCCCGCGGGAAGGGGTTGCTCGTCTTCGCCGCCGATGTATATGTCACGGACCGTCTATTGTGTGCCTCTACGTGGGCTAGACCGCTTGCCTGCGTCTGCAGACGCTTCCTGCGTGCGAATCGCACGAGCGATATTAGGGCGAGCAGAAAATGCGGAGCTGGACACCGACTGACTGACACGCAGAGTAGGTGGACATCACGAGGTGGTAGAACTGAAGCACGTGCGGCTCCGGTTGCTGCTTCGCGAACTCTTTCCTCAGCTTGGCGGCCGAGAGCATGCCGCCCGCACACACCAGCCAGATGGATCGCTCGGTCGTGGGCGAGGATCTGAGCCGCTGGAACGCCTTCCGGAACGCCCGGGATGTCACACCGTGCCGACGTCTCTCAACCTGCTGGGTGACGGTCCTCCCCTTGTTACTCAGCTGCCAGCGTCCGTCGAAGCGCGTGCTGCTGCCTGGCAACTCCCTTCCATCGGTCTTCATAAACGGAAGGTTCTTCACTCCTTGCGCGCAGACGTCGTAGAAGGCGGAGGCGGAGACGCCGGGGTTTCCGCCCTTCCATTTAGCAACGACCAGCGTGGCGCGCTGACTCGCCGGGCGATCGTCGAGGCCAATGAAGTCGCCGACCTCGTCCTGCAGGTCGTCGCACACGAGGTTGGGGAACGCTGGCGCCATGATCGCTGGGCCGAGATCGGGCCGGAGTGCGCGGTCCAGAAAGGCGAAGAGCGATCCTGCACCCCAGCCGGCCTGCAGACCTGCGGTCAGGACGCCCTTCTCAGAGGTTATCTTCTCCATTCCGGGGACCGCGGTGACCAGGTCGAGCACCAGGCGCGCGGGACCGTCCGTCTTCGAGAGTTCGAAATCGACCTTGTAGAAGCTGCCATTGACATACGTGCTATCGAGCCCCGCCGTGATGATCCTGAATGGCTGCAGCTGGTTGAGCCGCCGCGTGAGTGAGACCTTCTCGTTCTCCATTGACTTAATCTCGCTTAAGCCCGGCGAGACGAGCCAGTACTTCTTTTTCCTCCTATCCCAGTCGATCCACACATTGTGGTCTGTGCCGTCCACCTTGAGTACAAACTTGAATGGGGCTGGCGCGTCCTGGTCTGGATCCGGCGTGACGCTGACGCACAGGTCCTCGGCGTCGACGTTCGCCGCCTTACCCTTCGATTCGAAGCCGCCGCTGACCTCCAGCATGTCGATCAGTATGTTAATCGGAGTGGTGTCAGCCGGAGGATCGGTGGGCAGCGCGAAGCGGCCGAAAAGCGGCGCGGCGGCAGCGGCGGCGTCGAGCTCGGCGCCAATGGCGGCGCACCACTCCGCGAATTCGCTGGCCGTAAGCTCGGTGCCCCGGCCGTCTCTGACCCGGGAGCGGGAGAATCCGACGGCGCGCCTGATGGCGGCTCCGCCTGGAAGTTCGACGAGGCCAGACGCTCGTGTGACGACGTTCATGTGCTCGCCCACGAACACTCCCGAACGTTCGAGGGAGCGTGCCGAGAGGCTGCGCGATCGGAGGGAGAGAGGCCCCAGGTCCGTGTTCTTTAGGTTGATGAACGATATGTCGTTGTTTGGCCCCTCTGACAGGAGCGCACCGAGACCCTTTGGACCGACTCTCGCGCCAACGCCCGTGACCTCGTCAATCTGGAGGCCAACGCTGTCGTAGAAGAAGAGCCTGCTTCCCACCTTCGTGTAGATGGTCGCCTCAAGGCCTGGCGCCTGAAAGAGGAAGCTGTTCAAAAATGGTGAGGGCGTGAGCCGGAGCGTGAGGTGGTAGCGGCAGGCCCCGCCTGCGGTCTCGCCCTCGAACGCAAGGTGCCGGTCCTCCTTCTCCAGCAGGGACCGGACCTCCTCCGCGAACCTGTCCATGTCGAGATCCGCTCCGACCGAGAACGCCACCGCCGCGCTCGGAAACCGTAGGTCGGTGGCTAACTCGTCCGCGTCGAGGTCGACGCGCCTCCGGAATTTTCCCGCCACGTAATCGAGCGTGGGCAGGGCCGCGATGAGGTCGCCGAGGATCCTATTGTCGTTCCGGATGTAGGGCTTGCCGCCGTTCTCGATCGAAGCGCTGTCATGGAGGAGAAAGTTGTCCCACTCGGTCGCAACGCCGTGGCCGGACGGCGCGAGCACGAGTGCTTTGCCGGCCTCGGCTCCAATCGGGCCGGGATGACGTATCAGGCGTCCGACCTGCTGCACGAGCATACGGGTGTTCTCGAAAGGCTCGTAGAGGGCGAGCATGGTGCAGGCAGGGTCGTCAATCCCCTCGATGAGCATGAACTGGTGTACGAGGAAGCGCTCGCCGCGCTCCGCGAGCCTCGCGGGCACCGAGCCGGTCATGCCGCTCTTCATCTTCGCGGAGAAGTTGTGGTGGATGGCGATCACGCCGTCGGGCCGCTGTCCGAGTGCTGCGTTGAGGGCGCGGTGCATGTCGGCGACGGCCTCCTCGCTCGCGCACCGCACGATGACCTTGCTGCCGGCGTCTAGCCGGCCTTCAGCTGTTAGGGCGTCGACTCGAGCCACCAGATCCGTCGCGAAGCCGACCACGTCCTGCGGCAGATGCTCCTCCGTTATTTCCACGCCTCGGATCAGACGCTCGTCGACGGCAGCTTGAAATGAGAGGAAGTGAATGTGATCGTCGTCGACGTCGAAGACCTTGAGGTCGCCACGGAACGGCGTGGCACTGAACAGCACCGTGGGTACTGCGAACCCGCGGACCACCTTAGCCCAGAGCGGCGCGGGTTCGCGGTGGCCCTCATCGAACAGGATCGTGCCGACTCGGCCCTGGAGCAGGCCAACCCGTCCCGCGGCCTCGATCTGCTGGACCGCCTGGACAGTGCCGACGAGGACGATGCGCCTCCCCCGCTCGGCGTCGAGCCTGTCCGAGAGGTTCGCGACCTCGCTCGGGAGCACGTGCCAGACATAGTCCGGCCGCCAGCCCGGATCCGCCTCGATCTTTTCCCAGAAGCCTGAGCTCAATTGGTCCGTGAGCTGCTCAACGAGCGCGGCCGACGGACACACGACCAGCACCGGGGCCTCACCGCATCGCCGGCTCGCGACCACAGCCATGACGCCCGTCTTTCCGGTGCCGGTTGGCATCTGCACCAGGCACCCCCTGGCGCTACCGGAGGCGAAGTAGGCCTCAGCGTCCGCGATCGCTGCGACCTGATGCGGCCAGAGGGCGAGGTCCGCGACAGACAGCGATTCGCCTTTAGAAGACAACGCGATTCACCAAGCTATCCGAACCTCCCGTCCGGACTAGGGCTTTGGGGGGTGCGATGGGCAAGGCGCGTTGCGGCTTCGCGACTGGGCGTCTTGCGTTTCTCTGTAGATCATGTCCTTGCGCGCCAATGTGTGGCGACCTTCTACGCAACCTCATAGTTTCGGCGTTAAGAGGAGCGCTTTCCCGCTCCTCTCCGCTTGGCACGAAGCGCGATACGACGGCGCCCAACCGCGTCATCGGGTGACTTGAGGTCCGTAGCCATAGCACTCCAAGAGTCCGAGTCTCGAACATGACCATCTCCTATTCACCCAGTGCGGCACGCAACATCCTGATGAAGGCAGCAGGATCGGTCCGCCCAAAAACGTTACGTCCGAAACTCACGCCGCGGGCGCCAGCCCGAACAGCATCGATGGCCATCTGAATCGACTCGCTCTCTCGCTTTCGTGCATCCCCGGCAATGAGCACGGCCACATCATCGGCTACGGAGCAGGCTGGGCGAAACGTCTCAATCGACCCAGTATATTTCGTCTTGATGGCGCTGCACCCAAGCTGGGCGCCGATGGCAACGCATCGGGTAACAAGCGCAGCAAAGGCGGCCGGATCGTCGGCCTTGAGCGCCTCGTAATTGTCGTCGCCGGCGTTGCTCTCGGACCGTGGGTATATGATGCCCAGTGTAGCGAGGCCTTTGGCTCTTGCTTCTTCGACTATGCTGCCGGCCAACTCGAGCATGGCTGGCTCATGTCTCGAGCCGACGTTGAGATGGAATGCGACGCCGGCCGCGCCGACGCGTAGCGCTTCGCCAACGCTCGAGACCGCGACTTTCTGCGTGTGACTGCGGCCGACAAGACTGGCTGTGCAGTTCACGAGCACGGGAACGCCAACGAAATCGACCGGAGCACGAGCGACATGGCCGGCAAAGGTCAGGATCGCATCGGGCTGACCCGCGGCAATCATCCGCGTCATCCGATCAATTCGTTCGAGCCCGGCTGTGGGGCCGAAAATGAGAGCGTCATCGATCGGGCAGACAATAAGTGGCTCGTTCGACAGGAAAAGTCTCGGCCAGCGCAGCAGGGCGCCCGGCTCGCAAGTCCTGATGCCATCAGCCATTTCGTCTCTTTACCGTTTCGTTCGATGGGCTCTAAGAAATGAGCTATACTATATTGACTGATGATGGGACGAATCATGCCGGAAATCCACTCCTCGAACACGGAAGACAAGGCACAGGCAGCGATCCGTGATATTCTCGATAGCAACCGCCTCCTGACCCTCTGCTCCACCGCGAGCGACGGCTCATCCTACGGCAATGCGATGTATTTCGCGGCGAATGGCCTTGATCGGTTGATCGTCCTGACCGCGCCAGGCGCTGCGCATTCGCGCTTTGCCGCCGCGGATCCGCGCGTTGCCGGCACCATACTGGATACGGCCCAGCCGTTCGGAGGCGACCTTAAGGGGCTCCAGTTTCGCGGCAGCTGGCGGCGCTTCAGCGACGATGAAGGCGAGGGAGCGTACCAGATTTATGCCGCGCGGTTCCCTAAGCTCGGCGACTGGGCGGCGAGCGCCGGGGCCATGGAAGAAGTTGGGATGGAATCGCGTTTCTTCGAGATCAGGGTACACTGGTACAAGGTTTTGCACGAGCTCGAGCTTGGCAAGGAAGTCTATATCGAGGTTGCACCCTGAGCGTGGCTGCGTCCCTCGTTTGGAATTCAGAATGTTCTTGGGGGAACGTGCTGCCGCCGTCGCGCCCCTCGCCTGCGCATCTGCGCTGGGTCCGAAGACAATTGCGCACGATCGGTCGCGAAATGCCGGTCTGTGTGCTCGGCTCCACGCCCGAATATCGGGACCTGCTGGCCGAACTCGGATTTCGCCACGTTACCCTGATCGAGGCCCATCCGGAATTCCACGCTAGGCTTGCCCAACTGCGAGTCTATCGCAATCAGGAGGAGGTCATTTATACGACCTGGCAGGCTTTCTTCGCGTCGGTGGAGGCACGCCGCAGGTTTGCGGCGATACTGGGGCACCTGACCATCGGCAACGTCGCCTATGACGAGCGGCACGCGCTTGGCGCCGGCATCGCCGCATCGCTACTGAACCGCGGCATCTACCTCGAATATGTCCTGCACCAGCGCGGCGCGCTGTACTCGTCGGACGCAATAAGACGGCGTTTTCGGGCAGGTGCGGCGAACCTAGCGACGCTCAACGACTTCAACTGCCGCGCGATCTTTCTGGCCGACACGCTTCGCGCCGAGAAGACGGTGCGGCCCTGCGAGCTTGCTGCCCATTATACGGAAGATCCGAACCCGCGGATTCGCTGGCTAGCGCGGCAGGTCCGAGAGGTGACGCCGATCAACGGACAGTGGCACTATGGCCGGTCATGGCAGGACGAGCTCGCTTGGCGTGAGCGGCATTTCACCACGATCAACGAGCGGTTGGAGATGAGCGGATCCTATGCCGGCATGGCGAGCGCCATTTGCTACGGAGCACTGAGATGAGACTGAACCCCGCCACTGCGATTGTGCTGATTGCCAACCTTCTAGTGGCGGCGCTCATCCCGGTGGCGACGAATGCGATCAGCCCGACCCTGTTCAGCGCCGGCGAGAATATCTTGTTCGGGCTCTTGACCCTGATTGCGGTTTCGCTGCTCGAGATCTTCCTAATGACCAAGGCGGTGTTTGATTTCGAGAAGCGTGAAGTCGAGTTCTGGGCGGCCAAGTCGGCCACCGACGCCGATCTGCTCGCGCTACGCGTGACGTTCCATGAGATCAGTCGCAACACCGACCCCGCGAAGAATCTGTTTGCGAGCCATGTCTCGCGACAGATCGCCGAGGTCCGGCGCGGTGCCGATGAAGCCCATTACAAGAAGGAGATCGTCCTCTCCAAGCGGCACGTCGACACCACGGACGCGCTGTTGCTCGGCTTTCAGGGCGACGCCGACGACATCTTCAGAGCGACCAATAATCTTGGCGAGATCGAGACGTTCTTCGACGTCACCTACCGCCAATATCTCTACGATTTCGACGGCAAGGTCCGAGCTGGCAAGATCACCGAGGTCCGCCGGCTTTTTCTCTACAGTGACATCGTGCAGCTCAAAGCCCCAAGGGCGTTGCGCCTGCTTGCCTTCCATGCTCATCGCCCGCACATGGCGGGGCGAGTTATCCCGATCAAGGCGTTCCGGAGGCTGCTGAAGGATTATGCGCCTCCCGGCATGTGCGAGGATTTCGGCATCTTCGCCGAACGCTACGTCTACCGCGCGATCGCCCACGGGCTCGACGAGATTACGGGTTCCTTCTCGGCCGATGAGCATGTGATTGGCGGCTATACGGCATTTTTCGAAGCCGCCTGGCGTTCGCCGATCGGGATCGACGTCAACGAGCTAATCGGCGCCGGAATCGAGCTTCCTGCCCTCTTCGAGGAAAAGGCAGTGACGCTCACGGATCACAAGCTTTGGGCTGCCGAGCTGGCCGATCAGACCGTGCAAGGAGTCGCCGATGCCTGAGGTGGCGCTAATTACAGGCGGGACTGGTTCGGTCGGCCGAGCCCTCGTCAAGCAGTTCGCCAAGGCCGGCTGGGCAGTCGACTTCACCTACCGAAGCAATGACGAGTCGGCGCAAGCTCTGCTCGCCGGCGGCGCGCGCTCTGCCTTCAAGGTGGACTTCGCCGCCGCTGAGCTGCCGCCTGCTGCTGACTATGGAGCGCTCGTGCTCAATGCGGGCGTGAACATTTCCTCCGACCTCACTGGAACGGTCAGTAAGGAAGATTGGGACCAAACGCTGCAGATCAACCTTACCGCGCCTTTCTTGATGGTCCAACGCTTCCTCCCGCCCATGCTGCGCCGCAGGCGCGGCCGTATCGTCATGGTTGGCTCGATCTACAGCCTGCGCGGGTCGAGGACGAATGCGCCCTACAATGCCAGCAAGCATGGCCTGTCTGGCCTGATGAAGTCGGTCGCTAAGGAATATGCGCGCGACGGAGTTACCTGCAACGAGGTCTGTCCGGGCGCAATCTACTCCGACATGCTGACGGGCATTCTGGAGAAGAGCGCTGCGGCGAAGGATGTCCCAATAGAAGCTCTCGTACGGGACTTGGAAACGGCACAGCCGCCCGGGCGGCTGGCCAGGCCAGAAGAGGTCGCCTCGACCGTGCTCTATCTCTGCTCGGATGGTGCCGCCCATATCAACGGCGCCTCGATCCCCGTCGATGGTGGCATGATCAGCTAGCGAGCCTCTCGAGTTGAGTCACTTACTCAGCGCTATGTGTAAAAGGCGACGCACGGCCTCCGCCCGGGAAGGTAGATCCACCTGCTTCCGCCGCCACTCGTCCACCTCGCGCAGCAGAGACGGCGAGGCAGAGAAGATGAAGCGCGCCGACTGTCGTTCCCTAGCCATCTGGGCCGCATAGCAGTGGACGGAGGCACCGGAAAGTGATATCAGTGATGCTCCCTTGTAGGAGCCGTCATATGCGTCCGAAACAGGCACGAGATGCAGCCAGATCGGTCGGCATCTGGATCCGCGTTTCGACCGAGGATCAGGTGCGCGGCGAAAGCCCGGAGCATCATGAGAAGCGGGCCCGTGCGTACGCCGAAGCAAAGGGGTGGCATGTATCGGAGGTATACCGGCTCGAGGCGGTGAGCGGCAAAGCCGTGATCGCTCACCCTGGGGCGCAGCGGATGCTCGCGGACATAGCCTCTGGCGCTATCACCGGCCTCGTGTTTTCGAAGCTCGCGCGCCTCGCCCGGAACACGAAGGAACTCCTCGAATTCGCGGAAACGTTCCGCAGCTATGGCGCCGACCTCGTCTCGCTCCAAGAGGCGATCGACACGAGTTCGCCTGCGGGACGCCTCTTCTTCACAATGATCGCCGCTATGGCGCAGTGGGAGCGCGAGGAGATCGCCGAGCGCGTCCAGGCGTCTGTGCCAATTCGCGCGAAGATGGGAAAGCCGATCGGCGGCGCCGCGCCTTTTGGCTACCGCTGGCGCGAAAAGAAGCTCGAGCCCGATCCTGACGAGGCCCCGGTTCGAGCTCTCCTCTACGAACTCTTCGACGAGCACCGCCGAAAGAAGACCGTCGCCCGCATCTTGAATGACCGCGGATACCGGACGCGCAACAGCTCGCGCTTCTCCGACACGACGATCACCCGCCTCCTGCGCGATCCCACGGCCAAGGGCCTCCACCGCGCCAATTACACGCGCACTGACGATCGCACGAAGAGCTGGGCCCTCAAGCCGGAGAGCGAGTGGGTGTTCACGCCGGTCGAAGCGATCGTGTCCGAGGACCTCTGGGCCCGTTGCAACGCCATTCTCGACGCCAACGCCGAGCGCAAGCGGCCGGCCGCCCGCCGCCCGGTGTACCTCTTCGCGGGCTTCGCGTTCTGCCACTGCGGCTCCAAAATGTACGTGTGGAGTAACTCACCCAAGTACATCTGTACGAAGTGCCGGAATAAGATACCTGTGGGGGACCTTGAGGCGGTGTACCGCGACCAGCTCCGGCATTTCCTCCTGTCGCCCGAGGAGCTCGCCGCTCATCGCCGTGCCGCCGACACCGAGCTCACCGAGCTCGAACGGCTCATCGAGAGTGCCAAAGCCGAGCTCCGCAAGGTCGGAACCGAGGATGAACGCCTGTACCAGCTCTATCTCGCCGATGCGCTCTCCAAGGAAGACTTTGGCCGGCGTCACCGTCCGCTCTCCGAGCGCCGCACTCAGCTTGACGACGAACTGCCCCGCCTCCAGGCGCGCCTCGACGTCCTCCTGATCGGTACCGTCTCGCAAGCTGAGGCCATCGAGGAAGCACGAGACCTCTCATCCCGCTGGGACGATCTGCCGCTTGAGGACAAGCGACAGATCGTCGAGGCGATCACCGACCGCATTATCGTCGGCCGCGACGACGTAGAAATTAGGCTCCTTCACATCCCTTTCGGAAATGATGCTGAGAAGGCAACGCGATTATGCCGCTGCGGCCATCTCGGCGACCCGACGCTGGCCTGCTCGCGCGCGCCGCGCTGCGCCGCCGACTATCAGGCGAAGGTCTCGGGCCCATTTCTCGATCGCGTCGACCTCCACGTCGAGGTCCAGCCCGTCGCCGCGGCCGACCTCGTCCTGCCGCCGCCCGCCGAAGGCTCGGCCGAAGTCGCCGCGCGCGTCGCCGCCGCTCGCGACTGCCAGACGCGGCGCTATGACGGGAAGGGTCTCAGGACGAACGCCGAAGTCGACGGCGACCTGCTCGCCGAGGTCGCTACACCCGACGAGCCAGGTCGCCGCCTCCTCGGCCAGGCCGCCGAAGCGATGCGCCTCTCCGCCCGCGGCTATCACCGCGTGCTGCGCGTCGCCCGCACGATCGCCGATCTCGCGGCGAGCGAAGAGGTTCGCCGCGTCCACGTCGCCGAAGCGCTGAGCTACCGGCGGCTGGCGCCGCGCAACTGAGCGCCGAAACTATTTCGAAGGAGCGGCCGGCACCTCGACCTTGACGTCGACCTCGTCGACCTTGTCCGCGGCGCCGCCGATCAGGCCGCGCCCGAAGAGCAGGAAGAGGACGATGAGCGCGACGATCAGTACCAGCACCGCGATCACGGTGCCGCCGCCGCCGCCGCCGCCGTCGCCGGTGCTGACGACGGTCGTGTGGCGCTCGACCACCGGCTCGCGCTCGACCTCTACGATCTTTTCCCTGTCATCCATCAGCCTTGCTCCTTTGCCGTAACGAACGCCCCCCAAGCTGCCGAGGTTCCTTGCCGCCTCTGGACGGCGGCTGCGGCGCCCTGTCTAGTGCCATGGTCCAGCACCGAAGAGGGCTCCATGACCGACAATCGCAGCTTCGCCGCCGACCGCCGTACCGTCCTCACTGGCGCGGCGACGGCCGCTCTGATCGCGCCCGGCGCCGCGCTCGCCCAGTCGAGGCGCAGCCGAGACCGGGAGGCGATCGCGGCGGCCGCAGAGGCCGGCTACCAGGCGTCGGTTGCCCGCATCCAGGAGTGGATCCGGCTCCCGACCATCGCCGCAGAGCGCCTCAATATCGCCGAAGGCGCCGATAATATGGCGCGGCTCGCGACCGAAGCCGGCTTTACCCGGGTCCGCAAGGTCGCGACCGGCGGCGTCCCTGCCGTCTTCGGCGTGATCGACGCCGGCGCGCCGCGCACGGTCGGCATCTATTTCATGTACGACGTCAAGCAGTACGATCCGGCCGAATGGGCCTCGCCCCCGCTCGAGGCGCGCATCGTCGACCTGCCGATGGGTCGCGCCATACGGGGCCGCGGCGCGGTCAACCAGAAGGGGCCGGAAGGTGCCTTTCTCGCCGCGATCCACGCCTTGCGCGCGTCGGGGCGGCGGCTGCCGGTCAACCTCGTTCTCTTGGCCGAAGGCGAGGAGGAGATCGGCTCACCCAATTTCATCAACGTGCTCCGCGATCCGGAAGTGCTCGCCGCGATGCGCCGTGCCGAAGGAGTGATCATTCCCTTCGCGCAGCAGGACGGGCAGGGCGCCGCGACCATTAACCTCGGCGCCAAGGGCATTATCGAGCTCGAGATGGTCGCCTCCGGCGAGCGCTGGGGCCGCGGTCCGGTGCGCGACGTCCATTCGAGCCTCAAGGCCCAGGTCGACAGCCCGGTCTGGCACCTCGTCCAGGCGCTGAATACCCTCGTCACCGACGGCGGCAACACGCCCGCGATCGACGGCTGGTTCGAGCATGTCCGTCCGCTGACTGCCCGGGAGCGCGCGCTGATCGCCGAAAATGCGCGCCTCGACGACGAGACCGAGGTAATGCGCGCATTCGGCGTCACGCGCTGGATCGACGACCTTCCCTATCCGCAGGCGCTCGAGCGGCTCGTCGCGCAGCCCACCGTCAACATCGAGGGTCTGGTCGCCGGCTATACCGGCCCAGGCGGCAAGACGATCCTGCCGGCCCGCGGCGTCGCCAAGCTCGATCTCCGGCTGGTTCCGAACATGACCGTGGCCGATGCCCTGCCCAAGCTGCGCGCCCATCTCGCCCGGCGGGGCTTCGGCGACATCGAGGTCAACATGTCGGGCGGCTACGACCCCACCGAGACCGCCGAGGACAGCCGCATCATCCGCGCCCAGCAGGCCGTGTTCACGCGCAGCAACGTGCCCTTCACGCTCTTCCCGCGCCTTGCCGGCTCCTGGCCCGGCTTCGTCTTCACCGGCGACCCGCTGCGCCTTCCGGCGGGCCAATTCGGCCTCGGCATCGGCGGCGGCGCCCACGCGCCGGACGAATATTTCGTCATCGAGCCGCGAAATCCGCGCGTAGCCGGCCTGCTGCAGCAGACCATGGGCTATGTCGACTTCCTCTACGCCATGGCCGAGGCGCGCTGATCCGTCCTGGCCGGCGCGCCGCGGTGCCGGATCTTGCACGACGCCGGTCCAAGACGGTTTGACGGATCAGGCTCGCGACAATGCCAGGCGTCCCGCGAACAGCAGGAAGACGATGCCCGTGGCGCGGTCGAGCAGGCGGATCGTCCGCGGCCTGCGCAGCGCGGCGGCGACGGGACGCGTCGCAAGAATGAGCGCAGCGAACCAGGCGAGCCCAAGGCCGGCGTGGATCGCGGCGAGGAGCAGGGTCGTCGCCGGGACGCTCGCGCCGGCGGGCACGAACTGGGGCAGGAACGAAACGTAGAAGACGCCGATCTTCGGGTTGAGGAGGTTGGTGAGGAGGCCGCGACGGAACCAGGCCGCGGCGCTCAGGCCGGGAGCCGCATCCGCGCCGCCGACGAATTCCTCGCGCCGGGATAGCAGCAGGCGCAGGCCGAGATAGAGGAGATAGGCGGCGCCGGCCCATTTCAGCGCCGCATAAGCGAGCTCCGAGGCCGCAAGGAGCATTCCAAGCCCGCCGGCGACGATCGCGCCCCAGGCAATGCAGCCGAGCGCTATTCCGAGCCCAGCAAACCAGGCCCTGCGTGCGCCCTCGACCGCGGCGGTGCGCAGGACGAGGGCGGTGTCGAGCCCCGGCGTCACCGTCATCAAGGCGGCCGCCAAGGTGAATGCGAGGAGCGACTGTTCCAGCGGCGACATCGATTCCGTCTCGTTTCCGGGATCGGCGAACCGCGCCTATTTCGCTTTGTTGCCGCCGGCTTCGTTGCCGTCGCCGTCGCCGACTTTGTCGATCGTATTGCCGGCGTCGCGCGCGGCCTCACCGATCTCGTTGCCCGCATCCGCGGCCAAATTGCCCGCGCCGTTGACCAGATCGCTCGCGCCCTGCTGTACGTCCTCGATCGCGTTCTGGGTGGCCGCGTCGTTGCTGGATACGTTGACGTCGCATCCCGCGAGCGCGAGCGCCCCCGCAATTGCTATCCATGCCGGCTTTTTCATTTCCCTGTCCTTCGCGGTGGAGGATCGCTTCATAGCGCCCGCCGGACCCAGGCGTCCACCGTCATGCCGACCCTGTCGCGCCGTGCCGCAATCGGCTAGTCTCCCGGCGATGTTCGCCGTCCTCGCCTTCGCCGCTGCCTGGGGGATGGGCAGCCCGCCGCCCGCCGAGCCGATTGGCGATCATGCCAATGGGTTCCGCGATGTGAGCCGGCAGTGGCTGCAGCGGCGGGGCCTGCTCGCTGGCGTCCCGGCTTACGATCCCGAGAACGAAACGCCTGCCGCGTTCGCCGTCGAGCTTGAGACTCATTGCGGTCTGGAGCGTGGCGCCGGCTTGCAGCCGCTCGACGGCGGCGAGTTCGCGGTGCGGCCGAGGGCGTCTGCCGATCGGGTAACGATCGAGCCGTTCCTCTGCCTGATCTACGCCTTCACCGCGTCGAACGCGATGGACCATGGGCTGCGGCTGGGCTTCCTCTCCGAACCGCCTCCCGCCAGCGGTCGCGATTGAGCGGCCGGAGCCCGTGCCCCGCCAGGCCGCCGCGCGGCGCTTACTCCTCGGGCAGGAAGTCGGGCACCGACAGATAACGCTCCGCGGTATCGTAGTTGAAGCCGAGGACGCGCTTGCCGGCGCCGATCTCGGCCAGCTTCTGGCGGATCGCGGCGAGCGTCGCGCCCGAGCTGATCCCGACCAGAATGCCTTCCTCGCGTGCGCAGCGACGGGCCATGTCCTTGGCGTCGGCCGGATCGACCTGGATGATGCCGTCCAGGACCTCGGTCTTGAGGTTGGCCGGGATGAAGCCGGCGCCGATGCCCTGGATCGGGTGCGGCCCCGGCTGGCCGCCGGAAATGACCGGCGACAAGGTCGGCTCGACCGCGAACACCTGGAGCGCCGGCCATTCCTTCTTGAGCACCTGGGCGCAGGCGGTGATATGCCCGCCCGTGCCGACCCCGGTGATCAGCACGTCGATCGGGTCGTCCCGGAAATCGGCGAGGATTTCCTGCGCGGTGGTGCGCAGATGGACCTCGATGTTCGCCGGATTCTCGAACTGCTGGGGCATCCAGCTGCCCTCGATCTCGCCGATCAGCTCCTCGGCTCGGGCGATCGCGCCCTTCATCCCCTTTTCGCGCGGCGTGAGGTCGAAGCTTGCGCCGAAGGCGAGCATCAGCCGCCGCCGCTCGAGGCTCATGCTTTCGGGCATGACGAGGATCAGCCTGTAGCCCTTCACCGCCGCGACCATCGCGAGGCCGATGCCGGTATTGCCCGATGTCGGCTCGACGATCGTGCCGCCGGGCTTGAGGGAGCCGGAGCGCTCGGCGTCTTCGATCATCGCGAGCGCGATCCTGTCCTTGATCGATCCGCCGGGATTCGCCCGCTCGGACTTCACCCAGACCTCGGCGTCCCCGAACAGTCGGTTGATCCGGATATGGGGCGTATTGCCGATCGTCTCGAGGATGCTGCCCGCTCTCATGCCGAATTCTCCTTGGCCTGGCTGTCGCCTTTCACATCGGGTGGATCGAAGCTTCGCGCAAGACGCAGCTCCGGAAACCATCTCCACCACATCAAAGTGACCAGGATCGCGCCGACGCCGCCTCCGACCACGGCCGCCACCGGCCCGATCGCGGCGGCGAGGAAGCCCGATTCCGCCTCGCCGAGCTCGTTCGATGCCGAGATGAACAGGGTGGAGACCGCGCCGACCCGCCCGCGCATCTCGTCGGGCGTGTAGAGCTGGATGAGCGACTGGCGGACGTAGACGGAGAGCATGTCGGCCGCGCCGAGCACGCCCAGACAGAAAAGCGACAGCGGCATCGAGCGCGAAAAGCCGAAGACCACGGTCGCCGCCCCGAACAGAGCCACGGCGCCGAGCATCTTGACGCCGACATTGCGCCGCAGCGGCTGGAACGAGAACCAGAGCGCCATCGCGGTCGCGCCGACGGCGGGGGCGGCGCGCAGGTGGCCAAGCCCCTCCGGACCGGCATGGAGGACGTCGCGGGCGAAGACGGGAAGCATGGCAGTGGCGCCGCCGAGCAGCACCGCGAACAGATCCAGCGAGATTGCGCCGAGGACGAGGCGGTTCTTGCGGACGTAGTGCAGCCCGTCGACCATCTGGCGCCAGGGATTGCGCGCGCCTTCCATCGCGGTCCTGGGCTTGGGACCGATCATGAACATCGCGGCGAGCGAGAGGGTGAACAAGCCGGCGCTCACCGCATAGGGCATGTGCGGTGTCCAAGCGTAGAGATAGCCGCCGAGCGCCGGGCCGACGATCGAGCCCGCCTGCCAGGACAAGGTCGACAAGGCGATCGCCTTGGGCAGCGATTCGCGCGGCACCAGGTTGGGGGCGAGGGCCGAGAGCGCCGGCGCCGCAAAGGCGCGGGCGACGCCGAGCAGGGCGGCCACGCCGAACAAGGCGAGCAAGGTCACCGAGCCGGTCCAGGTCAGCCAGGCGAGCAGCGACGCACAGAACACTTCGAGCGCGATCGAGGCGCGGGCGATGAATCGGCGGTCGAGGCGGTCGGCGATCCAGCCGGTGAAGAGGGTCAGGGCGAACAGCGGAACGAACTGGACGACGCCGATCAGGCCGAGCTGGAAAGCCGCCTCCTTGACGCTCATGCCGGACGATCGGGCGATGTCGTAGACCTGCCAGCCGATCACGATGACCATCGCCATCGACGCGATCGTCGAGGCGAGGCGCGCCGTCCAATAATAGCGGAAGTCGGCGATCCGGAAGGGGTGGGGGGCGGGCGCGGCCATGCTGCGCGCCCCTAAGGGAGCCGGGCCGGGCCGGGCAAGGAGAAGTTCCCGCGGCGGTCGATCCGGGCTAGTCTCGCTGCCGGCTCAGCGACGAAGGGGGGTGCCATGGCCGCCGATACCGATGACGATGTCTTCAACGCCGCGCGCGACGATTATCTGGCGCCGATCCTTGCCGAGATCCGCCGCAGGGCGACGGAGGAAGCGGGCGGGGAGGCGCTCCGCGCCGCCCATGCCTATCGCGCCTTCGACGAATATTTCCGCGCTCTCGCCCCGCGCCGCCGCAGCTTCGGCGAGTGGCTTCAGGACAATGTCTTCCTCGTCCTCGCAGTGTTCCTCACCTTCGCGTTCGGCCTGTTCGGCCTCTACCATCCGGACGACGGCGACGTTGCCGGCTTCCTCGACATCGCCAAGATATTCGCCGGCGCCGTCGTCGGCGGGGCGGCGGGGAGCTCGCTCGCGCGGACCAGGCAGGAGGGCGCTTCGTCGTCGCAATGACGCCGGCGACGCCGGCGCCGGATCACGCGTCCGTTTCCGCTCCGCTCGCACCGGCCGGTGCGAAGCGCGACCGCAGCCAGTCCGCGCCGAGCGGGAGCAGGCTGAGTGCGAGCAGCGACAGCAGAAGCCCGGGCGAGAAGACGTCGCCCATGCTCTCGACTGCGGCGAGCCGGCTGCCGGCATTGGCGTAGATGGTGAGTGCCGGGAGCAGGCCGATCGCGGTCAGCGGAAAATAGATGCGGAGGCGCATCGCGGTGACGCCCATGGCCAGGTTGACCAGCCAGTAGGGAATGAGCGGGTTGATCCTCAAAGCGAGCAGGAAGGCCGCGCCGTGGCGCTCGAAGCCGCGATCGATCGGATCGAGCCGCTTGCCGAGCTTCGCCTTGACCCAGTCGCGCAGCCAGTAGCGCGAGCCGAGGCAGGCGATCGTCGAGCCGATCGAGAAGGAAAGGGACAAGGTGACGAGTCCCGGAACGAAGCCGAACAGGGCGCCGGCGGCAAGGCCGAGGATCGGCGCTGCCGGGAAGCACAAGGCGCTGGCGACTAGGCAGAGCAGGAAGAAGCCGCCCGTCCAGAGCAGCGGCCGCGCCTCGATCAACGCGGCGAGCGCATCGCGGCTGGCCTTCAGCCGGTCGAGCGTCAGCCATTCGCCGAGCGGCGAGACATAGACCGCCGCCATCGCACCCAGGACGACGACCAGGAAGGCGAGCCTTCCAAGGTTGCGAGAAGTCACTCGACCTTCCTCGAGGCCCGAAAGATCGTGCGATCCGCCGTCGGCCCGGGTCTCACGTCAGGCGACCGTCACAAAGCTGTCCAGCACTCGCTTGCGTCCCGCATGCTCGAAATCGATCTCGAGCTTGTTGCCTTCGATCTCGGCCACCGTCCCGTAGCCGAACTTGGAATGAAACACGCGCTGGCCGAGGGCGATGTCGCCGCGGCCGGGATTGCCGAGGCTGACCGCGCTGGCGCGGGCTTCGGGAACGCGCGCCGGCACGCGCTCGAAGCCGCCGCCGCTCGCGGCGCGCCGCCAGCCCGGGCCGCGGCCGGTGGAGCGGGCCACGTCGGCGAAAGGGTCGGCGCGTTCGGACCAGTTGGCGCGCCACAGGCTCTCGCCGCCCGACATGCTGTGCTCCTGCTCGACATAGGCCTCGGGAAGCTCGGCGACGAAGCGGCTCGGGATCGAGCTCGTCCACTGGCCGTAGATGCGACGGTTGGCGGCGTGGAATATGAAGCACTTACGGCGCGCTCTTGTGATCGCGACATAAGCCAGGCGGCGCTCCTCCTCGAGGCTGGCATGGCCGCCTTCGTCGAGGGCCCGCTGCGAGGGGAAGACGCCTTCCTCCCAGCCGGCGAGGAAGACGGTTCCGAACTCCAGGCCCTTGGCGGCGTGGATGGTCATGATCGTGACCTTCTCCTCCTCGCGCGCGGCGTCGTTCTCCATGACCAGGCTGACATGCTCGAGGAAGGCGCCGAGCGTCTCATATTCCTCCATCGCGCGGGTCAGTTCGGCGAGGTTCTCGAGGCGGCCGGCGCTTTCCGCCGAACGGTCGGCCTGGAGAGAGGCGGTGTATCCGCTCTCGTCGAGGACCAGGCGGGCGAGCTCGGGATGGGGGAGCTCGGCTAGCCGCGCGCGCCAGCGCGCGAAATCTCCGACGAGATTGCCGAGAGAGCGCCGCGCCGCGCCGGTCAGCTCGTCCGTGTCGAGGATCGTTGCAGCGGCCTGCATCAGCGGAACGCCGTGGGCGCGGGCGAGGCTGTGGATCTTCGCCACGGCCTTGTCGCCGAGGCCGCGCTTGGGCGTGTTGACGATGCGCTCGAAGGCGAGGTCGTCGGCGGGCTGGGCGATGACTCGAAGATATGCGAGCGCGTCGCGGATCTCGGCGCGCTCGTAGAAGCGGAAACCCCCGACGATCCGATAGGGCATGCCGATCGCGATGAAGCGGTCCTCGAACTCGCGGGTCTGGAACTGGGCGCGCACCAGGATCGCGGCGTCATCGAGCGATCCCTTGCGTTGGATCGTCTCCAGCTCCTCGCCGATGCGGCGGGCTTCCTCGGGGCCGTCCCAGACTCCGACTACCTGGACCTTTTCGCCTTCGCCCTCCTCGGTCCACAAGGTCTTGCCGAGACGGCCGCCATTATGGGCGATGAGGCCTGACGCCGCGGCGAGGATGTGCGGGGTCGAGCGGTAGTTCTGCTCGAGGCGGATGATCTTCGCGCCGGGGAAGTCCTGCTCGAACTTCAATATGTTGGCGACCTCGGCGCCGCGCCAGGAATAGATGGACTGGTCGTCGTCGCCGACGCAGCAGATGTTCTTGCGCTCGCGGGCGAGCAGGCGGAGCCAGAGATACTGGGCCTGGTTGGTGTCCTGATATTCGTCGACGAGGATGTAGCGGAAGCGTTGCTGGTAGTGATCGAGCACCTCGCGCTCGTTCCTGAGGATGGTGAGCATGTGGAGGAGGAGGTCGCCGAAGTCGCAGGCGTTCAAGGTTTTGAGGCGGTCCTGATATTGCCTGTAGAGCTCGCCGCCTTTGCCGTTGGCATAGGCTTCCGCTTCGCCGGCGTCGATTTGGGCCGGCGACCAGCCCTTGTTCTTCCAGCGGTCGATGAGGCCCCCCAGGAGGCGCGCGGGCCAGCGCTTCTCGTCGAGATCGGCGGCGGAGATGAGCTGCTTCAAAACCCGGAGCTGATCGTCCGTGTCGAGGATGGTGAAGTTGGACTGGAGGCCGACCAACTCGGCGTGGCGGCGCAGCATCTTGGCGCAGACCGAATGAAAGGTGCCGAGCCAGGGCATGTTTTCCACCGCCGGGCCGACGATCCGCCCGACCCGCTCCTTCATCTCGCGGGCCGCCTTGTTGGTAAAGGTGACCGAGAGGATCTCGGACGGCCAGGCGCGGCGAGTGGCGACGAGGTGGGCGAGCCGCGCCGTCAGCGCCGCGGTCTTGCCGGTGCCCGCGCCGGCGAGGACGAGGACGGGCCCTTCCGTCGTCTCCACCGCCTCGCGCTGGGGCGGGTTGAGGCCGGCGAGATAGCGAGGCTCGGGCGAGAGGACGCGGGGTTCGGTCACCCGCGAACAGCTAGGGAACGAGGCGAGCGAACTCAATCTAGAAGATGCGGCGGCGGCGGCGTTCGCTGCGCTCCTCGGGCAGGTCCTCGACTTCCCATTCGTATTTTTCGATCAGGTTGGAGCGGATCGGGCGGCCCGCGCCGTCGCGCGCGGGATCGAAACGGAAGCGCCTCTCGATCAAGCTGCAGGTGATCTCGTCGAGGGTCCGATGGCCGCTAGTCGCGGTAATTGTGCAGTTCGAGGCGCGCCCGTCCACCTCCACCGCATAGCGCACCCAGACGACGCCGCGCGGCGCCTCGTCGACGAGGCCGGCGGGATAGTCGCGGTCGCTGAGGCTGCCGCGCAGGCGCCGCGGCGGGCGCAGCCGTCCGCCGCCGCGGCCGCCGCCGCCGCCCGCGCCCAGGCCGCTGCCGCCGTCGCCGCTCCCGGTGCCGGTGCCGATGCCGCCGCTGCCCGTTCCCGGACCCGGGACGGGCGCCGCGCCGGTCGAGGCGTCGCTGCCCGTGTTCGCCTTGGGCGCGGCGCGGATCGGCGAGGGCTGCGAGCGCGTCGGAGCGACGAGCTCGCTGGCCTTGGAGTGGAGGTTGGGCGGCGAGGCCGCGCCTTCCTCGCGCGGGTCGCCGGTTCGCTCGGACTCGGTCTCGCCCGGATCGGGGACCGGTGGCGGCAGGGGCAATTCGGACGCGGAGGGAGGGGTCAGATCGAGGACGCTGGGCTTCGCCTGTTCGCCGGCCGGAGCGGCGCCGACGGCGAGGCCGCGCAGGAGGGCGAAGACGAGCAGCACATGCACGGTGAGCGCAGGCAATGCGCCGCGCAGGCGTTCGGCACTGGTCGCGTGGCCGGCTGCAATCATGTCTCAAGCTCCGGCGACAAGTCTATGTCCAAAAAGGTGAACCCGCGCTGAGTGGGAGTCAGTCCTGACAGCGAAGGAGGTGGATGACGGCCTTGCCGAAGCGGCGTTCGGCCTCGTGCGCCAGCGTAGGCGGCACTGCCAGCTCCTCGCCGCTCAGCTCGACGCTGAGCCATGCGCCGGGAGCAAGCCAGGCGCCGGCGGCGAGGCGCTCGAGGACGGGGGCGGCGAGACCGGAGCGGTAGGGGGGGTCGAGCAGGACCAGGTCGCAAAGGGCGCGGGGCGGGGCGGCATGCTCGGCACCGGCGGCGCGGATTTCGGCGCGATCGCCTGCGTCCATATAGTCGACATTGCGCCTCAGCGCCTTGAGCGCGGCGGGGTCGCGCTCGACGAAGGTGCAGCGCGCAGCGCCGCGCGACAGGGCCTCGAGGCCGAGTGCGCCGGTGCCGGCGAAAAGATCGGCGACTTCGAGGCCTTCGAAGCTGCCGATGCGGCTGGCGAGCATCGAGAACAGGCCTTCGCGCGCGCGGTCCGAGGTGGGGCGGGTTGCCTCGCCCGGCGGAGCAAGGAGCGGGCGCCCGCGCCAGGCGCCGGCGATGATTCTCACTGCGCTTTCTCCAACCCCTTCCGGAACGCGACCAGCTCGTGCTGGCGCACTTCGTCGACCGCCCCCACTGGCAAATCCGCAAGCGGAAACGGGCCGTAGGCGGTGCGGATGAGGCGGGAGACCTGAAGGCCGAGATGCTCGAGGACGCGGCGGACCTCGCGGTTCTTGCCCTCGCGCAGCTTGAGCTCGATCCACTGGTTGCGGCCGGTCCGGCGCTCCAGATTGGCATCGATCGGTCCGTAGCGGACGCCTTCGATTTCGATCCCCTCGATCAAAGTCTCGAGCCGGTCCTGGCTGATCGGGCCGAAGGTGCGGGCCCGGTAGGTGCGCTCGACGCCGCTGGCGGGAAGCTCGAGCAGGCGCTTGAGGCCGCCATCGGTGGTGAGGAGGAGGAGCCCCTCCGTGTTCATGTCGAGCCGCCCGACCGGCATCACCCGCGGCAGGCCCTTGGGCAGGCGGTCGTAGATGGTGGGCCGGCCCTTCGGGTCCCGCTCTGCGGTGAGCAGGCCGGCCGGCTTGTGGAAACGGAACAGGCGCGCCGGCGCCGGTGCGGCGACCGGCCGGCCGTCGACGGTCACGCCCTCGAGCGAGGTCAGCAAGGTCGCCGGCTTCTCGACCTTCGTCCCGCCGATCGCGATCCGCCCGTCCTCGATCATGCGCTCGACTTCCCGGCGCGACGCGATGCCGGCGCGGGCGAGAAGCTTGGCGATGCGCTGCGGCTCGCCGGCTTTGGCGATGCGCTGGCGACCTTGGGAAGAGAAGGAGCGGGGCGGCGGCAAGGGTTTCTCCGGCAATCGGATCGAGTTTCGAGCCGAGGCGAGAGCTTGCTTCGGCACCGACGGGTCGTTCGCTCGTTACGAGAGGCGAACAAACCATCGGGAGGCGCGCGGGGTACATGCTCTTCGGCAAACGTGAAAGGCTCATCCGCCGCATCCTGGTCGTCGAGGACGAGCCCCTGGTCGCGTTCGACAACGAGCATCTGCTCGGAGAGGCGGGCTACGAGGTGGTCGGCACGGTCGACAGCCTCGACGACGCGCGCGCGGTGATCGAGAGCGAGGCACAGATCGATCTAATCCTGACCGACATCACCCTGAGCGGCGAGGGCGACGGCACCGATGTCGCCCGGATCGCGGGCGAGCGGGGCGTGCCGGTCCTGTTCGTCACCGGCGCCTGTCCGGTCGAGGCGCAGAGCCTGGGCGTCGGCTGCCTCGCCAAGCCCTATACGGACAAGGTCCTCAAGGCGGCGCTCGACTGCCTCGACGACGTCTTCCAGGGCAAGGACGTCAAGAACCTCCCGCCGCAACTCAGCCTGTACGAGAAGGCGGCGGGATAGGAGGCGGGGCTGAGGCTCAAGAGCCCGTTCGCGTCGAGCCCTTCGACGACGCCTGCGGCGTCGCTCTGGATAAACTTCGTCGAGACGCCCTGCCGAGCGAAGCCGAGGCCCTTCTCCTACGCTTAGGTCTCGCTGCGCTCGACTGCGGTCCTCGACTTCGCTCGGACCGAACGGCTTTCGTCACTTTACCTGAAGCGCCGCTTCGACCTGCTCGTGGAAGGCGTGGATGCCCGTCTCCAGCGTGCCGATGGTGAGGGATTCGAGCGAGCCTGAGCTCAGACCTTCCTGCTGCAGCGCGGCGGCGCGATAGTCCTCCGCCTCGAAGACGCCTTCGTCGAGCATGCGCCAGCTTTTTTCCCAATGCTCCTCCTCCTCCGCCGACTTCGGCGGCTCGGGGATCAGCATGAAGTCCTCGACCAAAGTGCGGCCGACCGCTTGGGGCATCAGCACCATCAGGTTCACATAGTCCGGGCTCATGATCAGGATCGTCGCCGGGAAGAGCTGGTATGCGAAGGTGATCACGGCGCGCAGCGCGGGCCAATCGGTGCGGTCGAGGCCGCTCACATAATCGGTGCGCCCGACCGCGGAGCGCTGGTGGACGCCGATCCGATCGCCGGCGGTGATGCCGTCGGCGAAGAAGCGGGCGATGGTCGGAGCGTGGAGGCGCTGGACGTGGTAGCTTTCGAGGAAAGCGTCCATGACCAGCTTCCAGTTCGCCGCCACGTCGTGGATCCGGCGCCGGTAGAGATGGTGGCCGGCCAGGCCGAAGGCGTCGAACTCGGGCGCAAGCGCGTCGGCGTCCGAAAAGTCGGCGGTTTCGTCCCTTGCGAACCAGATCAGGCCGCCCGCCTCGCGCGACGGCAATTCGGCGAGGCCGTGCGCGGCCTTGTCGACCCCGGGAAAGGTGTCGGGCCGCGGCAGGCCCGCAAGGCGGCCGTCGCAGCCATAGGACCAGGCATGATAGGGGCAGACGAGCCGGGGCGCGGTCACGGCCCCCACGCCCTCGACCAGGCGCGTGCCGCGGTGCCGGCAGACATTGTAGAAGACATGGGCGCGGCCCTCCTTGTCGCGCGTCAGGAGCAGCGGCAAAGCGAAGCCGTCGTGCGGCACCGCCATGTTCGGCCGCGGGAGGAGGGCCGAGGGCGCGATCACGGTCGGCAGCCGGCCGAAGAGCCGCGCCTGTTCGGCGCCGAAGCGCGCTTCGTCCGTATAGACGCGGGCCGGGACCGTGCGCACGCCAGCGCCCTTGCTCTCCTCGCCGCCCGCGATCGCCCGCGCCAGCGCGAGCTGTCCCTCGGTCGGGCGCTGCGTCGAAGCCATGTCCATGGCGCGCGATGGTGCGCTTTACGGGAAGGTAGGGCAAGTGCGGCGGGCGGAGCGGTCCGGGCGATCCCGGCCATTGCGGGTAGCGAATACGGACCCTAGGTTCGCGGCCAGTCGACCAGGAGAAACGGCCCATGGCCACGGTAGCAGCGGTGAAACCAGGCTGGCGCACGCTCTTCCGCTCGCTGCGCAACCCCAAATCGGGCTTCATGGCGCTGTTCGGATTCGCTTCGGGCCTGCCGTTCGCGCTTTTCCTCGGGACGCTCTACGCCTGGTTCACGGAGGCCCAGGTCGATCTCGAGACGATGGGCGTATTTTCGCTGATCGGGCTCGCTTATTCGTTCCAGTTCCTTTGGTCGCCTTTGGTCGACAAGGTCGACATCCCGGTCCTGCGTCGGCTGGGGAAGCGCAAGCAGTGGATCGCGCCGGCGCAGCTCCTGCTCGGGATCATTCTCATCACGATGAGCCTGCTCGATCCGAGGAGCTCGCTGGGGATGTTCAGCCTGCTCGCGGGCGTCGGCGCCTTCACCAGCGCCACGCAGGATATCGCGATCAACGCCTGGCGCATCGACATCGCCGACGAGGAGGCGACGATCGACATCCTCTCGACCGTCTACCAGATGGGCTTCCGCCTTTCCTCGCTCGTCGGCGGCGCGCTCGGCCTGATCATCGCCGCGCGGATCGGCTGGCCCCAGACCTACGTCATGCTCGGCCTGATCTTGCTGGCGATCGGCGTGGCCGGCCTGTTCGCTCCCGATCCGGAGAAGACCGGCGCCATCATTGCCACGGGCGAAGAGATCGAAAGGCTCTACGAGCCTGGCGAGCTGCTGCCGCAGGTTCGGACCTGGGGCCTGCTCGCCGTCGGGCTGCTGTGGGCGCTGGCCGTCGGCACGGTTCTCATATTCATGATCTGGTCGATGACCGCCCTTCCCGAGGATCGTCCCAACCCGACGGAGTTCACCGCCACCTACGGCCCGCTGATCATCATCGCCACGATCGTCCTGCCCGCCTTCATTGCGGCCTGGCTGGTCAAACTCCGGCGCGAGGGGCGCCACGTGATTCCGGCGGAGGGCGCATCGCAAGCGCGCGCCAGCCAGGTGACGGATCACTTCTACCGCGCGCTGGTGATGCCGCTCGTCGAATTCGTCGGCCGGATGGGCTGGTCGCTGGTGCTGATCCTCGCGCTGGTACTGACCTACCGTATCTGCGATTCGATCTGGGGCACCTTCGCTTATCCATTCTACCTCGGCGAGCTCCAGTACACGAACGACGAGGTCGCGTTTGCATCCAAATTCTTCGGAATCGGCGCGATCATCCTCGGCCTGGCGCTGGGCGGCTGGATGATCGTCGTGCTCGGGCGAATGTTCACGCTGACTCTCGGCGCCGCGCTCTCGGCCGCGACCAATCTGCTCTACGCCGATCTCGCCGTCGGCGGGGGGACCATGTCGGCCGTGAGCAATACGATCGGCTTCACTTGGGCGGTCGAGCAGTTCGGCGGCAGCGAGAAGCTGGCCAGGCTGATGATCACGATCGGGGGGGAGAACCTCGCGATCGGCATTGCGGGCGCGGCCTATATCGCGTGGCTCTCGTCGATCGTCGCCAAGGGCTACAGCGCCGTGCAATATGCGCTGCTCGCCTCGCTGACCTTGCTCGTCGGCACGCTGGGCCGCGGCGCGCTCGGCCAGATGATCGAGGAGCGCGGATATTATTTCGTGTTCGTCTTCACCGCGCTGATCGGCGTGGTCGCGGTGGTGCTGTGCGTGCTCGAATGGATACGCGAAGCGCGCGCCGGGCGGGCGTCGGGCGTGGTGGCACCCGAACCCGCACTATCGAGCGACGCGGCGCGCGTCACCGAAGGCGACACGGCGGCCTGAGCGATGCTCTATCTCGCGCTCATCGTCATCGTGCAGATCGCCTGCGTCGTCCACTGCATCCAGAAGCGCCGCAATCCGTGGTGGATCGTCGGCATCCTGCTCTTCCCGCTGATCGGCAGCGCGGCCTATGTCATCGTCGAGGTGCTGCCCGGACGCGAGCTGCGCATGGCCAAGGCCGCGGCGGTCAAGACGATCGACCCCGAGCGCGACCTTCGCGCCGCTCGCGAGGCGCTCGCCACCTCCGACACCGCGGCCAATCGGACGCGGCTGGGCGATGCGCTTGCCGAGCAGGAGAATTGGGGAGAAGCCGCGATTCACTATCTCATGGCGCTGGAGAAGACGCCGCTCGGCGATCGCGCGATCCAGCTGAAGCTTGCCCGCGTTTGCCTGGAAAGCGGCAATTCTGCGGAAGCGCGCCGGCTGGTCGACGAGTTGCCGGAAAGCCAGTCGACCGCCGAGAACGACCGTGCCGCAATGCTCCGCGCTCGCGCGCTCGCCGAGCTTGGCGAAACGGAGGCGGCGATCGCAATCTTCCGCGACGTCGGCACGCGCATGCCCGGCGCCGAGGCCCAGTGCCGCGAGGCGGGGCTGCTGATCGAGCAGGGTCGCGAGGCCGAAGCCGCAATTCCTCTCGCCGAGGCCGAACGCCGCGCCCGCAACCTCGACCGCTACGAGAAACTGCGCGACCGCGACATGTACGCCTGGGCCGAGCGGACGCTCGCGGATTTGCGGGCGCGCGGGCTTTAGGCGGGCGGCTGGCCGTTCTTTCTGAGCACCTCGCCGGCAAGATATAGCGAGCCGAAGACGAGGACGACCGGCGGTCGGGCACGGTCGGCGTGGCGGGCGATCCAGCCGAGGGCGTCCTCGACGCCGCTCGCGGCAACTGCGCTGAGGCCGCTTTCCTTGGCGGCGCGGGCGAGATCGGCGGGGGTGTGGTGCGCATGGCCCTCGATCGGGATCGGGTGGAAGGTGACCGAGCGGCCCTGGAACGGCTTGAGCGCGCCGGCGACGTCCTTGTTGGCGAGGAGGCCGAAGACGATGTGGAAAGGCCGGTCGGCCGGAGCGGAGGCCCGGAAATAATCGGCGACCGCGCGTGCTGCCGTCGGATTGTGGCCGCCGTCGAGCCAGAGCTCGGCTTCTTTGGGGAGCAGATCGCGCAAGGGTCCGCCGGCGAGACGCTGCAGCCGTGCCGGCCAGTCGGCCCAGCCCATCGCCGCCTTCAGCGCCGATTCGGGAATCCGCAGCGCATGTTGATGGCGCAGCATTGCGACGGCGAGCGCCGCATTCATTGCCTGGTGGGCACCGCGCAGGCGCGGGAGGGGTAGGTCGAGGCGCCCGACCTCGTCGCGATACTGGATTTGTCCGCCGGAGACCGTCGCGTCCCAGCCGCCGCCGCGGGGAAGCCAGACGGCGCCGACCCTGGCTGCGGCCGCTCCGATCCGGTCGGCAATGGCAGGAGGATAATGGTGGGTGATGAGCGGGACGCCCTCTTTGGCGATGCCTGCCTTTTCGGCTGCCACCTGCTCGATCCGGCTGCCGAGGAAGCTTTGATGGTCGAGGCCGAGCTGCGCGATGGCGCAGACGGCCGGAGCCGCGACGACATTGGTCGCGTCGAGCCGGCCGCCGAGGCCGACCTCGACCACGCAGGCGTCCGCCGGGCTGCGCGCAAAGGCGAGGAAGGCCGCTGCGGTCGTCGCCTCGAAGAAGCTGAGCTCGGCCGCGCCCGCCGCGTCCAGCACCTCTTCGAGCAAATTGGCGAGCGCCTCGTCCCCGATCAGCGCGCCGCCAAGTCGGATGCGCTCGTTGAAACGGACGAGGTGCGGGCTCGTATAGACGTGCGCCTTGAGGCCCGCCGCCTCGATCGCGGTGCGCAGGAAGGCGCAGGTCGAGCCCTTGCCGTTGGTCCCTGCGACGTGGAGGACCGGCGGCAATACCCGCTCGGGATTTCCCAGCCGGTCGAGCAGAACCGCGATGCGCTCGAGGCCGAGCGCGTCGGTGCTCGGCGCCAAGGCTGCGAGCCGATCGAGCTGCGCCTGGACGGCTGCGGAGTCGGAGACGGCGCGGTCCACTATCTCCCTCTCCCCCCAGGGGGAGAGGGCGTTGTCACGCCGCCGCCTTTCGCTCCGGCGTGAGATAGGACAGCAGCTGCGCCAGTCGCGTCCTCAGCTCCGCCCTCGGCACGACCATGTCGACCATGCCGTGCTCGAGCAGATATTCGGCGCGCTGGAAGCCTTCGGGGAGCTTCTCGCGAATGGTCGACTCGATGACGCGCTGGCCGGCGAAGCCGATCAGGGCGCCGGGCTCGGCGATGTGGACGTCGCCCAGCATCGCATAGGAGGCGGTGACGCCGCCCGTGGTCGGATCGGTGAGGACGACGATATAGGGCAGGCCCGCCTCCCGGATCTCGGCGATGGCGACCGTGGTCTTGGGCATCTGCATGAGCGAGAGGATGCCCTCCTGCATGCGCGCCCCGCCCGCAGCGGTGAAGATGACGTAGGCGCTGCGGTCGGCGATCGCCGCGCGGGCGCCGGCGACGAAGGCGGCGCCGACGCCGAGACCCATCGATCCGCCCATGAAGGCGAAGTCCTGGACGCCGACGACGGCGCGCCGGCCCTCGATCGTGCCGCGGGCGTTCAGCAAGGCGTCGGGCTCGCCGGTGGCGGCGCGCGCCGCCCGGATGCGGTCGGTGTAGCGTTTCGAATCTCGGAACTTGAGCGGGTCCTCGCGGACCTGGGGCGGCGGCAGGATGGTATAGCCCGGATCGAGAAGCTGGTCGAAGCGCGTGCGCGGCCCGATCCGGCCGTGATGGCCGCAGCGCGGGCAGACGGAGAGGTTCTCCACCCATTCCTTGGTGAAGACCATGGCGTCGCATTCGCGGCATTTGTGCCAGAGATTCTCCGGCGTCTCGCGCTTGGGCAAGAACGGGATGGAGTTGCGGACGCGGTTTAGCCAGCTCATCTGGGGTCTCCTTGGCTGGGCGAGTAGGCGCGCAGGGACATGCCTGTCCAGCTAGAGCGTGGCCTCGATCGCGCGGGCCGCGAGGTCGGGGTCCTCGGCCTGGGTGATGGGGCGGCCGATCACCAGCACCGAGGCGCCGGCGTCGAGCGCAGCTCTGGGCGTCGCCACGCGCTTTTGGTCGCCCGCAGAACCCTCGGCGGGCCGCACGCCCGGGACTACGAAAAAGCCCTCCGGCCAGAGCTTGTGCGCGGCCCCGACCTCGGCGCCCGAGCAAACGACGCCGTCGAGCCCTGCCTCGCGTGCCAGAGCGGTCAGCCGCGTCACCTGCGCGTGAGGATCGCCGCCGGCGCCGATCGCGCGCAGGTCTTCGCCGTCGAGGCTGGTGAGCACGGTCACGCCAACCACTTTGGTGCCCGTCGGAGCCGCCGCCTTGGCGTCCTCCATCATCGCCCGGCCGCCGGCCGCATGGACGGTGAGGATGGCGGGCTCGAGCGGCCGCAGTGCCTGGACCGTCTTGCCGACGGTGTTGGGGATGTCGTGGAGCTTGAGATCGAGAAAGATGGGCAGGCCGAGCTCCGCCATGTCGCGCACGCCCTGATGGCCGTTGGCGCAGAAGAATTCGAGGCCGAGCTTGAGCCCGCCGACATGGCGGCGCACGCGCTGCGCGATCGCCGTGGCGCGTTCGAGGTCGGGCGTGTCGATGGCGACGTAGATCGGGCTCCCGCTCACGCGGGCCAGACTTTCTGGTCCGTCGCGAGCCTCTCTTCCTCGCTGCGGGGCGGCGCGGAGTTGGCAGTCGGCGGTACGCCGCCGGGAACGTTGGCGACGGTGACGGGCTGCGCCGTTTCGAGCCGGCGCTTCAGGCCCCAGATGCGGCCGCGCAGGATGAGGAAGGTAGGGAGGAAGCCCAGGAGAAAGGCGACGAGGACGAGGACCGGGAGCTTCACGTCCATCTGGAGCCCGCCCCAGAGGAAGAGCGTCGCCTGCGTCCAATTGGCTTTGGCGAACAATACCAGCACGATCGCGAGGACGACCCAGAACAGGGTTTTGAGGAACTGCATGGCCCTTCCTCCCCCAAAACAGCCGGCGCGTCCAGCCCGGCTCAGCCGATCTCGCCTTCGATCTCGTCGAGCAAAGCGGCGATGCTCGTGAGGCGCGGCCGCTCCTCGGCGATGATCAGCCGGAACGCCTCGCGCTTCAGAACCGCCGCGTCCATTTCGTGCTCGCCGAGCGTCGAAAGCAGGATGTCGACCAGCCGGTCGGCGCCGTGAAGCCGTCCCCACAGATAGTCGTTTTCCCGCCATACCCGGCTGAAGAAGGCGCCGAAGCTGTTGAAGTGGACTCCCTTCAACGTCGCCGCCGTCCCGCCGGGGCGGATCGCCACCGCATCGTCGGGCGAGATGCGATCGACCTTGATCGCGTCATATTCGTCGCGACCGTCCTCCTGGAGAAGCGGAAAGGTGGCGATGTCGTAGAAGGGGAAGCCGAGATAGGCGACGATCAGCGGCTTGCGCTCGGCCCGGCTCATTGCGTTGAGCGCCTCCGAAATGAGCCGGTCCGCCTCGACGTCGATCGAGCCGAGGCCGAGCCGGTCGCCGAGCCGGTCTAGCGCCGATTCCTCCTCGCCCGCGGCGAAGGGCTCGACCGGGGCTGCGGCAGCGCCGCGGTAGCGGCCGATAAGGTCGTCGAGCAGCCCGCGCAAAGCCGGCGCCCCGGTCCCGAGCTGGTGCGAGAGGAAGCGGAGCCGCCGGATCCGGAAGGCGGCATCGAAGCGGCCCAGGAACTCGACCGCCTCGGGCCGGGTGCCGGCGGCGGTAAACGCGTCTTCGGAAGCGATGCCGCGCCGCCGCACCGCCGCCCAGACCGCGCGGCGGACAGCGGGCTCCGCTTCGCCCCCGGCGCTGCGGCCGATCTGTCCGATCGCAGCCTCGACGACGCGGGAGAGCTTCAGCTGCCCGTAGGCGGCATAAGCGAAGCCCGCCTGCCGGGCCGCCGCGAGATGGGCGCGGTTCCGCCATGCCTTGAGCCGCTCCGGCGTGGGCGCCATCAGGAAGAAGGTGCCGCCGAATGTGCGGCCGATCGCAGCCTCGACCTGAGGGCGGATCGCTTCCAGGATCCGGTTCATGCGCCGGATGCGCTGCGAGCGCGCCTCGATCGCTTCGAGATTGTCGCGGATCGGCTGCTCGCGCGGAATGTCGGAAAGCGCGCCGAAGATGGTCGCGAAGAAGCCCGGCGTCTCCGGCTCGGCGCTGCGCGCGCTCTTGAAGCTGCGCATGCCCGGCTTGGGATCGAGATAGACGAAGCGGCGATCGACCTGGCGCCGCGCCGGCCGGTTCTGGAGAGCGCCGATCGCCGGCCGGAAGGGGGCGTTGGCCAGGATCGCGCCGTCGATCAGCACCACGCGCTCTGCCTCTTCGACCGGGCGCTGTAGTGCGCGTTCGAGGAAGCCGGCGCGTTCCGGCCAGGCCGCGCCGCGCGCCTCGAGCACGCGGTCCAGCTCGCCGACGCTGAAGGGTGGGAACGCGCCCGGGAAGCTCGCGGTCGCGCGCGCGGCGAAAACGAGATCGGGGACGGGCGCGAGGCGGCCGCCGCTTTCGGTGCGGAACGAGATGCTGAGCCGGTGCTCGGTCTCGAGCACCTCCGGCGGCGAGTTCAATCTCAGCCGCTGTGGAAAGCCGTGAAAGTCGGTCACCGTCACCGACAAATCGAGCGGATGGCCCGGCGGCAGCAGCGGCGCGCCGTTTCCTTCGCGCTTCATCGCCTCCAGGGCTTCGATCAGAATGGTCGTGAAGCCTGCTCCTCCGAAGGGAGGGGCGAACCAGCGCGCCCGCACGAAATTGGCGACCTTCGCCCGGATCTCCCCGCGCAGGACCGAATCGCCGCTTTCCTCTTCCTCGGCGCCCCTTCTTCGCCCCGACAGCGCCCAGGCGATGGGCAGGGCTGCCGTCTTGGCAAAGCGCGAGAGCCCGCTCACTTCGGGATCGATCAGCCGGTCGACATCCGCGCTTTCGAGCCAGAGCTCGGTCAGCGGCTCGAGCGAGCTTCCGCAGGCGATGGCGTCGGCGAGGAACACGGCGTTGATACCGCCCGCGCTCGCCCCGGCGAGGATGTCGACGAGGACGCGAACCGAGACGCCGCTTACCCGCGCGGCCCGCTCGAGGATCGAGTAATAGACGCTCTCGCTTCCAAGGCGCCGTTCCGCACCTGAATGAAAGGCCGCGCTCGCGCGGACAAGGTGCCAGATCTCGCGGGTGATGCCGTGCATGTATACGGCGAGGCTGACGCCGCCGTAGCAGATGAGGGCCAGCCGCAGCTCCTTTTCATGCATCGCCGGTACGCTGGCAGGCGAGGCCGCTTCTGTCGAGGCGCGCGCTATCTTTCGCCCAATCGCCGCGCTAAGTACGGCGCCCAAAGTCCTCTCGTCGGATCGAAGTTCAGTGCCCGCCCGGCGTTTCGCCCTCCTTGCTCTCGCATTTCTCGCCCTCGTCGCCGGCCTTGCCTGGGCGGCGATGAAGATTCGCGTCGTCGGACCTTCCGAGACGGCCGCCGAAGCGCCTGAATCGGTGACTGCGCGCAACGGCTTCGAGGCCGAGATCGCCGAACGTTCGAGCGCCCGCTCGGTCATCGATTATCGCCGGCTCGACGAGCGCCTGCGGCGCCTCGCCGAGCGGCCGACCATGGTCGGGCTGTCCGTCGGCGTCATCGAAAATGGCGAGATCCGCTTTCTCCAAGGCTACGGCACCACCGCTTCCGATCGTGACGAGCCGGTGACGGTCGACACGGTCTTTCGCTGGGCCTCCCTTTCCAAGGGCGTGGCGGGGGATATGGTCGCCTTGCTGCACGAGGATCGCGCTTTGTCGCTGAGCGATCCCGTGGCGCGCTGGGCAAGTTCGATGCGGCTCCCGGGAGGCGCCGAGAACAGGGCGACGCTCGAGGATCTGCTCTCGCACCGCCTCGGTCTGTTCGGCCATGCCCAGGATTCCAAGCTCGAGGACAATCAGGATCCGCGCTTCCTGCGTTCCAGCCTGGCGACGCTCCACATGATCTGTCCGCCCGCGACCTGCCACGCTTACCAGAACGTCGCCTTCGACGCGGCTTCCGAAGTCGTCGAGCGGGTTGCGGGGCGCCCCTATCGCGAAGTGGTGCGCGAGCGCCTGTTCGTTCCGCTCGGCATGAATTCCGCGAGCATGACGAGAGCCGATCTGATGGCGTCGCGCAGCTGGGCACGCGGCCATGCCGGCGGCCGCAACAGCCGTCCGATCGACATCGCGGAGGCCTATTACCGCGTGCCCGCGGCGGGCGGCGTCAACAGCTCGATCAAGGATCTTGCCTTGTGGATGCGCGCTCAGATGGGCCTCGCTCCCGACGTGCTCTCGCCCGAAGTCCTGCGCCTCGTCCAGACGCCCCGGGTCGCCACGCCGGGGGAGAATCGGCGCAAGCGCAAATATGCCGAGCGGATCGCCGGCTCGGCCTACGGCTTGGGCTGGCGCAGCTACGATTATGCGGGCCACCGCGTCGTCGGCCATCATGGCGGCGTCCGCGGCTACCGCTCCTTGATCCTGTTCGATCCGGAGCGGCGGTCCGGCGTGGTCGCGCTCTGGAACTCGTCCGCCTCGCAGCCCAACGGCCTGGAGTTCGAGGTCATGGACATGCTCTACTCCCTGCCGTTCCGCGACTGGATGCAGCTCGACAGCGCGCCGGTCGGGACCGCGCCCGCCGCCGGTGAACTGCCGGACAACGCGCTCGACAATGCCGCGGACGAGGCGGATGCCGATGCCGCCGGGAACGAGCAGCAAAAAGCTTCGGAAAAGGCTAGGCGCCGCCCCTAGATCGTCATCCCGGACTTGATCCGGGATCCATGAACAGAAGACCTCGAGACTTTCTTCCGGCTCCGCGTTCCTGGAGCTCGGATCAAGTCCGGGGTGACGCCTTTGAGCCGCCAGCCACTGGTTCCAGATCCGCCCAGATCGGGAGATGGTCAGACGCTTTGCGGGCGGCCGGCGAATGGTGGGCGCCGCTCGCCACCACTTCGAGAGCCGGCGAGACCATGATGCGGTCGAGCTGGGCGATCGGGCGCCGTGCGTGGAAGCTGCGCCCGCAATCCGCGAACCTGTGATGGGCGGCAAAGTCGCGCAGGCAGCCCCCGCGCACGCTCCATTCGTTCAGATCGCCCATCAGCACCGTCGCCGGCTCGCCGGCGCGCGCCGCGAGATGGGCGAGGATCGCGCCCGCCTGACGCCGCCGCCAAAGACCGGAAAGATCGAGATGCATGCCGACGACGCGCAGCTCCCTGCCGCCCACTCTGACGTCGGCCAGCACCGCTCCGCGCGGCTCGAGCGAGGGGAGGTGGACGAGCTCCTTGCCGACGATCTCGACCTGCTTCTTCACCAGCAGGGCGTTGCCGTGCCAGCCGATGCTGCCGGCGCGGCCGTCGAGCGGCACCGGCTTGTAGTCGCTATGCTCGTCGATGAGGTGGAAGGGCAGCGCGCTCGCCCGCGAACCGAAGCGCCGGTCCGCCTCCTGGAGCGCGATCACATCGGCATCGAGCTCGTTCAGCACGTCGAGCGTCCGCTCCGGACGCCGCCGCCGGTCGGTGCCGATCGCCTTGCGCATGTTGTAGCTCGCGACGCGGATCATCGAAAATGGGGACAGTGGATCATCGAAAATGGGGACAGTATATATTTTTCGGTGAGCAGGCAGGCGCCTTAGGGGAGGCGCAGATAAAAATATATACTGCCCCATTAAACAGGCTCAGCTCCCGCGCCGGTCGGAGAGCTTGCCGAGCTGGTGGTCGAGCGCGCGCACCGCTTTCTTGGCCGCTCCGATCACCGCGCGGTCGACGCTCGTACCCTCCTCGGCGACCGCGATCGGCTGGAGCCCGTTGACCCGTGCCTCGAACGTCGCCCTGAGGTCGCCAGTGCCGCCGCGCGCGCCGTTGACGTCGGAGACATGGACCTCGATGTCGGTGATCCGATCCTCGAAGCGCGCCATGCGCTGGCGGATCTGCTCCTCGAGGCGAAGGTTGCGCTCGGCGTCGCTCTCGACCTGATTGTCGGCATAGATCTGGATGAACAAGGTGACTCTCCAACAGGGTTGCCCGAAAGGTGAATGCGAGGGAAGGGGGACGGTTCCCTGCTGCGGGTCGATTGGTCAGCGATCTTCTCCGAACGGAAGCGCCTTCCCCTTTTGTTCTCGCATCGCTATCGTTCGCGCATGGCGAAGCCGAAGACCCGTTACGTCTGCCAGGCCTGCGGCTCGGCGCAGAGCCGGTGGCAGGGCCAGTGCCCCGACTGCGCGGAGTGGAACACGCTGGTCGAGGACGCCGGCGCGGTGGTGACGCCCTTCGCAGCGCGCCACAATCTGCGCGGGGGTGGGCGCGCCATCGCGCTCGTCGGCCTCGATGCCGAGGTCATCCTACCCGAACGCATGTCGACCGGGATTGCCGAGCTCGATCGGGGGCTCGGCGGCGGCCTGGTTGCGGGATCGGCCACGTTGATCGGCGGCGATCCCGGGATCGGCAAGTCGACCCTGCTCCTCCAGGCTGCCGCCAAGATCGCGCTGCAAGGCCTTGGCGTCGCTTACGTTTCCGGCGAGGAAGCAGTCGATCAAGTGCGCCTGCGCGCGCGGCGGCTGGGCCTCGGCGACGCGCCTTTGCGGCTTGCCGCGGCCACTTCGGTCCGCGACATCTTGACGACGCTCGCCGCAGGCGCGCCGCCGGCCATGCTCGTCATCGATTCGATCCAGACCATGCATTCCGATCTGATCGAGGGCGCGCCCGGCACGGTGAGCCAGGTCCGCGCTTCGGCCCACGAGCTGATCCGCTATGCCAAGGAGACCGGCGCCGCGGTCGTTCTCGTCGGCCACGTCACCAAGGACGGAACGATCGCCGGCCCTCGGGTTCTGGAGCACATGGTCGACACCGTGCTCTCGTTCGAAGGGGAGCGGAGCCACCAGTATCGGATCCTGCGCGCGACCAAGAACCGCTTCGGAGGCACCGACGAGATCGGTGTCTTCGCCATGGCCGAGGAGGGGCTGACCGAGGTCGCCAACCCTTCCGCGCTTTTCCTCACCGAGCGCGGCGAGTCGGTGCCGGGCGCCGTCGTCTTCCCCGCGCTCGAAGGGACGAGGCCGGTCCTGGTCGAGATCCAGGCGCTGACCGTGCGCCTTGCCAGCGGCGCCACGCCGCGTCGCGCGGTGGTCGGCTGGGATGCCGGTCGGCTGGCGATGATTCTCGCCGTGCTCGAGGCGCGCTGCGGCCTCAGCTTCTCAACCGCCGAAGTCTACCTGAACGTGGCCGGCGGCTACCGGATCGGCGACCCCGCTGCGGACCTCGCAGTCGCCGCGGCTCTCGTCTCGGCTTTGTCGGAACGGCCGGTGCCGGCAACGAGCGTCGCCTTCGGCGAGGTCGCGCTTTCGGGCGAGCTGCGCCCCGTCGCCCATGGCGCGCTCCGCCTCAAGGAGTCGGCCAAGCTCGGCTTCACGCGGGCGCTGGTACCGGCTTCGCTCGGGGGCGAGAAGGGCGGCATGAGCTTGTCGGGCTTCCAGACGCTCGGAAGCCTCGTCGATCATCTGCTCGGCAAGGGCTGAGCCAGGTTGCGCTTCTCGCTGCGACGTGTAGCCTGTCCCCGGGAGGGACCAACATGTTGAAGTTCAAGCTGCTTTTTGCGGCCCTTGGAATCGCCGCGGCCTCGGCCGGCCAGGCCCAGGAGGCGCAGTTCGCCCGCTTCGTCGAGCAGGCCGATGGCGCCGCGCCCGCGCCCGACTCGGCCGAGATTTCGCCGATCGCGCTCGCGATGCTGCAGCAGCTCCACCGCGAGATCGGCCGCTGCGTGCCGACCGGCCTGCGGCTCGACCAGGCCCGGCCGATGACCGCGACCCGTCACATCGTCCAGATGATCCAGGCCGGCGAGGTCCGCAACGGCTGGACGGTCTACGCGCGTCTGGAAGGCTGCGCGGAGCCGCGGCCGCTGCGCCTCGTCGTCATTCGCCCGAGCCAGGGGCCTCTGGTGGTGGCCCCGCTCACCTATGGAGAAGCCATTTCCAGCCCGACCCTGCTCCTCGACGCGCGCGACGCGGCGGTCACCGCGGCCTCGGCCATGGGCGAACGGCTCGTCCCCGGCTGCACCGCGGCCGGGCAGGTCGGCATCGAGAGCCTTCGCAACGTCTCGCAGAGCGCCGACCTCAGCCCCGATTATTACGGCGTGCGCTATCGCGGTACCTGGCGCGAAGCATGGACCTTTGCCGTTTGCGGACGCCGGCTCGAGATCCCGGTGGATTTCGTCACCGACGGAGAAAGCGGAGCAACCTATATCCTGCGCGCGAGCGAGGCCCGGCTGCTCGATTGATCCGCGGCGCCAACGAGGCCCTTTCCAAAGCCCGGTTTTCTCCTCTAACCCCTCTGCCATGACCGCACTGGACGTCCTCACACTTCTCCTCGTCGGCGGCGGGCTCGTGCTCGGCGCGATGCGAGGCTTCGTCGCCGAGATGCTGGCGCTCGCCGCCTGGGTCGTCGGCATCGCCGCGCTGAAGCTGCTCCACACGCCGCTCACCGGCGCGCTCGAGGGGACGGTCGGCACCTGGGCCGGCGCGGCCGTGCTCGCCTTCGCGCTCATCTTCGGCATCGTCTTCATCGCCGGCAAACTGCTCGCCTGGAAGCTGGGCGGGGCGACCCGGCGTTCGGTGATCGGCCCGGTCGACCGGGTGCTCGGCGGCGGCTTCGGCGCCCTGAAGGGCCTGATCGTCGCGACCTTGCTCTATCTCGCCGCCAACCTCGTCTACGACATCTGGGCCGGCCGCGCCGCCGAGCGCCCGGCCTGGATGGCGGACAGCCGTACCTATCCCCTTCTCAACGCAAGCGGCCGCGCCATCGTCGATTTCGTGGAATGGCGCCGCGGCCCTGCGCCGGAGGCCAGCGACGGCAACACGACCGGGAACGACAGCCGGAACGCGCAGTGATTCGCTTGCACGACACGATGCGGCGGGAGAAGCGTCCGTTCGCGCCCGCCGATCCCAAGCGCGTTACCATGTATGTGTGCGGGCCGACCGTCTACAACCGCGCCCATATCGGCAACGCCCGGCCCGCGGTCGTCTTCGACGTCCTCGCGCAGCTGCTGCGCCACGTCTACGGCGAGGATTCGCTCGTCTTCGCCCGCAACGTCACCGACGTCGACGACAAGATCATCGAGGCGGCGCGCGACGAGGGCGTGGAGCCCGCCGTCGTCACCGAGCGCTACGAGCGCTTCTATGACGAGGACATGGGCGCGCTCGGCGTCCGCAAGCCGCCGCTGACGCCGCGCGCGACCGAGCATGTCGCCGAGATGATCGCGATGATCGCGCGGCTGATCGAGACCGGCAACGCCTATGAGGCGGGCGGCCACGTCCTCTTCCACGTGCCTTCGGACCCCGATTACGGCGCGCTCGGTCGCCGCGACCGCGAGGCCATGGTCGCCGGCGCCCGCGTGGAGGTGGCGTCCTACAAGAAGGATCCGGCGGATTTCGTCCTCTGGAAGCCGTCCGAGCCGCATGTGATTGGCTGGGACGGCCCCTGGGGCCGTGGCCGTCCCGGCTGGCACATCGAATGCTCGGCCATGATCGAGCGGCATTTGGGCGAGACGATCGACATCCACGGCGGCGGGCTCGACCTCATCTTCCCGCATCACGAGAACGAGATCGCCCAGAGCCGCTGCGCCCATAAAGGCGCGCCGCTCGCCCGCTACTGGCTCCATAACGGCTTCCTGTCGATGGCGGGCTCGGAGAAGATGTCGAAGAGCCTCGGCAATGTGGTCAGCGTCGGGGAGCTGCTTGAGGAAGGGCACAAGGGCGAGACGCTGCGCTTCGCGCTGCTTTCGGCGCAGTACCGCCAGCCGCTCGAATGGTCCTCGCAGCTCATCGCTCAGTCCAAGGCGACCCTGGATCGACTGTATCGCGCGGCGGGCGAAGCGGAAGGCGGGGAGATCGACCCGGGCGTACTCGATGCGCTCGGCGACGATCTCAACACTCCGCTGGCTCTGTCGCGTCTGTCGGCGATTGGGGATGCGGCGTCGCTCAAGGCTTCGGCAGCCTTGCTCGGCCTCCTCTGCGAGAGTTCTGCGAGCTGGTTTCGCGGGCCGGGAGACACGCGCATCGACGACCTCGTCGCAGCGCGCGCGGAAGCGAAGCAGCGCCGGGATTTCGGCGAGGCGGACCGCATCCGCGCCGAGTTGCAGGCCGAAGGCGTGATGCTTGAGGACGGGCCGAACGGCACGATCTGGCGCCGGGCCTGAGTTCCTCCCCTCCCGGGGAGGAGCTGTCGGACGAGCCTTCGACATTGCGACGTTTCGTGCCTAAAGGCGCCCCGTGCCGACTGCTCTCTACAATCGAGACATCCTCCGCCTCGCCGCCTCGATCCCGCATCTGGGCCGACTCGAGGCGCCGCAGGGTCGGTCCAGCAAGCGCTCGGCGACCTGCGGCAGCACCGTCGCCGTCGAAGTGCGGCTCGACCGGGAGGGAAGGGTCGTCGCGCTCGGCCAGGAAGTAAGCGCCTGCGCTCTCGGCCAGGCTTCGGCGTCGCTGATGGGCGCGCACGCGATCGGACGCGCGCCCGGCGAGCTCGCCGCCGCTCGCGACGCCTTCTCCTGCTGGCTGCGCGGGGAGCGGGACGATCCCGGCGACTGGCCGGGCCTTTCCGCCTTTGCCCATGCGCGGCCTTATGCCGCGCGGCATGCCTCGATCCTGCTCGCCTTCGACGCAGCCGCCGAAGCGGCTGCCCAGGCCTCGCGGCGATGAACGCCGAGACCCCGCACACTGCCGCGCTCCTGTTGCGAGACGGGGTCATCATCCTCGGCGCCGCGATGCTGTTCGTGATGCTGTTCCGCCGCCTCGGCCTCGGCGCCGTGCTCGGCTATCTCGTCGCGGGCGCGCTCGTCGGACCGGACGGGCTCGGCCTGATCGGCGCGCCCGAGGAAATGCTCCACGTCGCCGATTTCGGCATCGTCCTACTGCTCTTCCTGGTCGGCCTGGAGCTCAATCCGAGCCGCCTGCTACGGCTGCGGCGCGATATTTTCGGGCTCGGCTTCTTCCAGGTAGCGCTGAGCGGCATCGCGATCTCGGGGCTCGTCTATCTCTTCGCCGGGTTCAGCGTCGCCGCCGCGCTCGCCATCGGCCTGCCTCTGGCCCTGTCCTCGACCGCGCAGGTGCTGCCCAGCCTGCGCGCATCGGGCGAGATCAACACCCGCTCCGGCGAGCGGGCCTTCTCCATCCTATTGTTCCAGGACCTCTCGATCGTGCCGCTGATCACGATCATCGCGGCCCTGTCCCGCGCGGCGCCCGATCCCGCGACGCCGCCGGGCTGGCAGCTCGCGCTCTACACCGTCGCGGCGATCGGCGGGCTCGTCCTCGCCGGACATTTCCTGATCAACCCGCTTTTCCGCCTCGTCGGGCGGATCAGCGAGCGCGAATTGTTCGTCGTCGCCGGCCTGTTCATCGTCCTGGGCAGCGCGGCGGTCATGGAAGCGCTGCATCTGTCGACCGCGCTGGGCGCTTTCGTCGCCGGAGTGATGCTGGCCGATTCCCCCTATCGACACGAAATCGAGGCCGACATCGATCCGTTCCGGTCGATCCTGCTCGGCCTCTTCTTCGTCGCCGTCGGCATGATGCTCGATCTCGATGCGGTGACCGAGAATCCCTTGTTCGTGATCGGCATGGCGGCGGCCCTGATCGCGATCAAGGCGGCGGTGCTGTTCGCGGTCGCCAAGGCGGCAGGGATCGAATCGCGCCGCGCGCTGAAGCTGGGATTGCTCCTCAGCCAGGGCGGCGAGTTCGCCTTCGTCCTCTTCGCCGCCGCCCAGCAGGCGGTGCTGATCGAGGCGGAAGCGGCGAGCCTGTTCGGCGCCGTCGTCACCTTGTCGATGGCGACGACGCCGTTCCTGATGATGCTCAACGACCGGCTCGACACCTATTTCTCGTGCCGGGACTCGGCGGCCCTGGACGGACCGGAAGGATCGCCGCCTTCGCGGGCCATCGTGGTCGGCTACGGCCGCTTCGGCCAGACGGTGGCGCAAATCATGATGGCCAAAGGAATCGGCGTCACGCTGATCGATTCGAAACCCAGCCAGATCGAGATGGCGGGCAGCTTCGGCATGAAGGTCTATTATGGCGACGGCACGAGGATCGACCTGCTGCGCCTAGCCGGCGCGGGCGAGGCGGAAGCGATCTTCCTCTGCCACGACGACGGCACGCCGATGCCGGCGAGGCGGCTCGAGCCGATCCTCGAAGCCTTCCCCCAGGCCTCGATCTTCGTGCGCGCCTACGACCGGCTCCACCTCATGGAGCTCGCCCATCTCGACGTCCGCTGCATCGTCCGCGAATTGTTCGAATCGGCGGTCGCTATGGGCCGCGAGGCGCTCCTGGTCTTCGGGGTCGAGGACGAAGAGGCCGAACGCGTCGTCGCCGACTATCGCGAGCGCGACCGGCAGCGGCTGGAGGAACAGAGCAGCTCGGGCGACATTCGCGCCTTGAGCGAACTCATGTTCAGCCCGGACAATCAGATCGACGAGGCGAATTCGGCCTCGGCGGCCAGGAACGCCTCGACCTCCGCCAGATCGACCGACTGATCGACGAAGGCTTCGCCGATGCCGCGGGCCAGGATAAACGGAACGCTGCCTCCCGCGGCCTTTTTGTCGGCCTTCATGTGCGCGACGAGGGTCGCAGGATCCATCGCGCACAAGGTCGGCAGGCCGCACGCGGCGATATGCGCAGCGACGCGCTTAGCGACTTCGGGCGGACAGAGACCGCGCCGCGCCGAGAAGCGGAAGGCGAGGACAAGGCCGATCGCCACCGCCTCGCCGTGGCGGACGCGCGACAAGCCGCATTCGGTCTCGATGGCATGGCCGAACGTATGGCCGAGATTGAGGAGTGCCCGCCGGCCGGAAGCCTCACGCTCGTCATCGGCGACGATCGCGGCCTTGGCGCGCACGCAGGACTCGATCGCATGCAGGCGCGCTGCGGCATCGCCGCCGATCAACGCGCTTCCGTTCGCCTCGCACCAGGCGAAAAAAGGCGCGTCTTCGATCAGGCCGTATTTGACGACCTCGGCGTAGCCGGCGCGAAGCTCGCGGTTCGGCAGCGTCGTGAGCGTCGCCGGATCGATCAGCACGAGAGTCGGCTGGTGGAAGGCGCCCACCAGATTCTTGCCGCCGGCGGCGTTGATCGCGGTCTTGCCGCCGACCGAGGAATCGACCTGGGCGAGCAGGCTGGTCGGCACCTGCACATAGGCACAGCCGCGCTTCAGGAGAGCGGCGGCGAGCCCGGCGAGATCGCCGACCATGCCGCCGCCGAAGGCGAGGATCGTGTCGGAGCGCTCGACGCCGAGGGCAAGGAGACGATCGAGCACGTTCGCCAGGCATGCCCAGCTCTTGCTTCGCTCGCCGGCCGGGACTGCGATCACGTCGAGCCGGACGTCTTTCAGCCCGGCCTGCAGCCGCTCCCCCTGCGCCGACCACACCGTCTCGTCCGTGACGACCGCGAGACGGTTCCCGCGAATGCGGTCGGCGAGCACGTCCCGGGCGTTCCCGAGCAGGCCTTCGCCGATCAGCACCTCGTAGCTGCGCGCGCCGAGCGCGACCTCGACGCGCTTCACCGCGCCCGCTCCGCGGCCGTCAACGCCGCAAGGATCCGCTCGACCGCCTCGTCATGCGCCACCGAGCCGGACACGACCCTGAGATGCGCCATGGCGTAGATCGGATTGCGCCGCGCCGCGAGCTCGGCGAGCACCGATTTCGGGTCGCGGCCGCGGAGCAACGGGCGGTCGTCGCGGCGGGCGACGCGAGCGGCGAGCGTTTCCAGGTCCGCGTCGAGCCAGATCGCGGTGCAACGCTGGAGGATCAGCGCCCGCGTCTCATGGTGCATGAACGCGCCCCCACCGGCGGAGATTACCTTCACCGGGCCCTCGATCAGCCGCGCGATCACCCGGCGCTCGCCGTCGCGGAAGGCGGGCTCGCCGAAGCCGTCGAAGATTTCGGAGATGCTGCGATCCGCTGCGCGCTCGATCTCGTCGTCGGCGTCGACGAAGGGGAGGCCGAGGCGCCTCGCCAGCCGCCTGCCGACCGTCGACTTGCCGGCACCCATCAGGCCGACGAGCACGATCGATCGGGCGGGCGGGGGACGGGCGCTCTCCATGTCGGCGGGGGCTATACATTGCGGGTCGGGGTCGGGCAAAAGGCGCGACATGCGCAGAACCTCCATGCTTTCCCCGATGCCGCGGCGGCGCCGTTCGCCACTGCCTGCGATCGGCCTCGTCCTCCTGGTGGCATTGATCGGCTTCATCTTCTGGCTGTCGATGATGGACACCGAAGTGCCGACCCGGCCGATCGAGCAGGACGTCACCAATGCGGCCCTGGCGAAATAGATTCTTCCTGACCGCGGGCGTCCTGGCGCTCGCCGCGGCGATTCCCGCCCTCGGGCAGGACAATCCCGAATCGCTGCTGCCGCCCGGCTTCGGCGATCCCGAGCCCGCGCCCAAGCAGGAACCGGCCGATCAGCCGAAGGCCGAGCCGCAGACTCCCGAAAACGGTACGGCGGCAGAGCCGGGTGCGGGGGTCGATGTGCCTCGATCGCCGCAGGCCGACATCCCGACCGTGACCGATTCCGCCGCCGAGGACCTTCGCGACGCGCCGCCGCGGCGGCAGAGCTACACCCAGGACGTTCCGGAATCTCTGCGTCGCCCCGTCGACGTGATCGGCGTGCTCGACGAGGGCAATTGGGGCCTTGGCAGCGGCGCTTTCGGCAGGGGCCGCGGCGCCTGGCTCGCCAGCCTGATGCGCCATCTCGATGCTCCCCTGCCGTCGCGCTGGCAATCGATGCTGCTCCGCCGCGCTTTGATGTCGCGGGTTCCCGCACCCTCGGGCGTCGATCCGGTCGATTGGGTCGCGGAGCGCGCAGGCTTGCTGCTTCGGATGGGGGAGGCGGATGCCGCTCGCTCGCTCGTCCAGTCGGTCGACGTCGTCTCCTACACCCCGCTGATGATCCAGGTCGCGCTCGACACGGCGCTCGCGACTGCCGATCCCGCTGCTTTGTGCCCGCTTGTCGTCCCGGGCCGGGCGCTCGGCGACCAGCCGGTCTGGCGCATGGCCGACGCAGTCTGCGCGGCTCTGGCCGGCGAGGCGGCGCGGGCGAGCGAGGCGATCGACAGGGTGCGCGGCAGCGGTGCCGCGACCGGCGCCGATCTGCTCCTTGCCGAGAAGGTGATCGGCGCCGGCACCGATACGCGCCGCGCCGCCACCGTGCGCTGGGAGGAGGTCGACCGGCTCACTCCCTGGCGCTTCGGCCTCGCCGCCGCCGCCGGCCTCGAAGTGCCCGACCGCCTGATCGACGCGGCCGAGCCGCGCATGCAGGCCTGGTACGCCCGTGCGCCGATGGTCCCGGTCGAGCGGCGCCTCGACGCCGCCTTCGTCGCGGCGGCGCTCGGCGTCTTCTCGAGCAGCGCCCTGGTCGAGCTTCACAGCCTCGTCTTCGAGGCGGCGGATCAGGAGGAAGTCGGCGACGCGCCTGCCGGGCGCCTGCGGACGGCGTTCGTGGACCGGGATGCCGGCCAGCGCATGCGCGCGCTGCGCGATCTGTGGGACGACGGCGAGGGGCCGGTGCAGCGCTACGGCCGCCGCATCCTCACCGCGCGTCCCGCCGCGCTCATCCGCCCGGGAGCGGAGCGGGCCGACGATGCGGACGAGCTGATCGCCGCCATGCTCAGCGCCGGCCTCGACGACGAGGCCGGGCAATGGACCGACAGGGTAGCCGCCGGCGACGGCGGCCCGCTCGCTGCCGCTCTCCTCGCTCTCGGCTCGCCGCGGCGGCCGGTTTCGGCGGGCGAGGTCGTCGAGGCCTTCCAGGGCGCGGACGACAGCCGCGACGACCGCCGCACACAGATGCTGGTTGCCGGTCTCGCCGGCCTGGATCGGCTGACCGCGACCGAAGCCTCCTCCTGGGCCGCCTCTCTCGATACGCCGCTCGGCCGCGAGGACCGCTGGACGCGCGCTCTCGAGGAGGCGGTGCGAGCGCGTCAGCCGGGCACCGTCGCCTTGCTCTGCGCGGTCGGCATGCAGGCCGCCGACTGGCAGCGGGTGCCGCCGTCGCACCTGTTCCGGATCGTCCGCGCCTTGCGCCTCGCCGGCCTCGAGTTCGAGGCGCGGATGGTGGCCGCCGAAGCGCTCACCCGGCTGTGAGCCCAGGCGAGGACCGCCGGCTGATCGCGGCTTTCCTCGAAATGATGGCGGCCGAAGCGGGCGCCGCGCGTAACACGTTGCTCGCATATGAGCGCGACCTGCGCGGTGCTTCCGAACTGCTCGGCGGAAGCCTTGCGGCGGCGCCGCCGGATCGGCTCGAGCGTCTCGGCGAGGCCTGGCGCCCGCTCAAGCGCGCCACCGTAGCCCGCAAGGCGGCGGCGCTCCGGCGCTTCTTCGCTTTCCTGCACGACGAGGGCATTCGCGGCGACGATCCTGGCGCCGCATTGCCGCGTCCGAGCCCGGAGCGGCCGCTGCCGAAAGTTCTCGATCGCGCAGCGATCGAACGTCTCTTCGCCGAGATCGAAAGACGCAAGCGGGAGGAAGGGCCCGCCGCGCTGCGCCTCTCCGCATTGATCGAATTGCTCTACGGGTCGGGCCTTCGCGCGACCGAGCTCGTCTCGCTGCCGCGAAATGCCGTCGCGCCCGACCGCCCCTTCCTGATCCTGCGCGGCAAGGGCGGGCGCGAGCGGCTGGTGCCGATCTCGGACCGCGCCCGCGCGGCGGTGGGGCAATGGTCCGGCTTGGTGCCTCGCGACCAGCCTTTCCTGTTCCCGTCCGGGAAGAAGCATCTCAGCCGCGTCCGGCTCTACCAGCTCGTCCGCGAGCTCGCCGCCGCCGCCGGCGTGCCGCCTGAGCGGATCAGCCCGCACGTATTGCGCCATGCCTTCGCCACGCATTTACTGGAAGGAGGCGCCGACCTGCGCGCGCTCCAGCTCCTCCTCGGCCACGCCGACATCGCGACCACGCAGATCTACACCCATGTCGACAGCCGTCGCCTGATCGAGCTCGTCAATCAGCGCCACCCGCTCGCCGACCGGCCGCGGCGCCGGGGGGCGCGCGTTGACGCGCCCGACGCGGCGTCCTAACCGCCACCCTCCATGGCCACCTTCCTCGATTTCGAAAAGCCGATCGCCGAGCTGGAAGCGCGCGTCGCCGAGCTGCGCGAGACCGCCTCGGCCGGCGAGATCAACATCGAGGCCGAGATCGACCGGCTCGAGGCAAAAGCGGCGCGCCTGCTGCGCGATACCTATACGCGGCTGACGCCTTGGCAGAAGACCCAGGTCGCCCGCCACCCCGAGCGGCCTCATTTCAAGGATTATGTGGCAGCTCTGATCGACGATTTCGTGCCGCTCGGCGGCGACCGCAATTTCGGCGACGACCAGGCGATCATCGGCGGGCTCGGTCGATTCCGCGGTCGCCGCCTGATGGTGATCGGCCATGAGAAAGGCGACGACACGGCGAGCCGCCTGCGCCACAATTTCGGCATGGCCAAGCCGGAAGGCTATCGCAAGGCGATCCGCCTGATGGACTTGGCCGATCGGTTCGGCATCCCCGTCCTCAGTCTCGTAGACACTTCGGGCGCATTTCCCGGCGTCCAGGCCGAGGAGCGGGGGCAGGCCGAGGCGATCGCTCGCTCGACGGAGAAATGCCTCGCGATCGGAGTCCCCCTGGTCGCGGCGATCGTCGGCGAGGGCGGATCGGGCGGCGCGATCGCGATCGCCGCCGCCAACCGCGTGCTGATGCTGGAACATGCTGTCTATTCGGTGATCTCGCCCGAGGGCTGCGCCTCGATCCTGTGGCGGACGGCCGAGCGGGCAGCGGACGCAGCCGAAGCGATGCGGATCACCGCCGAGCATCTAAGGCAGCTCGGCGTGATCGAGCGGGTGGTTCCCGAGCCGCTCGGCGGCGCCCACCGTGCCCCGGCCGATACGGTCGCGGCACTCGGGGATGCTGTCGCGGAAGAGCTCGAAGGCCTCTCGGGATTCTCAGGGGACGAATTGCGCGCCCAGCGCCGCGCCAAGTATCTGGCGATCGGCTAGACGGCGTGCAGCCCCAAGCTGAACCTCAGATAAAGGAACAATCGCTTCCGTAACGGTGTTCTCACACGCGACAGACCGTCTTGTGTAAGGAGTACCGTCACCATGAAATCGAAGGCGCTGATGGCGCTCTCCGTCTCGTTTCTGTGCCTTGCCGGCGCGAGCGACGGCGCGGCGCAAACCCGTCCCCGGAGCATTTCGCAGTCCGCCCAGTCCCAGGCGGCGCAGCAGCATCCCGCGCTCGTTCAGGAATTCGGCGGCGAACTGTCCGGCGCCCGCGGCGCCTATGTTCGCAATGTCGGCACGCGCGTCACGGCGCAGACCAACATCAACGGCGGCTCGAACGCCTTCCGCGTGACGGCGCTCAACGCACCGGTGATGAACGCCTTCGCCGTGCCCGGCGGCTATCTCTACATCACTCGCCAGTTGCTCGCCCTCATGAACGACGAGGCGGAGCTTGCTTCGGTGCTCGGCCACGAAGCGGGTCATATCACCGCCCGCCACAGTCAGGAGAGACAGAGAAGCGGCCTGCTCAGCCAGATCGGCGCGGTCCTCGTCGGCGTGGTCACCGGTTCAGGCCAGCTCGCGCAGATCGCCAACCAGGCCGGCCAGGTGGTCACGCTTCGCTACAATCGCAGTCAGGAGCTCGAAGCCGACGCGCTCGGCGTGCGCTACATGACCGCGGCAGGCTATGATCCGGCTGCGTCGGCGACGATGCTCGCCTCGCTCGGCGCCTGGAGCGACCTTGAGGCTCGCTTCCAGGGCCGGGAGGGCGACCAGCGCTCGACTCCATCCTGGGCGCGGACCCATCCGCTGAGCTCGGAGCGCGTCACTCGTTCGACGCGGGCCGCGCAGCAGACCGGCCGCGTCGGACAGGGCATCCGCAATCGCGATCAGCATCTCGCCGCGATCAACGGCATGTATTTCGACGACGATCCGGCCCAGGGCGTGATCGAAGGCCGTGAGTTCCTCCATCCGGACCTCAGGCTCGCCTTCACCATCCCGACCGGCTTCCAGATGCAGAACGGCGCCCGCGCGGTCACGGTCGTCGGCCAGACCGGCCAGGCCCAGTTTTCGACCGGTCCGTTCAACGGCAATCTGGGCACCTATGTCAGCCAGGTCTTCCAGGGACTCGGCGGGCAGCAGCAGCAAATCCCGCACCCCGCGGCCCAGACGACGACGATCAACGGCATTCCCGCCGCATATTCGTCGGCCCGGGTCCAGACCCAGCAGGGCGTGGTCGACGTGACCGTGGTCGCCTATCAGTTCGATTCGACCCATGCCTATCACTGGGCCCTGATCACGCGCGGCGGCAGCGGCATCGGACCGTTTGAATCGATGGTCAATTCGGTGCGGCGCCTGACCGCGCAGCAGGCTGCCGCGATCCGGCCTCGCGTCATCCAGATCCACACCGTCCGTTCCGGCGACACGGTTGCGAGCCTCTCGGGACGGATGGCCTATACGACCTTTCAGCAGGAGCGCTTCCGGACGCTGAACGGCCTCGCCGCCAATGCCGCGTTGAGACCGGGCGACCGGGTCAAGCTGGTCGTCTACGGCACGCGCCAGGCCTCCTGACGCGAAGCGGCGCGCTCGCAATAGAACCGGGCGGCGGAACCTGCGTTCCGCCGCCCGGGCCTTTTCTGCAGCAATGCGAGTGGATCAGCAGGTCTTCGAGTCGGCCATGCAATCCTTCACGTCGGTGAAGGTGCCGCTCAGCTGGGTGCCGAGCTGGCTCATCGCCGTGATGGCGGCGACGGCGATGAGGGCGGCGATCAGGCCATATTCGATGGCGGTGGCGCCCTTCTTGTCCTTGATCAGCTTGCGAATGAACACGGCCGTACTCCCTTGGTGTGCGGGCGGCGGAACAAGGTCCCGCCGCCCGGCTGTTTTGCGACGATCCCGCTGGATCAGCAGGTCTTCGAATCCTTCATACAATCCTTCACGTCGGTGAAGGTGCCGCTCAGCTGGGTGCCGAGCTGGCTCATCGCCGTGATGGCGGCGACGGCGATGAGGGCGGCGATCAGGCCATACTCGATGGCGGTGGCGCCCTTCTTGTCTTTGATCAGCTTACGAATGAACATGTCCGGTCTCCTTGGTTCCAAAGCTTTGGAAGTCCACACTTCCGCGCCTCCCCTGTTCTGGTGGATCGGGTCAGCTTCGTTTGAATTAGTCGAGGGAGGTTGCGAAATTCCTAACGCCCGCCGCTTATCGCGCGTCCTCGACTTCCTGAGCAACGAAGGTCCACATTGAGATCGTCTGCTGACCGAATGCGATGACCGCTCCGATCATCGCCAGAAAGACGAGCGCCAGGATGAGGCCGTATTCGACGGCCGTTGCGCCCTTCTCGTCTTTGCCGAGCCGGTAGATTCTGTGCATGCGCCTTCCTTCCCCCGTCGAGGTGGCATTCGCGGAAGCTCCCGATTAGGCGGAGGAGGGTTGATAAAGTCCTAGCGAAGGACCCTCAGGTGGAAAAAATTCCGACGATGCTCGTCGTCGCTGCTGCCCTCGTGGACGAGGCCGGTCGGGTCCTTCTTCAACAGCGGCCTGTGGGCAAGGCAATGGCCGGTCTGTGGGAATTTCCCGGCGGAAAGGTCGAGGAGGGCGAAGTGCCGGAAGCCGCGCTTGCCCGCGAGCTCGCCGAGGAGCTCGGCCTCGAGATCGAGGCCGCAGCACTCGTTCCGTGCTGCTTCGCCAGCGCCCCTATCGGTGAGCAGCGCATGATCCTCCTCCTCTATTTGTGCCGCGCGTGGCACGGAGAGCCGCAGGCGCTCCACGCCGCTGCCCTGCAATGGGCGCGGCCCCAGGAAATGCGCGCTCTGCCGATGCCGCCGGCGGACGGACCGCTCGTCGACCTGATCGAAGCGCTTCTCTAGCGCCTGGCTTTGAGCGCGTCGGCGAGCGAGGAGGTCGCGCTGCCGCGCCGTGCCGGCTTCGGCTGGTCGGGGGAGGGCGCCCAGCCGATCAGATAGACGATCTCGAAGCGCTCACCGGTCTTGCCGTCGCCGTCCGCCTGACCGGCGAAGTCGGCCATCGCCGCCGCCAGGCCGGTCCGGCCGATCGGCCGCTTCGACCGGCTGCATAAGATGTTGGTGGCGCCCATCGCCCGCAGGTCCGAGACGAGTCCCGCAAGCGAGGAGAAACGAACCGTGAGCGTCTCTGCGTCGACTACTGGCAAAGCGAAGCCGGCGCGGGACAGGAGATCGCCCGCTGCGCGCAGGTCGATCTGCGGATGAATCCGCGGCGACGCGGGGGATTCCTCGGCTTCTTCGGCGGCATGCATGGCACGGCGAAGGCGCGGCAGGCTGCCGGCACCGGCGAAGGCGCCCAGAAAGAGGCCGTCGGGCCGGAGCGCCGAGCGGATCAGAGCGAGCGCGCCCGGCAAATCATTGACGGTGTCGAGAACGCCGATCGAAACGATCAGATCGAAGGACGAAGCGCTGAAGGGCAGGCGGTCCTCGTCGCACTGCACCCCGCTCGTGGCGAAGCGCAGCCCGGCATCTGCGACGGTTACCGCCAGGCCGCGCTCGGCCAGCCCCTCGCCGAGTGCCGGGCTGCCATTGCCGAGCACGAGCGCGCGCGCGAAATCGCGTTTCACGGCGCCCAGCCTGTGGAGAAGCTCATCCGCCGCGTGGCGGAGGAGATAGTCCGCGTCCACGGGGAGTGCGGCGGCGCGGTCGCGTCGCAGCCTGCGTAGCGCGCGGTCGAAGGGCTCGGCGTCCATCGCCGCGGCGCTAGCGTGCGCAGCAGCTCAAAAGAAGAGCTTGCGCAGGCTGATGCGGACCGAACGTCCAAGCGGGTCGAGATAATCGGGCTGGTAGCTGAAGGGCGTGTCGCCGTTGGCGTCGCGGACTTCGAGGCGATTGTCGAACAGGTTGTCGATCGCCACGGTTACCCGTGCGCCGCGCAGGAGCGGCACCGCACGCACCAGAGAGCGCTGCTGGCCAAGGTCGGCGAAGAGGCGCAGGTTCACCGTCGAGAAGCTCGAGAAGAACAGATCGCCGCGAGCTGTCCCGGTTGGATCCGGCGTGCCGCGCACGAACGTCCCGCTCTGCCAGTTGCCGGTGAGGCGGGCACCGAGGCCGTTCCGGAAAATACCCGCCTGGAGCTCGACCTCGTGGCGCGGCTGGCCGCCGCGGCTTCCCGTCGCCGAGCCGTTGAGCAGGTCCAATGCGGGCACACCCTCGCGGATCAGTATCTCGTTCTCCAGATGAACGGTGTGGAAGAGGCCGAACTGGAGCCGCCCGCCGCCGCCTGCGCCGCCGAAGCCGCCGCCGCCGAAGCCGCCGCGCCCGCCGCCGCCACCACCGGAGCCGCCGCGTCCGCGGGGCCTCGCGCCGCCTTCAGGAGGTGCGGTGCCGGGCGCTTCACCCCGAGGAGTCCTCTCGGCAGGAGGTGGCGCCTGGCCGGACGGAACCGGCGTAGGAGCCTGGGTTGCGGCTCCAGCCGGGCCGCGCTCGCCGCCCCTCCGCCAACGGCCGCCTGCCGGTCCCTGGCCACCGGCGCCGAAGCGACTGCCGCCGCGCCGCCCCTGCGGGCCGATCGGCTCGGAGAAGTTGATCCCCCAGCGCAGCTCGCTGCGGTCGGCGCGGGCGAAGTTGACGGGGCGCGAGTCGATCTGGACCAGCCGTCCGTCCGCACCGCGCACGAACCGCTCGGGGAAGGCCGCCTCGATCTCCGCCGTCGCCGTCGGAAAGCCGGAGATCAGGTTCCGGATGCTGCTATTGTTGTAGTTGAAGAGGATGCTGAGGTCCTCGTCCTCCAGCGGCCGTGCCGAGGCCCGTAGCGTGAAGACGCGGCGATTGTCGGCGATTAGGCCGGGATTGCCGCCCTCGAGGCGAGTGACGTCCACCGTCTCCTGACGGACGAAGTCGAACACTCGAACCCCCGGCGTCGCCTGCTGCGGATCGCCAAGTTGCTGCATGGAGGGGGCACCATCCTCGTTCGTCCACGTGACGCCGAGATTGAGCTCATCGATCGGAGTCCAGTTGAGGCCGGCTCCCAGCGTGGTCAGCGTACCGAAGTCGGAGAGCTGCTCCACCTCTGCATTGACGTTCGCGGAGAGATTGCCGAGGTCGGAGAGGAAGGCGCGGCGACGACTGGCGATCGGAATGTCGAGGCTGGCCTGCAGCGAGCCGCGGTCGCGGGACAGATCGCGCTCGGTCTCCGCCCCCCCGCGCAGCGAGCTGCTCGCAAGGTCGCGCATGTCGAAACCGGCGCGGACAGTGGCCGAAAGCTCACCGGCGGGCAGATCTGCGATCGGGCCGTTGAGGACCAGCTCGGTCGTGCCGATGGAGCTCAGCGAGCGCGTCTCATTGCGACCTCGCACGCCCGTACCGGCAGCGATATCGGTCCTGCTCGTGCTCAGGACATTGTCGTAATTGCCGGTGAGCGACCAGCGCCAGGGCTGAATGTCGCCGTTGAGGGCGAGCCCGAGATGGGCGGTCCGCGTATCGGAGTTGCGGGTGAGCGGCCGCTCCCCCGCGTCGAAAAAGCCGAGCCGCGAAAGGCTCGAATTGACGTCGAGCCGACCGTTCACCGTCGCCGATACGTCGCCGAGGACGGTGCGGTTGAGCGTGCCGTTGAGTTGCAGCTGATCGGTTCGCGGCAGTAGGGTGCGGAAGTCGCCAAGGTCGATCCCGACGGGCGCAAGGGCGGTCTGGAGGATGTCGCGTTCGCTCTCGAAGAGGGGGTCGGCGTGGCTGTACTCGGCATCGAGGCTCCAGCGGCCGGCGCGGTCGATCCTCAGATAATTTAGGTCTGCCTCGTAACTGCCGCGCCCGCCGGCGGTTGCGAAGCCGCCCTCGATCTCGCCGGTCACGGCCCGGAAGCGGCGACGCAGGACGATATTTACGACGCGCTGGTCGGCGCGATAACCGTAGCGCAGCGAGACCTCCTCCGGGAGGACGTCGACTCGCTCGATCGCTTCGGTCGGCAAATCGCGTATCTCGCCGAAACCGGAAATACGCCGCCCGTTGAGGAGCACGACGGGCCGGTCGCCGCCGCGACCGCGACCGCTGCGCGTCTGCGGCGAGATCGCCTCCAGCAATTCGGCGACCGAGCCGGCTCCGGTTGCGCGGATGTCGCGGCGGTCCAGCTGCACTTCGGGGGGGATGTCGACGTCGACCGCCCCGCGCAGCCTCTGGCCGGTTACGATGATCGATTCGTCCTCGACCTCGCCTTCGGGAACGTCTGTCGCTTCGCCTGGCACCGGCTCGGCTTCGAGCGGAGCGTCCACGCCCGGGTCGGCGGCGGGAGGCGCTTGGACAGGGCCGGGCTCGGACTGGGCGAAAAGCGGCGCGGGGGCCGCGCCGGCGAGGAACAGGATCAGCAATCTATGCGGCAAGGAACGATACTCGGACAATGTCAGGACTTGAAGATGCCTGCTCGCTCCCCGCTCCTGAATGCGGCCTTTATCGCGGGGACCGCCGCCGCCGCTGCGGCGCGGCGCGGGCGCGGCTCTGCAGCAAATCGGATAGGATCAATTGCCGCCGCGGCGGCGGCGGGTCGCGCTCCCCCATTCGGAAGCAGGCCGGCAGTCGCGGACCACGCGGTGGCGCTGGCCGATTCGCTCCGAGGGCACCAGCCGCCGCCGGCAAATGACTTCTTCCTCGGGTTCGGCGGGAGCCGCTTCGGCCTCCGCTTCGACTTCGGCAGTTGCGGCGACCTCGGTGTCGGCCGGCGCCTCCACCTCGGCGGCTGGTACGTCGGCCGGTACTTCGGCCCGGACATCGCTTTCGATCTCGACGGCGACTTCTGCGCCCGTGTCGACGGGTTCCTCGGTGGGCGCGGGTTGGGCGGAGGCGAGCAACACAGCAAGCAACGAACCGAACATCCGAAATTCTCCTAAGCTCTGGTCGAGGCGACTTGTTTCAGGCTTTGCCCGGTTTCGCAATCTCGAAAGGCCGTGATTGGCGACCTCACCCGCCGCGCCGAGCGCGCGTGAGGAGATCGAGGCAGGCCATTCTAACCGCGACGCCGTTCGCCACCTGGTCGAGGATGGCCGAACGATCCCGGTCGTCGGCGATGTCGCCATCGATCTCGACGCCGCGGTTCATCGGCCCGGGGTGCATGACCGTGGCATCGGGCGCCGCCCTGGCGAGGCGCGCGCGGGTCAGGCCGTAGAACCGGTGAAAATCGTCGAGGGCGCCGGGAGCGGCTTGCGCCATTCGCTCGCGCTGGATGCGAAGCATCATGACGACGTCTGCGTCCGCTATGCCCTCATCCATCTCGGTAAATCCCATCACGGAAGGCGGAAGCGTCTCGGGCATCAGCGAAGCTGGCGCGACTGCGCGTACCTCCGCGCCGAGAAGGGGCAGGGCGCGCAGGTTCGATCCGGCGACGCGGCTGTTCAGGATGTCGCCGCATATGGCGATGCGCAGGCCTTCGATCCTGCCCTTGCGCTGGCGGATGGTGAGCGCGTCGAGCAGGGCCTGGGTCGGATGCTCGCCGCGCCCGTCGCCGGCATTGATCACCGTGCAGTCCATCACCGCAGCGACGTCATGGGCCGCACCGTTTTGCTCGTGGCGGATGACGAGCACGTCCGGCGCCATTGCGTTCAACGTCTGCGCCGTGTCGATCAGGCTTTCGCCCTTCCTCACCGACGACGCTGCGGGGTGGAAGCTCGACACCTGAGCGCCGAGTCTCTTGCCGGCAATCTCGAACGAGAAGAGCGTGCGCGTTGAATTCTCGAAAAAGGCATTGATCTGGGTCAGGCCGCTGAGTCGGTCGTCGGCCTTGCGCGGCCGCCTGTTGAACTGCGTCCATCGCTCCGCCTCGTCGAGGATGAGGAGAAGGTCGTCCTTGGAGAGCCCCTCGATGCCGAGCAGGTGACGATGCGGGAAGGCGCTCACGAGGCGGGCCTCTAGCGCCTCCCGCTTATTCCGTCACCCCGCCGATCAGCGCCTGAGATGCTGGTTGAGGAAGGTCAAATAGGCCTCCGAGGCGCGGATCCGGTTTTCTTTCCGAAGGAAGCCGTGGCCTTCGTCCGGGAATAGGAGATATTCGACCGGGACGTTATTGCCCCGCGCAGCCGCGACCAGCTCGTCGCTCTCGACCTGGAGGACGCGCGGATCGTTGGCGCCCTGGACGACCAGCATCGGCCTGCGGATGCGGTTGGCGTGGAAGAGCGGCGAGATCGCCCGGTGACGCGTCGCGTCGTTCGCAGGGTCGCCCATCTCGTCGTAGAGGGCGACGCGATTGGCGCCCCACCAGGCCGGGATCGACTCCAGCGTGCGCACCCAGTTGGTGACGCCGAAAATGTTGATCCCGGCGTCGAACGTCTCGGGATGGAAGGCGAGCGCGGCCGCCGTCATGTAACCGCCGTAGGAGCCGCCCATCACCGCGACGCGATCGGAGACCCAGTCCATGTTGGCGAGGAAGTCGCGCGACGCGACGACATCGCGCAGGTCGACGTCGCCGTGGCGGCGGTCGTCCATGTGGTAGAAGGTCTTGCCGTAACCCGACGAGCCGCGATTGTTGATCGCGTAGACCGCGTAACCGTTGTTCACGAGATGCTGGATCATGGCGGAATAGCCGCGCCGGCTCTGGCCGCCCGGGCCGCCGTGGACAAGGACGATGGCCGGTACGGGATTGCCAGCGCTCGCCTCGCGCGGGCGGTAGAGGATGCCGGGGACCTGCAGACCGTCATAGCTGGCGAAGCGGACTACGCGCCCCTCGACCAGCTGACGTTCGTCGATGCGCGGGCTGAGCGCCGTGGTCAGCCGCCGGGCTGCGCCAGTGGCGAGGTCGGCGACGAAGATATCCGATGGCGAGGTGTCGGAGGCGACGGTGAAGGCGATCCTGGTCTCGTCGCGGTTGAAGCGGATGCCGCCGAGATCGCCCGCCGGAATGCCCCGCAGCCGGATCTCGCGCCCGTCGCGGTCGGTGATCGTGACCTGGCTCGAAGCGTCCGCGTTGAGCGCATGGATGCGGTAGCGGCCGGACGGCGAATAGCTGACGTTCATCACGTCCCAGTCGGCCGCGACGAGGCGCTCGCGGCGGCCGCTGGCGAGGTCGTACGTCCAGGCCTGGTTCCATTCGCCATGCTCGTTGGTAGCGTAGACCAATGAGCGGCCGTCGGGCGTGAATGTGTAGGGCCCATATTCGACATTGCCCTGATGCTCGGTGATCAGGCGCGGCGCGGCGTTCGAGCCCAGCTCCGCCAAATAGATATCGCTGTTGGCGCTGGAATGCGCCTTGACGAGAGCGACGTAGCGGCCGTCGGGCGAGATGGCCGCCGGCTGATAACCCTCATTCTGGAAAACCAGCCGGCGCTGCAGCGACTGAGCGTCGTACGCGTAGACGTCGAACATCTGCGGATTGCGCTCGTTGGTCGCGATCCAGAAGGTGCGGCCGTCCCCGGCCCAGCCGACGAACTGCGCCTTGAGGCGGTCACCCGGAGTGAGATCGCGCAGCGTCCCGTCCGGCTGGCGGACGAAAACGTGGTTGAGCTCGTTGCCGCCCTGATCGGAAGTGACCAGCACGCGCTCGTCGTTCGGGAAATAGCTGATCGCGAACGTGGCATTGTCGGCCGAGCTGGTGAGCTGCACCGGCTCGCCGCCGCCGACCGGGAGGCGATAGGCGTTGAAGACGCCGCTGCGGTCGCTCGAGATGAGCAGCGATGCCCCGTCGGGCGAAAAGGCGTAACGCGGCGAGCCTGCCAGCGAGTATGCGGTGGTCGCGAAGAAGTCGGCGGCGGAATAGCGGACCGGTTCGGCCTGCGGCGCGGCGGCGGCGACGGTTGCGGTCTCGGTCGTCTCGGCGGTTGTGCAAGCGGCGAGCGCGAGGGCGGACGCGCCCGCGGCGAAGGCGGCCAGGATCGGCTTGGTCATGATTCTCTCCCTGCGAGTGTATTATTCGCACATTACACTTGCGCGAGGCCCTGTCCAGAGCTGGAAAGCGGCTCGGGGGTCCCCCGCGGAACCTCGCTTACTGCTCGGCCCGGCGCCACTCGGCTGCGGTCATGCAGACCATCGGCGTGTCGCCGGTGGCCGCGATCTCGACGCTGCGGCAGATGAGCTCGGGCGCGTCGCGCGCCGGCTGCGGCCCGCGTGTCTCGCGGCCGTCGGCCGGGCGCGGCTGCGCAACCGGCCCGGAAGCGGCCGCCGCCAGGGGTGCCGCTGCGGCGGCGAGAAGCGCGATGGTGCGGATCGGTTTCAAGAGCACGGATTGACCCCCCAGTTGCTCCTTGGACGCTACCGGCGCCGGCCTGTTCCCGCAAGCCGCGCCCGCCCTTTCGTCAATAGTCGGCGCGGCGCCACTGTTCGGCGGTCATGCAGACGCGCTGGCCGCCGGTGCGCGAGCCGGTCGTGTCGATGCGGCGGCAGATGCGGCGCTCGGCCGAGCGCTCCTCGCGCGGCTGGGCAGTGTCGGTCTGGGCGTCGGCTGGCTCCTGAGCGGTCTGCTCGGCGGCGGGCGATTCGCCCGTCGCGGGCTGGGCGGAGACGGCGGCGAGCGGGGCGGTGGCGGCAATGAGCGCGATCGAAAGCTTCTTGATCAAGGTCCCGTCTCCTACGCTGAACGACCCGCCGGAGGCCGGCGGGCCGCTCGCTAAGCTGCTGAATATCTGCCCTTTACCATCCGCAAAGGACATTGATCGTTCTTGCGGATTCAGGCCCGAAAGTCAAGTTCGCAGGACCGCTGACAAGCGGAGGCTATTCGCCGTCGTCGACTTGGCGCCACTGGTCGCTGGTCAGGCAGACGCGCCGCATCGAGGTCGGCTGGCCGGTAAGGCCGATGCGACGGCAAATGAGCCGCTCCTGGCGGGCGGGCTGCGCGCGCTCGGTGGTGGTGGGGACCGCTTCGGCAGTGCCCGAGGCGCGGTCGCCTTGCTGCGCCGCGGCGCCGGCGAGGGGAGCAAAAGCGAGGAAGGCGGTGACGGCAAGCTTTGCGTACATGGTTTCGATCCCGGCGACAGGCGGCCCCGCCGGCCGATCCGGCAGGTCGCTGTCACCAGTGCATGCTACGAGGTCTGCTACAGACGTAACATGACGGCGCTTGCGCAAAGCATTGATCGTTCTTGCGATTATGAGGGAGCAAGGCGCGGTCAGCCCATCGTAAGGGCATCGATCGCCCCCTGGAGGATATAGGCGGCCGCCATCTTGTCGACGAGATCGGCGCGGCGAGCGCGGCTCGCATCGGCGTCGATCAGCGTTCGGGTGACCGCCTGGGTCGACCAGCGCTCATCCCAGAGCAGCAGCGGCAGGCCGAGCGGCGCGAGGTTGCGCGCGAAGGCGCGGGTCGATTGCGAGCGAGGGCTTTCGCTGCCGTCCAGATTGAGCGGAAGGCCGAGCACCAGGCCGCGCACGCCGTGCGCCTCGGCAATGCCGCGCAACCGGTCCAGATCCGCTCCGAACCTTCCCCTGCGAACGAGATCGGCTGCGCTCGCGATCGTCCACTGTTCGTCGCACAGAGCGACGCCGATCGTCTTCGTACCGAGGTCCAGGCCCAGGAGCCGCCCGCCTTCGGGAAGCGCGTCGCGGAATTCGGCCGCTTTCGTCGTGATCATCGGGCGAGGAAGGCCGCGAGCCGCGCCTCGGCGTCGGCGCGAACGTTCGCCCAGAACAGGCTGTAGTCGAAGACGTGGTAATTGTTGCCGGGTAGGACGTACTCGCCGAACTCCGGCGGATCCTCGCCGATCAGCAGGAATCCGCGAACGTCGCAGCGGGCCGGCACCGCAGCGCGGCGGAATTCGGCCTCGCTGAAATCCTCGTTCGGGATGAGCGTCCCGCGGTTCGCGGCGGCCGGAGCGGCATCGCCGGCATTTCCGGTCAGCGGATTGACGCAGAGCATCCGCGTCCCGGCACGCGACGCGCCGCCGCTCCCGCGCGACGCGTCATAGACGTCCGTCACCATCTTCGGGTCGGCAGGCTCGGCAAAGCTTTGCCAGGAGAGGATGCAGCCGGCCTGTCCGGCGCGCTCGCAGGCGGGCAGACCGAGCGAGGGCAGGTCGGCGGAAATCGAGACCGGCCAGCCGACGATATAGACCGCCGCGATCCGCGCCTTCTCGGGCGCGCCGGCGATGCGTTCGGCGAGGAGGCGCGTGAGATGGAGGCTGCCCTGGCTGTGCGCGGCGAGGAGAATCGGACGGTCGGCGGGTGCCTGGCGGAGGAACGCTTCGTACGCGGCGAGGACGTCGCGATAGGCGAAGTCGAGTGCCCGTGTCGCATTCTCCTCGGTGGTGAGAAAGGCGCCGAACGCGGCCTGCCTGTATTTCGGCGCCCAGATTTCGCCGACCGAGTTGAAGGCGCTTGCCTGGCTGCGCACGAACAGACGCGCGCGCCGCTGCGATTCCTCGTCGTCGACCGGCGCGTTCCAGGCGGTCCGCTCGAGGAAAGAGGTGGGGTGGACGTAGAAGACCGACGCCTGGGGCCGCTCGGTCGGGGCGAAGCCCCGCGGCGTCCACAAAGTGGGATTGTTGCCGATCCCGGGCCGGGCGATCCACAGGTCCGCCCGGTCATAGCTCGCGCCTTTGGCCATCGGCACCGCGCGGAACTCCGTCTTGGGGACGAAGGCGATCCGCATCAGCTGCATTTCGAACAATTTGTAGCCGATCGCGGCGACGACGAAGAGGATCGTCAGCCCCGCCACCACCCAGAGGAAACGCCGCGCCAGCATCAGGGCGCCCAAGCGCATCGCACCTGCCTTTGCAAGTATTGTTGATGCAGCGCAGCACGAATGCTAGCGCCCGCCACCATGTCCGTCGATGCTGCCACCGTCCGCCATATCGCGCGCCTCGCCCGCATCGCCGTCACCGATGCCGAGGTCGCGGCGCTCGCCCCGGAGCTCAACAACATCCTCGGTTGGGTGGAGCAGCTGCAGGAGGTGGACGTCGCCGAAGTGGAGCCGATGACGGCGGTCATCCCCAACCGCCTGCGCCTCCGGGGCGACGAGGTCACCGACGGCGGCATCCGGGATGATGTGCTCGCGAATGCGCCGGTCGCCGAGCACGGCTTTTTCGCCGTCCCCAAGGTGATCGAATGAGCGCATTGACCGATCTCGGCGTCGCGGCGATCCGGGATGGCGTGCGGGGCGGCGCGTTCAGCGCGCGCGAGGTCGCCGAGGCGTTCGTCGGGGCGGTCGAGAAGGCGAGGGGGCTGAACGCGTTCACGGTCGAAACGCCGGAGCGTGCACTCACCGCCGCCGACCTCGCCGACGCCGACCGTGCGCGCGGCGCGCTCAAGCCCCTGTCGGGCGTCCCGGTCGGCATCAAGGACCTGTTCTCGACCAAAGGAATCCAGACCACGGCCGGCAGCCGCATCCTCGAAGGCTTCGAGCCGCCCTACGAGTCCACCGTCTCGGCCAACCTCCTCGCCGCCGGTGCGGGGATGCTCGGCAAGCTCAACATGGACGAATTCGCCATGGGCTCGTCCAACGAGACGAGCGGCTTCGGTCCGGTCGTCTCGCCCTGGCGGCGCAGCGATGGCGGGAACGCGCCGCTGACGCCCGGCGGCTCTTCGGGCGGTTCGGCGACGGCGGTTGCGGCGCGTCTCGCTCCCGCCGTCACCGGCACGGACACCGGCGGATCGATCCGCCAGCCAGCCGCCTTCGTCGGCATCACCGGCATCAAGCCGACCTACGGCCGCTGCTCCCGCTGGGGCATCGTCGCCTTTGCCTCCTCGCTCGATCAGGCCGGGCCGATGGCGCGCGACGTCAAGGACTGCGCGATCATGCTGGAGGCGATGGCCGGCTTCGACCCGAAGGATGCGACCTCGCTCGATCTTCCGGTGCCGCACTGGGAGGCGAATCTCACCAGCGACGTGCGCGGCAAGCGGATCGGCATCCCGAGGGAGTATCGCATCGAAGGCGTCCCCGACGAGATCGACAAGGTCTGGGAGCGCGGTATTGCGCTGATGCGCGACGCGGGCGCCGAGATCGTCGAGGTCTCGCTGCCGCATACGAAATATGCGCTGCCAGCCTATTACATCATCGCTCCGGCTGAAGCCTCGTCCAACCTCGCCCGCTACGACGGGGTGCGTTACGGAAAACGCGTTGCGCCGGAGAACGGCAATCTCACCGAAATGTACGAGGCGACCCGCGCCGCCGGCTTCGGCGCGGAGGTCAAGCGCCGGATCATGATCGGGACCTACGTTCTGTCGGCCGGCTTCTACGACGCCTATTTCAACCAGGCCCAGAAGGTGAGGGCGCTGATCGCCCGCGACTTCGAGCGCGTCTGGGCGGAGTGCGACTATCTGCTCACGCCGACGGCGCCTTCTGCCGCCTTCGCGCTCGGCGAGAAGAGCGACGACCCGATCGCCATGTATTTGAACGACGTCTTCGCCGTCCCCGCAAGCCTGGCGGGCCTCCCGGCCATCTCGGTCCCCGCAGGCCTCAACGACCAGGGCCTGCCGCTTGGCCTCCAGATCGTCGGCCCCGCCCTCGACGAGCAGGGCGTGCTCGACGCCGCCCTCGCCCTCGAGGAGCGCGCCGGCTTCACCGCTCGTCCGGAGGCCTGGTGGTGAGCGACTATCGCATCCATGGCGCGACGGGCGAATGGGAGGTCGTGATCGGGCTCGAAGTTCACGCCCAGGTCACATCAAAAGCGAAGCTGTTTTCGGGCGCCTCGACCGATTTCGGCGCCGAGCCCAACAGCCAGGTCAGCCTTGTCGACGCCGCCATGCCCGGCATGCTGCCGGTCCCCAACCGAGAATGCATCCGCCAGGCGGTTCGTACCGGCATGGCGCTCGAGGCGCAGATCAACCCCTGGTCGCGCTTCGACCGGAAGAATTATTTCTACGCGGACCTCCCGCAGGGTTATCAGATCAGCCAACTCTACCACCCGATCGTCGGCGAGGGCGCGATCACCATCCTCACCGACGAGAAGGACGAGTCGACCGCCAAGACGATTGGCATCGAGCGCATCCATCTCGAGCAGGACGCGGGCAAGCTGATGCACGACCAGCATCCCAGCTTCTCCTATGTCGACCTCAACCGCTGCGGCGTCGCCTTGATGGAGATCGTCTCGCGGCCGGACATGAGAAGTCCCGAGGAAGCAGGCGCTTACGTCCGCAAGCTGCGATCGATCCTGCGCTATGTCGGCTCCTGCGACGGCAATATGGAGCAGGGTTCGATGCGCGCCGACGTCAACGTCTCGGTGCGCCGCCCGGGCGGGGAGCTCGGCACGCGGACCGAGACCAAGAACGTCAATTCGGTGCGCTTCATCATGGCGGCGATCGAGCATGAGGCGAGCCGCCAGGTCGACGTCCTCGAAAGCGGCGGCACGATCGTCCAGGAGACGCGTCTCTGGGACCCGGACAAGGCGGAAGGGCGCAGCCTGCGCTCGAAGGAAGAGGCGCACGATTACCGCTACTTCCCCGATCCCGATCTGCTTCCGGTCGAGCTCGGCGAGGACTTCCTCGCCGAATGCCGGGCCTCGCTCCCCGAGCTGCCCGACGCCAAGCGCCGCCGCTACGAGGAGGCGCTGGGCCTGCCGCCCTACAATGCCGCCGTCCTGACCGCCGAGGTGGAGACCGCGCGCTGGTTCGAGGCTTTGCTTGCCGAGCTCGGCGACGGTAATGCGGTCCGCGCCTCCAACTGGGTGATCTCGGACCTCTTCGGCGCCCTGAACCGGCTCGGACATTCGATCGAGGACAGCCCGGTGACGCCGCGCCAAGCCGCCGAGCTGCTTCGCCTCATCGCCGATGGCACGCTTTCCGGAACGCTCGCCAAGCAGGTCTTCGAGATCATGCTGGAGACACGGCAGGACGCCGGCACGATCGTCGAGGAGCGCGGCCTCAAGCAGACGAGCGACACCGGCGCGATCGAAAAGGTCATCGCCGACATCCTCACCGCCAACGCGGACAAGGTCGCCGAATATCGCGGCGGCAAGGATAAGCTATTCGGCTTCTTCGTCGGCCAGACGATGAAGGCCATGGCCGGCAAGGCCAATCCGGGCGTGGTCAACGCGCTGCTGAAGAAAGCGCTCGGCTAGCAGGTGGGCCACAGGCTGGCGCTTCACCCGGACAGCGTCTGCGAAAGCGTCGCTGCGATCGAAGTCGATGTCGCCCGAACCGATGCGGGCATTCTCGGACTTCGCTACGTCGTCAGCGGGCGCATCGGCGCGCTCGCATTGGCCGAGCCCGCTGCATCCGTCCGTGCCGACCGCCTCTGGGAGCATACGTGCTTCGAGGCCTTCCTCGCCGACGAGGCCGGCGGCGGCTATGCGGAGCTCAATGTCGCCCCCTCCACCGAATGGGCGGGCTACCGCTTCGTCAGCTATCGCCGGGCAATGAAGCAGGCGACCTTCCCGCCGCCGCGGGTCGAGGCCGACGTCGGCGCAGAGCGGCTCGAAATGCGCGTCGCTCTCCAGCTCAATTCGCTCGGCCGCCGGCGGCTCGGATTGTCCGCGGTGATCGAGGAACTCAGCGGCAGCAAATCCTATTGGGCGCTGGCGCATCCTCCCGGGCCGCCCGATTTCCATCATCCCGATTGCTTTGCGCTCGAACTGCCGCCACTTGGCTAAGCCATGAAGACCGGCCTCGACCGCCTCCTCGCCGATCCCGCGCTCCGCCGCCCGCTCGAAGGCCGGCGCATCGCGCTCCTCGCCCATCCCGCCTCGGTGACGGAAGACCTCACGCACTCGCTCGACGCGCTCGCGGCGACCGGCCTGAGGCTCAGCGCCGCCTTCGGGCCGCAGCACGGCCTGCGCGGCGACAAGCAGGACAATATGGTCGAGACGGACGACTTCACCGATCCCGTCCACCATATTCCCGTCTTCAGCCTCTACGGCGAGGTGCGGCGCCCGACCGGCCAGTCGCTGGGCACGTTCGACGTCATCCTCGTCGATCTCCAGGACCTCGGTTGCCGCATCTACACCTTCATCACGACCCTGCTCTACGTGCTCGAGGCCGCGGCGGCGCACGGCAAGGAGGTCTGGGTCCTCGACCGGCCCAATCCGGCCGGCCGACCGATCGAGGGGCTGACCCTCCTGCCGGGCTGGGAGAGCTTCGTCGGGGCCGGACCGATGCCGATGCGCCACGGACTCACCCTGGGCGAGCTCGGTCGCTGGTTTATCGACAGGATGAAGCTCGACGTCGCCTACGCGGTGATCGAGATGGAGGGCTACGGGCCCGACGCCGCGCCCGGCTTCGGCTGGCCGGCGGAGCGCGTCTGGGTCAATCCGAGCCCCAATGCGCCGAACATATCGATGGCGCGCGCCTATGCCGGCACGGTGATGCTCGAAGGCGCGACGCTCTCGGAAGGCCGCGGCACAACGCGTCCGCTGGAGATCTTCGGCGCGCCCGACATCGAGGCCCGCGCGATCCTCGCGGAGATGCGCACGCTCGCGCCGGAGTGGCTGGAAGGCTGCCTGATCCGCGAGACCTGGTTCGAGCCCACTTTCCACAAGCACGCGCGAAAGCTGTGCAACGGCCTCCATTTCCACGCCGAAGGCCCGGCCTACGATCATGGAGCCTTCCGCCCGTGGCGCCTGCAGGCGCTCGCCTTCAAGGCGATCCGGCGCCTCTGGCCGGACTACGATCTGTGGCGGGATTTTCCGTACGAATATGAATTCGACAAGCTCGCGATCGACGTCATCAACGGCGGGCCGGGCCTGCGCGAGTGGGTCGACGATGCGGCCGCACAGGCGGGCGACCTCGACGCGGCGACACGGCCCGACGAAGAGGGCTGGGCCGAGGAACGGCGGCCTTACATCCTCTACTGAACCGGCAGCGGGCGCGCCCTCCTCCAGGGGGAGAAAGGCGCGCCCGGACCGGATCAGCGCGGCATCGAGACCGCATCGGTGACGTGGACGACGCCGTTCGACCCGATCAGGTCGGCTCGAGTGACGGTGGCGCGCCCGCCCGCCTCGTCGGTCAGGACCACGTTGCGGCCCTGCAGCCTGGCCGTCAGCGTGCCGCCTTGGACCGTCGTCAGCCGCGCGGTGCCGCGGCCGGCGCGGATTGCGCGCACGAGCTGGGCCGATGTCACGCGGCCGGGAACGACGTGGTAGGTGAGGATGCGCTGCAACGCGGGCCTGTTCTCGGGCCGCACCAGGGTCTCGACCGTCCCCGCCGGCAGCCGCGCGAAGGCGGCGTCGGTCGGCGCGAAGACGGTGAAGGGACCCGAGCCGGACAGGGTGCCGGCGAGATCGGCGGCCTGGACGGCGGCGACGAGGGTGCGGTGCTGCGGGGACGCCATGGCGATCCCTGCGACCGTCGGCGCCGCGCGCATCGGCGCGGCGACAGCCGACGCCGGCCCGGCGAAGGCGGTGGCAAGGGGAGGGGAGGCGAGAAGAGCCGCGAGCACGGCAGTGATCTTGAAACGGGTCGACATGAAGAAGCCTTTCGAACGGAGGATGAGTGCCATCCGGAATAAGGCCCGCAACCTGTCGGCACGATACGGACCTTGTGCCGTAGTCGCCTAGAGCCCTGCCTCGACCGCCAGGCGGATCGCATCCGCGCTGGTGGCGACGCCGAGCTTGGCGAGCAGCAGCCCGCGATGCATCTTCACCGTCTTTTCGCTCAGCGACAGGCGCCAGGCGATCTGCTTGTTGCGGTAGCCCGAGGCCATTTCGCGCAGCACCTCGCGCTGCCGCGGCGACAGCGAAGCGACGAGCGCGGCCGCCCGTTCTCGCCGCTGCATGGACGGCGCTTCGCCCGGCAGCTCGACCTGCGAGCCCAGGAACCAGCTCACCTCTCCGTCGGCCCCGCACAAAGGCGCGACGAGCACGGCGTTGCGGAACGGCGTGCCGTCCTTGCGGTAATTGAGCAGCTCGGTGAGCGTTGGCCGGAGCGAGCGCACGGCCTCGCGGATCCGCTCAGTCTGGCCCGGCTCGGTGGCGGGACCGGCGAGGAACCTGCAATTCCGGCCCACGGTCTCCGCTTCATCGTAGAGGGTGAGCGCACAGAAAGCGGCATTGGCGGCGACCACCGGATTGTCGGCCAGCCGCGGGTTGGTGACGACCGTTGCGATCGGGCTGATGCGGATCGAGGCAAACAGCGACTGCTCTTCAGCCATGCCGGCGCTCAGCGGTAGGAATCAGGCCAGGGAAGGGGGAAGAAGGCGCGATAGGGCCGCGCCTCCTCGACCGCGCGCGCGAAGGACGGGCGCGCCAGCAAGCGGCCGTAATAATTGGACAGGCTTTGGCTGGCTTCGAATGGCTCGACGATATTGGCGTAGAACAAGGCGGGGGCGGCCGCGCAGTCTGCGAGCGTGAATGCGGATCCGGCAATCCACTCGCTTCCGGTCCGTGCCAGCTCCGCGTCGATCATCGCGTAGGAGCGCCGGAGCTGGGACTTGGCTTCCTCGACGCCGAACGCATCGCGCGCCTCAGCGGGGCGGAAAGTGTCGCCGACCGCCTTCTGCAGCGGGAGCTCGACATAATTGTCGAAGACCCGGTCCCAGAGCCTGACCCGCAGCGCTTCATCGCGCTCCGCTGGGACCAAGGGCGCCGCAGGCCCGAATCGGTCGAGATATTCGACGATCAGGCTCGCCTCGGCGATCGTCTCGCCGACTTCCTCGTCGCGCAGCACCGGGAATTTGGAAATCGGCCACAAGGCCTCGAGAGCGGCCCGCTGATCCTTGTCGCCCAGGTCCACGATCGCAGGCTCGAAGGCCAGGTCGCGCTCGTAAAGCGCGATCAGCGCCTTTTGGCAGAAGGACGAGAAAGGGTGGAAGAGCAGTCGCAGAGCCATGACCCGGTCTCCGTGCGGCCCCGGCCCGTGTCAACTATCGTGTTTCGATCATGGCAGGCGTCTCTGTGGCGGGCGTGGCGTTCGCGTTTCAGTTGTTGCAGACGCGCAACCATTCATAATTCGTTCAACTCACCGATGGAAAAGAACGACTCGTCGCACGATGTGATGCGATGAGGAGTGAAGACGATGTTGAGGACGATCGAGAGCAGCGGAAACAGAACCTTCGCGCACGATCCCGCGCGCCGCGGCTTCCTGCCCGTTTATCATCCCGGCGAGCTGAATCGCTGCCCGGGTTGCGGGCGGACGCACTGGTATGTCGGACGCCTCTCCGCCGAATGCGGCTTCTGCGGCACGGCGATCGCCCTCGCCGACACCGGCTTCATCGGCGCCGGCCTCTTCCGCCACGCCGCCTGAGCAGGCGGCTTGCCGGACTAGGCGGCCTGCGCCAGTCTGCGGGCGCGATGGACGCCCCTCTTTCCCTGTTCCTTTTGATGTTCGTGCCCCCGGCTGCCCTGGCATTTATCGGGCAGCTCGCCTGCACAATGGAGGCGCGTCACCGGCTGCGGCGCTGGACGGCGGGTCTTTGGGTCGCGCTCATCGCAGGCCTTTCGTCCTGGAGCAACGACGAGAGCGGCCACTGGCTCGGCATTGCGCTCTTCATGCTGACGGTCCTCGGCCTCTCGTTCCTGATCGCTTATGCCGGCTCGCTCGCCGGCTCGCTGGCTGCTTTGCGACTGAAAAGCCTGCGCCGCGCCTGACGACGGATCGACTCCTACTGCGCTTCGTTTTAGGTCCGCAACAGGTGCGTGGTCATCCGCCGCTCGCCTTATGGGGATGCGAAAGCATTGCTTTCATTCGCCTTTTCTTGCAACGTCCACGCATTCGACCGTCCAGGAGTCGCGTCATGATCCGGTCCGCGCTCGTCCTCCTCACTGCTTCCTCGCTTGCGCTGGCCGGCTGCGTGCAGACGCGCCAATTCGCCGACGTCGAGTTCAGCCCGCCACAAGGCGATTTCTCGCTGCTGGTGATGCGGCCCTACGTGTCCGTCGGACAGATCCAGACCGGCGGCCTTGTCGAGCCGCGCGCGGAATGGACCGAGCAGGCGCGCGGCTACATCCTCGAGGCGCTGCGCCAGCAGCAGGCGGCCCGAGGCGGGCGCACCGAGATCCTCGAGACCCGCGGCGGCGTGCGCGGCATGAGCGACGAGGAGGTCGCCGAGATCGAGCGCCTGTTCGGCGCGGTCGGCAGCGCCATCGTCGTCCACCGCTACGCCGGGCTGACTTTGCCCACCAAGCGCCGCCAGGGGCTGGACTGGACGCTCGGCCAGGATGCCGTCCGACTCGGTCAGGCGACGGGGATGGACTATGCGCTCTTCCTCAACGCCCAGGACAGCTATGCGTCGAGCGGACGCATCGCTCTCCAGGTTCTGGGCGTGGCCGGCTGCCTCATCGGCTTCTGCGCACCGCAGATCGGCGGCGGGTCGCAGCAGGCCTATGCGTCCCTGGTCGATCTGCGCACCGGCGAGGTGGTGTGGTTCAACGTGCTGCGCGCGCAGACCGGCGACATCCGCACCCGCGAAGGTGCGGCCCAGCTCGTCGACCGGTTGCTCGGCCACATGCGCGCGGGGCGAAACGTCCGCAACAGACGCAATTGACAAGGCGGATGGGGTCACCTGGTAAAGCGAGTAACGAGCATGCATGACGCCCTTCCACTGACCCGCCGGATGATGCTCGCCGGCATGGGCTGCGCCTGCTGCACCGGCCTGATCGGTGCGGGCGAGGCCCTGGCGCGGGTGAGCCCCGGCGCGATGCGCCCGCTGATCGGGCCCGGCTATCGCCCCACCGACGCCGACGAGCGCGGCATGTGGGCGGAGTATGAAAGGGTCGAGCAGGAGATCGCAGGCTCGAACCTGCTGATCACCGACCCCAATCTGGTCTCCTATCTCAGGTCGATCGTCGGTCGCGTCGGCGGCGTCGCGGCCAACGATCTGCGCATCTATCTGGCGCGGATTCCCGAGTTTAACGCCTTCATGGCGCCGACCGGCTTCATGGTCGTCTTCTCGGGGCTGCTCACCCGGATGCGCGACGAGGCCCAGCTTTCCGCGGTCATCGCCCATGAAGCGGGTCATTTCCTGCGCCGCCACCATATCCGCCGCTGGCGCGACGTGCGCCGGCGCACCGACCTCTTCGCCATCTTCGCGATGGGCGCGGGGGTGGGAGGCGCGGCGTCGGGCGTCTATCTCGGCGACGCCGTCCGGCTCGCCCAATTGGGCACCATCCTCACCCTCGCCGCCTATAGCCGCGAGCTCGAGGCCGAGGCCGATGCGATGGGCGTGAGCCTGATGGCGGAGACCGGCTACGAGCCGCTCGCCGCGCCCGAAGTCTGGCGCCAGCTCATCCAGGAGACCGAGGCCAGCGCCGAGATGCGCCGGCGGCGGCCGCGGCGCGGCTATTCGCTCCTCGCCAGCCACCCGGCGCCCGAGACGCGGATGACCGATCTGCGCCTCTCCGCCGCCGAAGTGAGGACGGCGGGGCGGACTTTCGACCGCGGCCGCGACCGCTACGTCGCCGCCCTCGCCAATCACCGCAAGATGCTGCTCGACGACCAGGTCAAGCTCAACGATCCGGGCGCCAGTCTCTTCATCATCCGCAACCTCGCAGCCGACGGCTGGACCGGGATGCTGCGCTATTACGAGGCCGAGGCGGTGCGCCTGCGCGGTCGCCGCGGCGACCGCGAGCTCGCCGCGCAGAGCTACGCCGACGCGGTCCGCTATCCCGATGCGCCGCCCGAAGCGTGGCGGATGCACGGCTATGCCCTGATCCAGGCCGGTCGCCGGGACGAGGGCAAAGCCGCTCTCGCCCGCTATCTCCAGCTTGCGCCGAACGCCCCCGACGCGGCGATGGTCCGCCACTCGATCCAGCAATAGGACGCGCCATGAAAAAGGTCCTGATCGCATTTTTCGCCGCTCTCTCCCTTGCCGCCTGTGCCGGCGGGGGAGGAGGGGAGGGCGGCTACCGTGCCGGCGGCTTCGGTTCGCCGCGCTTTCGCCTGATCGAGCCGCGCGAGCACGACGTCGCCCGCACCATGCGGGTCACGCCGACAATGCGCTGGAACCGCACGCCGCGCATGATCTACGACATCCCGCGCGAAGAGAACTGGACGCTCCACGGCCTCCCGCTCGACGGCCTCACCTTCATCGGCGGGCTCGAGGACGGCCGGCCGCTGGTCCGCTGGCAGCGCCGGCGCGACATCCGCCAGGTGCCCAATTTCCGCGCCGACATGTCCCCGCCGGAGATCGCCTCGATGATCGAGACTTTCTACCGCATCCGCGCCGGATCGGTCAGCTTCACCATGACGGGTCTTCAGCCGCGCACGTTCCTCGGCCAGCCCGGCTTCCAGTACGATTACGAGCATCTGGGCGGGAACGAAGTGACGCGCCAGGGGCGGGTCGTCGGCGCGGTGATCGGAAACCGGCTGTACATGATCCTGTTCGACGCCCCCAAAAGGCACTTCTTCCCGGAGATCATTCCCGAGGTCGAGCGGATCATCGACAGCGCCCGTCTCGAGAACGAACGCCAACGACGGGGTTGAATTGGTCCCGGTCTTTGTGCCATCTGGGGCCAACTCGGAAATAAGGGTGAACTCAATGTCTTCGAAGAAATTCGTCTCCGCTTTCGCCGCCTTCGCTTTGATGGCCGCACCGACCATGGCCGCAGCCCAGACGCAGGCGCCGCTCGCGCCCGCGGAAGAGAGCCTCGAAGGCAGCTCCCTTCGCGACGGGGACGACGGCGGCGTCGGCCAGATCCTGCCGATCATCGCGATCATCGCGATCGTATTCCTGATTCGCGAGCTGGTGAAGGACCGCAATCTGGGCGAGCAGGATCCGCGCTCGCCCTGATCCGGCGTTCCAGCCCAAAAGAGATGGCGGCCTTTCGGGGCCGCTATTTTTTTTGTCTCGCGACTGTGCTCCGCCGGCCACAGGGGCGGAAGCTGCCGCAGCGCAGCAAAAAGAGCTTTGGAAATGGCCGGAATGGTCTAGGCTGCGCCATCGAGGGGAATTTTTACGAGCATTCCAAGGGGGACATCATGAGAGCATCGCGCAGCACCGCCTGGCTTCTTTCCGGCATTTCCGCCGCCGCCCTCGCCGTTTCGCCGGCGTCTGCGCAGGCGCAGGACCCTCCCGCCGCGCAGGGCGAGGCCGCGCAGGAAGACGCGCAGGAAGAGGAGATCGCGCAGGGCGACGCGATCATCGTCACCGGTACCCGCCGGACCGATCGCACGCTGGCGGACAGCCCGGTGCCGATCGACGTCATCGGCTCCGAGGCGATCGCCAATAGCGGGCAGACCGAGACCAACCGCATCCTCAACGATCTCGTCCCATCGTTCAATTTCCCGCAGCCTTCGATCGCGGACGGGACCGATGCCCTGCGCCCGGCGACGCTGCGCGGCCTCAGCCCGGACCAGACCCTCGTGCTGGTCAACGGCAAGCGCCGTCACGTTTCGTCCCTGCTCAACATCAACGGCACGATCGGGCGCGGCAGCGCGGCGGTCGACCTCAACATGATCCCGGGCCTGGCGATCAGCCGCATCGAAGTGCTGCGCGACGGCGCTTCCTCGCAATACGGCTCCGACGCGATCGCGGGGGTGATCAACATCCAGCTGCGCAACGCGCCCAGCGGCGGCCGCGTCACCGCCACCTACGGCCGCTACCACACGACCTTGAGCGACGTCGCCCGGATCACCAGCCTGCAGACGAACGCCGCGGGTCAGCCTTTCCTAGATCCCAACGACAATCGCGTGCTGGCCGCCAACGCCGAGGGTGAGCGCCGCGCGCGGGACGGTGAGATGTTCACGATCGGCGCCAATATCGGCGTGCCGCTGGGCGCTGGCTTCGCCAACTTCACCGCCGAATATCGCGACCGCAACCCGACCAACCGCGCCGGCTACGATCTCCGCCCGAACTACAACCGGCCGACCGCCGCCTTCGACGCGCGCGAGCTCACCTTCGACCGGCTGCAGTTCCGCTACGGCGACGCCCGGACCGAGGATTACAGCTTCTTCCTCAACACCGGCATGCCGCTCGGCGCCAGCGGCTGGGAGCTGTACGGCTTCGGCTCATACGGCCACCGCGACGGGCTCAGCGCCGCCAATTACCGCAACCAGAACGCCGCCGCCAACCGCGACTTCGGCGCCTTGCTGCCGGGCCAGACGCCCAATGCCCAGAATTTCGTGCCGCTGACGCCGGACGGCTTCCTGCCGTACATCGATACCGACCTCGACGATTATTCCGCGACGGCGGGCATCCGCGGCGCGGTCGCCGGGTGGCGGGTCGACTTTTCGGCGCAATATGGGCACAACAGCTTCGACTATACTGTGCGTAACAGCCTCAACACCTCGTTCGGCACGGCCAGTCAGACGACCTTCGACGCCGGCGGCCTCGGCTACGGCCAGTTCGTCGGCAATCTCGATTTCTCGCGCGAGTTCGACATGGGGCTCGCCAGCCCGCTTTCGGTCGCGGTCGGCGCCGAGCATCGCCGCGAGAGCTTCCAGATCCGGCCCGGCGACGAGCAATCGTATCAGACCGGCCCGCTGTTCCGCGCGTCCTTCACGACGACCCTGGCCAATTGCACCGCGCAAGGCGGCCAGTTCAACGCCGGCACCGGGGTCTGCAGCTTCCCCGGCCGCGCCGCGCCCGCGGGCGCGCAGGGTTTCCCGGGCATTCCCGCCGGCAGCGCGACCGACGAGAGCCGCAACAGCTGGGCGGCCTATGTCGAGCTCGACGCCGATCTGTTCGAGGGCTTCACCACCGTCCTTGCCGGCCGCTACGAGCATTTCTCCGATTTCGGCGGCACGCTGAACGGCAAGCTCGCTGTGCGCTACGAGCCCGTCCAGGGCTTCGCGCTGCGCGGCTCGATCTCGAACGGCTTCCGCGCCCCGTCGCTGCACCAGCAATATTTCACGACGACGTCGACCAACTTCATCAACGGCCTGCCGGTCGACATCAGCACGCTTGCGGTCGACAGCCCGGTCGCCCGCGCGCTCGGCTCCAACGACCTCGAGCCGGAAGAGTCGGTCAACCTCAGCCTCGGCGCGACGGCCAATCCGGTGCCGGGGCTCACGCTGACGTTCGACTGGTACCGCATCGATATCGACAACCGCATCGTCCTCACCGAGAATCTGGGCGCGGCCGGCGCCGGCACGCCTGCCGTCAACGCCGCGGTCAAGGCTTTGCTCGACGCCAACGGCTTCCAGAGCGTCGGTGCGGCGCGCTTCTTCATCAACGGTCTCGATACCAGGACCCGCGGTCTCGACGCGGTGGCTAGCTATCGCTGGCAGACCGGGACGGTCGGCAACTGGACGTTCACGGCCGCCTACAACCAGAACCGCACCCGGATCGTGAACCGGCTCAACAATCTCGGCCCGCTCGCGACGATCCCTGGCATCGTCCTGTTCGGCCGCGTCGAGGGGATTCGCTTCACCGACGGCCAGCCGCGCGACAAGATCGTGTTCAGCGCCGACGGCGAGATGGGCAATTTCGGCCTCACCGCCCGTACCACCCGCTTCGGCTCGGTGATCGCGCCGGGTGCGACTGCGCCTCTTGCCGATCCGCTCAGCCTGACCGCCCTCGGTCCCGACGATATCAGGCTGGGCGCGAAGTGGGTGACCGACCTCGAGCTGCGCTACCGGGCGTTCGATCGCCTGGAGCTCGCGATCGGCGCGGACAATTTGTTCGACGTCTATCCGGACCGCTCGCCGTTTGGGCCGCGGCCGGCTTCGGAAGGCGGCGGCGTCTACCCGATCAACCAATATTATTTGCCCTATTCGGGCTTCTCGCCGTTCGGCTTCAACGGCCGCTTCCTCTACGGGCGCGCCTCGATCCGCTTCTGATCGCGCGCCGATCCGGCCGATCTGCAGGGGAGGGGCCTCAGGCTCCTCCCCCCTCTTTTTCTTCGAGCCGGCTCCCGCCCGGGCGAATCGGCGTATGCGGATCGCCGGCCGGCTCGCCTGCCTTGCGCCTGCGGTTGTAGCGGCTCGACCAGAGCAAGGAGAGGCCGATCAGCACTGCGCCGATCAGGCCGGTGATCACCTCCGGAATGTGCCAGCGGGCCGAAAGCAGCATGATCGCGGCGAGTGCCAGGATCGCCCAGAAGGCGCCGTGCTCGAGATAGCGGTACTGGGCGAGCGTGCCCTTCTCAACGAGCAGGATGGTCATCGATCGGACAAACATCGCGCCGATGCCGAGGCCGAGCGCGATGATGAAGATGTTGTTGGACAAGGCGAAGGCGCCGATCACGCCGTCGAACGAAAAGGCCGAATCGAGCACGTTCAGATAGAGGAAGCCGCCCAGACCCGAGCGCACCGCCGCATTGGCGAGATCGACCTCCGGCGGCTCGAGCACCGAGTTGACGGCCTCGACCGCGATGTACGTGAGGATGCCGAAGATGCCGGCATTGATGAGAGCGGAGGCTTCTTCGGGATGGAGCATCCGCGAAATGCCGTAGAGGGTGAGCAGGACGAACGCGATGTCGATCGCGTCGATCGAAGCGAGCCGGGCCAGGCGCTTCTCGATCACGCCGATCCAGTGGATGTCCTTGTCCTGGTCGAAGAAGAACTTGAGGCCGACCATCGCGAGGAAGGCGCCGCCGAAGCCGGCAATGCCGACATGAGCGGCGGTGATCAGCCGCTGATATTCCGCCGGGTCCTGCGCCGCGAGCTGAACCGCCTGGATCGGCCCGACCCGCGCGGCGATGGCGACGATCGCGACCGGAAAGACGACGCGCATGCCGAACACGGCAAAGGCGATGCCCCAAGTCAGAAAGCGCTTCTGCCATTTGGGGTCCATGTCCTTGAGGACCGTCGCATTGACGACGGCATTGTCGAACGACAGCGAGACTTCGAGCACGGAGAGCACCACGACGATCCAGAGGACGCCGAGCGTTCCCGCCACGGTACCGGTCGTCGCCCAGCCGAGCCAGACCGCCAGGCCGAGGCAGGCGATCGTGAACACGGTCGCGCCCCTGAAATATCTCCACATCGCTGCGACGTTCCTTTTCGAATTCATTCCGTCCTGCGCCCGCGCCTAGCCGCGTGGCGGCGCTGCCACAATGCCGGACGCGCGGCCGCGGTCAGCGAGAGTCTCGGCTGCAGAAAGGTGGTGGACGCACCAGGGCTCGAACCTGGGACCCGCTGATTAAGAGTCAGCTGCTCTACCAACTGAGCTATGCGTCCGTGCCGGTGGGCAGAGGCGGCACTTAGAAAAGGTGGCGGCGGAATGCAATGGCGCGCACCGATCGCGCGCGCCTCAGCTCTTGCGCGCGTCGCGGCGAGTGACGCGGTCGATCGCCATCAGCATGCCGAGGCAGATCATGCAGGTGAGCATCGCCGATCCGCCATAGGATATGAGCGGCAGCGGGATGCCGACGACCGGCGCGAGCCCCATGATCATCATCAAATTGATCGCGACGTAGAAGAAGATGGTGAGGGTGAGGCCGGCGGCGGCGAGACGGTCGAAACGGTCCTTCGCGGTCTGGGCGACCCTCATCCCCCAATGGAGGAGAAGGAAGAGGAGGATGATGATGACCAGGCCGCCGACCAGGCCCCATTCCTCGGCGATGGCGGAAAAGATGAAGTCGGTATGCGGCTCGGGGAGGAAGTCGCCGCTCGCCTGCGTGCCGTTGAGCAGGCCGCGGCCGGTGAGCCCGCCCGAGCCGATCGCGATCTTGGACTGGCTCAGGTGATAGCCGGCGCCGAGCGGATCCTGATCCGGATCGAGGAAGATGAGCACCCGCTCGCGCTGATGCGGACGGAGCAGGAACCAGTAGACGGCCGGGATCGCCGCCGCGACCGCCGCCGCGCCGCCGAGGAACAGGCGCAAGGGCAGTCCGGCGAGGAACATGAGGCTGATCGTGCTGAGCACGATCAGCATGGTCGTGCCGAGATCGGGCTGCAGGAGGATGAGGAAGATCGGCGGGGCGAGGATCACGCCGACCGGCCAGATCGCCGAGAATTTGCGGATCTCGCGCGGCGGCACGTGAGCGTAGAAGCGGGCGAGGCACAAGACGAGGATCGGCTTCATCACCTCGGAGGGCTGGATCCGGACGAAGCCGAGCTCGAGCCAGCTCCTCGCGCCGCCGCCGACGGTGCCGATGATCAGCACCGCGACGAGGAGGACCATGCCGCCCGCGTAGCCGAGGAAGGCGTAATCGTGGAACGTCTGCGGCCGGAAATAGGAGAGGAAGAGAGCGAGGCCGAGGAAGACGGCGAAGCGGATCGAATGGGTCAAGGCGTAGCGCGAAAAGTCCCCGTCGGCGACCGAATAGAGGGCGAGGACGCCGATGCCGCCCAAAGCGAGCACGATCCACAGGAGCCGCCAGGGCAGCTCGGCGACCGGGGCCGGGACAAAGGCAAGCGCCATCAGCCCGTCTCCTCGGTCCCGGCGGCGGCGGCGGAACCGCGGCCGCGCGAGGCCTCCCAGGCGGCGGCGCGGCGCTCCATCCGCTCGGCGAGCGAGCCGCCCCACTGGGTCTCGAGCGCGGTCAGCGCCGCCATGCCGCGGTCCTTGTCGAACAGATAGGTGAGGACGTCCTTGGCGACTGGGGCCGCCGCGCGGGCGCCGCCGAGGCCGTGCTCGATCACCACCGCGCCGGCATAGCGAGGCTGCTCGAACGGCGCGAAGAAGACGAACAGCCCGTGGTCGCGATAGCGCCATGCGCCGCTTTGGCCGCGCTGACCGCCGGTGATGCGGCGCACCTGGGCGGTGCCGGTCTTGCCGCACATCTGGATGTCGGGGAAGGGGAGGCGGCTCGCACCCGCGGTGCCGTGACCGTTCACCACTTCCCACATGCCGCGGCGGACCTTCTCGAAATGGTCGGGCGCGTAGGAAAGGGCCTGCGGCTGCGGACCTTCGCCGCGCACCAGGCGCGGACGGAGCTTGCGTCCGGCGGCGATGCAGGCCGCCATGACGCCGAGCTGGAGCGGATTGAGGCTGACGAAGCCCTGGCCGATCGATGCGTTCAAAGTGTCGGACTCGGTCCAGTCCGGCCGCTCGATCGCCTTGGGGTTACGCTCGAAGCGGCGGCGCTTCCAGGCGCTGTCGGGGATCGTGCCGAAGCTCTGCGACACGACGGGAAGGTCGAAGCGCTCGCCGAGGCCGAGCTGACGCGCGACCGGCGCGATCCGGTCGTAGCCGATGCGCCGGCCCATCGAATAGAAATAGGTGTTGCAGCTCCTGGCGATCGCGGTGTGCATGTTCATGCCGCCATGCGTGCCGAGGCAGCGGAAGAAGCGGTTGCCGAGCTGGAAGCCGCCGGGACAATTGACGCGGTCGTCCGGGTCGATCCCCGCCTCCAGCAGGGCCATGGCCACCATCGGCTTGATCGTCGATCCGGGCGGATAGAGCGAGTTCAGGACCTTGTTGCGCAGCGGCTGGCGCTCGTCGGCCGAGAACATCCGCCATTCCGAGCGGCTGATCCCGTCGGAAAAGCTGTTCGGATCGTAGGACGGCATGGAGGCGAGGCAAAGGAGGTCTCCGGTCCGGCAGTCCATGACGACGCAGGAACCCGATTCGTCGCCGAGGCGCCGCGCCGCGAAGCTCTGGACGCCGGCGTCGATGGTGGTGTGGAGCGGCGACCCGGCGACGTCGCGCTGGGTCTGGAGCTGCTGCACCAGGCGGCCGCGTGCAGTAACCTCGACTCGAGCCGCGCCGGGCGTACCCCGAAGGCGCTGCTCCATCACCTTTTCAAGGCCTTCCTTCCCGACCTTGAAACCCGGCGTGATGAGCAGGCGGTTCCGGTCCTCGGCTTCATATTCCTGACGATTGGGGGTTCCGACATAGCCGAGGAGATGGCCGACCGCGGGCCCCTCCGGGTAGTTGCGGGTGAATGCCTCCAGCGGCGCGACGCCGGGAAGCTCGGGAAGGCGGACCGAAAGCGCATAATATTGCTCGCGGCTGATATTGTCGGCGACCGGCACCGGCTGCGAGCCCTGGGCGCGGGCGAGCTCGTCGCGCAGGCGCTGAACCTCCTCGGGCGGCAGCTGGAGGATCTGCGCCACCTCCGCGATCACCCGGGCCTCGTCCTGGATCAGGTCCTTGATGAGATCGACGCGGACCGCCGCCTGGTTGATCGCCATCGGTATGTTGTGCCGGTCGAGGATCAGCCCGCGCCGCGGCGGGATCAGCCGCATGTGGACGCGGTTCTCCTCGGCCATGGTCAGATAGCGCTCATTGTCGGCGATCGAGATATAGGCCATGCGCCCGGCGAGCAGGGCCGCGATGCTCCACTGACCGGCGCTGAGCACGAACGCGCGGCGCGAGAAGGTGAAGGACTGGCTGTTCTCGGTGACGAGGGGTCCGCCGCGCCTCTTCATCGCGGCAGCCGCCAGCGATCCAGGCCGAGCACCAGGCGCGCGACGAAGGGATAGGCGAGGATTCCCGCGATCGTCTGTGGCGCCAGCACCGCAAACTCGATCCCGCTTCCCATCAGGACCGCGATGTACCAGGCGGCGAAGGCGTGGAGGAGGATGGCCGCGGCCGCGATCAGCCAGTCCATCCAATAGTCGCGGAAGCCGAGCCAGCTGTCGACATAGTCGCAGGTGAGGAAGATCATCGTCCACAGGGCGACCGACTGGCCGAGCGGATGGCCGGCGACGAGATCGTTGAACAGGCCGAGGCCGAGCGCCATGTGCGCCGGCCAGATTTCCGGCCGCAAGAGCCGCCACGCGATGACGACCAGGAGGGCGACCTCGGGTACCAGCGGCGCGGCGGGGACGAATGGGAGGAGTGCGAGCAGGCTTGCCGCCATGGTCGAGCCGACGGGGACGAAGCGGCGGCGCATATCGCGTCTCGCGACCTCCCCCGTGGATCCCGCAATCCGGCTCATCGCGGCTGCTCCCGGACCGGCGCCTGTGGCCGTTGCAGCGCCGGCTGGTAGCTCGGGCTCTGCTGGCGCGGCGCGGGCGTCTGCGGGGCGGTCGGTCCGCTTGCGGGCGGCGGCTCGGCGACGGTGACCGGAGCGGTCTGCTCCTCCGGGCTCTGCTCAAGCTCGCCAGTCGCCGCCGGCTGGTAGATCCGCTGGACGATCGCGAAATCGCTCCGGCCAGGGTCGGCCACCGGCCGGGCGATGGCGAGGTCGTCGTCGATCCGGATCACCTGCGCGACCGGAATGCCGGGCGGGAAGATGCCGCCGATGCCGGAGGTGACGACGAGGTCGCCTCGCCGGAAGCGGTTGGGGCCTATTTCCAGCGTTCGGATGGCGAGCGTGCCGTCGCCGCGGCCGACGGCGAGGCCGGGCGTGCCGTCGCGCACGAGGCGGACGGGGACGTTGCTGGCGCCGTCGGTGACGAGGAGCACGCGCGACGCCCAGCGTCCGGTTTCGACGATGCGGCCGATCAGGCCTTCGGGTGCGCGCACCGGCTGGCCGACCGCGACGCCAGACTGGGTGCCGGCCGAGAGCGTGGCGAAGCGCCGCCCCGAGGTCCAGGTCGAGCCGACGATCCGGGCGACAGTCACCTCGTCCTGCGTCTCGGCGGCGACGCCGATCAGCTGGCGCAGCCGCCGGTTCTCGAACTCGAGCGCCTGGGCGCGGACGAGCTGTCGCCGCGCGCCGGCGAGCTCGCGACTCATCTCCGCATTTTTCGATCCCGCGCGCCAATAGTGGCCGATGCCGCTCCACAGATCGCTGAAGAAGCCGCCGACGGCGCTCGCGCCGCGGCTGATCGGCGCCGTCGCATCGAGCGCCGCGCCGCGCACCGCGGCGAAGCCGCGCGGATCGATGGCGGCGATGACGAGCAAAAGGATCGCAAACAGGATTCCGGCCACGGCGACGACATAGCCGATGAACAGTCCATATTGCGCCCTGCGGGAGAAGCCCGGGCGCCGGCTGGACGGCGGCGCCATGTTCCCGTTCCCCTCAGGCCGTCAGCAGGACGCCGCGGAAGATCTCCTCTTCCAGCGCCCGCCCGGTGCCGAGAGCGACGCAGGTCAAGGGATCGTCGGCGACGGTGACGGGGAGGCCGGTCTCGTCGCGGAGCACTTCGTCGAGCCCCTGCAGCAGCGCGCCGCCGCCGGTGAGGACGATGCCCTGGTCGACGATGTCGGCGGCAAGCTCGGGCGCGGTATTCTCGAGCGCGATCCGGACGCCCTCGACGATCGTCCCGACCGGCTCCGACAGCGCCTCCGCGATCTGGCGCTGGTTGATCGTGATCTCCTTGGGCACGCCGTTGACCAGATCGCGGCCCTTGATGTGGACGGTGAGCCCGTCCGAGCCGTTGGGCGGCGGCTTGGCGATGCCGACCTGCTTCTTGATCCGCTCGGCCGTGGCTTCGCCGATCAGCAGATTGTGGTTGCGCCGGACGTAGGAGGAGATCGCCTCGTCCATCTTGTCTCCGCCGACGCGCACCGAAGTGGTGTAGGCGAGGCCGCGCAGCGAGAGGACGGCGACCTCGGTGGTGCCGCCGCCGATATCGACGACCATCGATCCGATCGGCTCGGTGACCGGCATGTCGGCGCCGATCGCAGCCGCCATCGGCTCCTCGATCAGCCAGACCTGCGAGGCGCCGGCATTGGACGCGGCATCGCGGATCGCGCGCCTTTCGACGGAGGTGGAACCCGACGGCACGCAGATCACGATCTCGGGCCAGCGCGGAAAGCGGCGCTTGCCGTGGACCTTCTGGATGAAATGCTTGATCATCTGCTCGGCGACGTCAATGTCCGCGATGACGCCGTCGCGCAGGGGACGGATCGCCTCGATCTGGTCGGGGGTCTTGCCCATCATCATCTTGGCGTCGTCGCCGACCGCCTTGACGCGCTTGACGCCGTTGATCGTCTCGATCGCGACCACCGAGGGCTCGTTCAGGACGATGCCGCGGCCGCGCACGTAGACGACCGTATTGGCGGTGCCGAGATCGATCGCCATGTCGTGCGAGGGGAATTTCAGAAAGCGGAAAAAGGACATTTGGATACTCGCTTCCAGATGGGGCCAACGCGCCGAAAACCGGCCTGCCCCCGGGATTTGCCTCTATAGAATGGCCCCGTCGCCAGCGCCATATTCACGTGCACGTCATGCTCGCGGGACGCCGCCGCTTGGGCTAGGGAGGAACCCATGTCAATAAGGCGCCTCCCGGAGCATCTGGTCAACCGCATTGCCGCCGGCGAAGTGGTGGAGCGACCCGCCAGCGCGTTGAAAGAGCTTGTCGAAAACGCGATCGACGCCGGCGCGGCGCGGATCGCGGTCTCGCTGCGCGCCGGCGGCATCGAGCGGATCGAAGTCTCCGACGACGGCTGCGGCATGGATCGGGACGAAATGGCGCTCGCTTTCGAGCGCCACGCGACGTCGAAGCTTCCGGGCGACGCGATCGAAGACGTCACGACTTTGGGCTTCCGCGGCGAGGCGCTGCCATCGATCGCCAGCGTCGCCCGGGTCGCTATCGAAAGCCGGGTGCGCGGCGCCGACGGCTGGTCTCGCATCGTCGACAATGGCACGCTGGCGGGGGAGGGGCCGGCCGCGCTTCCCCCCGGAACCAGGATCGTCGTCGAGGACCTGTTCGCGCGAGTGCCGGCGCGGCGCAAGTTCCTGCGCTCGGACCGGTCCGAATATGCCGCCTGCGTCGACGTCGTGAAGCGGCTGGCCATGGCGCGGCCCAATATCGGCTTCAGCCTGGAGCATGAAGGGCGCCGCGCCATTTCCGTCCAGCCCGGCGAGGACGGCGCCGCCCGCGTCGCCGGCGTCACCGACCGCGGCCTCGCCGAGAACAGCATCGGCATCGATTATCAGCGCGGCACGGCCCGGCTCGGCGGCGTCGCCGGCCTGCCCACCTTCAACCGCGGCGTCGCCGATCATCAATATCTGTTCGTCAACGGCCGGCCGGTGAAGGACCGGCTGCTGATCGGCGCGGTGCGCGCCGCCTATCAGGATCTCCTCGCCCGCGACCGCCACCCGATCGTCGCCTTGTTCGTCGAGGTTCCGCGCGAGGAGGTCGACGTCAACGTCCACCCGGCCAAGACCGAGGTCCGCTTTCGCGACCCCGGCGGCATACGCGGCCTCATCGTCGGCGGCCTGCGCCACGCGCTGGAGGCGGCCGGTCACCGCTCCGCGCAGCAGCCTGCCACCTTTTCGGGCTGGCGGCCCGAGCCGATGCCGATGCGCAGCCCGAGCTTCCCCAACCCCGCTCCGGGGCAATCCAGCGTGTTCGAGGAGCGCTCCGCGTTCCAGCCGGCGGCGCGCGGCGAGGCCGCGACCGGCCCGGTTCCGGATGCGCGCAGCTTCCCGCTCGGCGTCGCCCGCGGCCAGGTCGCGGCCACCTATATCGTCGCCGAGGCCGAGGACGGCCTCGTCCTCGTCGACCAGCATGCCGCGCACGAGCGCCTCGTCCTCGAGCGCATGCGCAAGGCGATGGCCAATGGCGGGGTCGCCCGCCAGGCGCTGCTGCTCCCTGAAGTGGTCGAGCTCGACGAGCCCGCCTGCGACCGGCTCGAAGGCCGCGCTGCCGAGCTCGAGGAAATGGGCCTGGAGCTCGAGCGCTTCGGTGCGCGCGCCGTCCTCGTCCGCGCCGCGCCCGCCTTGCTCGGCGCCGGGGACGTCAAGGGCCTCGTGACCGACCTCGCCGACGAGCTCGCCGCCTTCGATGAAGCGCTCAGCCTCAAGGAAAGGCTCGATTTTGTCGCCGCGACCATGGCCTGCCACGGCTCGGTCCGCGCCGGGCGGCTGCTCTCCGTCGCCGAGATGAACGCGCTGCTGCGCGAGATGGAGGTGACGCCGCATTCGGGCCAGTGCAATCACGGCCGTCCGACCTGGGTGAAGCTCGCCCATGGCGACATCGAAAAACTGTTCGGCAGGAAATGATCGCTGCCCCCGCGCGCATCGATGGATTGTCGCCGCAACGAAGCTGTGGGAAGCTTGCCGCATGAACATCCGGAGCCTCGCCCTTCTCCTGCTCGCCGCGGGCTGCACGGGCCAAAGCGTCCTTCCTCCGGCGGCGCAGGCGCCGCGCGGCGCGGCCGCGCTCGTCGCCGAGATGAAGGCGGCCTGCGGCGGCGCCGCCTGGGACAGGGTGCAGGGCTGGCACGAGACCGGCACCGTCGATCTGCCCGGGCGGCCCGGAGTGCCCTACGAGATCTGGCATGACATGCGGACGCTCAAGACGAGGATGGAGAATCGGGTCGCTGGCCGGCTGGTTCGCCAGTTCGGCTATTACGGCACCGGATATTGGCAGATTGCCGGCGGCGAAGCGGAGTTCGGCAGCGACGCCGCGCGCCTTCGCCGCTATCGCCGGGACGCCTATCTGAGCAGCTCGGGCTGGTACTTCCCTGCGCGCTTCCCGGCGGCAATGGAGATCGCCGGCACCCGGATCGTCGATGGGAAGCCGCACGACGTGCTGCGCATCTCGCCGGACGACGCCGATTCCTTCGAGCTTTGGGTGGATCGGACGACGCACCGTGTGCGCAGGATCGTCGCGGGCAGCGAATATGCCGACCTCAGCGATTACCGGACCTTCCCGAGCGGCGTCTGCTCGGCCACCACCGGCCGGCAGGGCGACGGCGATCCGGCGCACGACATCGTGCTCCACGTCCAGACCATCGAAACCGACGCGCCGATCCCGGCCGCCGTCTTCGTGCCTCCGCCGCACACCGTTCCGGTCGGGCAGAACTAGGTGAAAGACGAGGAGGGCCGGCTCGTCACGATCGCCGCAGTCTACAGCCGCGCCGAGCTTTACGCCTTGCTCTGCCTGCTGCGCACCAACGGCGTCGCCGCCTCGACGATCGGCGAGGGCCATGTCGGCGTCGAATGGATCACCGTCGCGCTCGGGGGCGTGCGCGTCACCATTCCCGAGGGCCAAGTGCCGCTGGCGCGCGAGCTCCTCGCCGGCATCGATCCCCGCGCCGCCTTCCCGCCTTTGGGCTTCGTCGACATCGTGCTGATGGCGGTTCTCACTTTCGTCTTCGCCGTGCCGCCGCCGGCGCGCATCCCGGCCCACATCTATGTCGCGGAGCGCCGCGAGCCTGGCTGAGTCGGTTCCGCTCAAACCGGCGGCATTCGCCACTCCTCTGCGAGCAAAGCGTAATAGTCGTCGTCGAGCCATTGGCCGTCGCACAGGAAGCTTTGCCTGAAATGACCTTCGTGGCGGAAGCCGAGGTCGCGCAGCAGCGCTTTCGAGGCTTCATTCGGGGAGGCGGCGATGCCGACGAAGCGATGGATGCCGTGCTCGCGGACGAGATAGTCGATCAGCGCGGCGACGGCTTCGCGGGCATAACCCATGCGGTGGAAGGCGGGACGAACCCGGTAGCCGATCTCGACCTGGCGCTCGCCGGGCACCCAGAAGCCCGCGCCGAGATCGCCGATCAGGGCGCTGTCCTCCCGCCGCTCGATCACGAACTGGTACCAGGGACCTCCCGGCTCCGTCTCGCCGGGGCACTTGGCCTGCATGTCGCGGATCAGCGTCGCGATGAACAGGCGGTAATCGGGCCGCTTCGGAATGAAGCGGTTCATCTCCGGGTCGGCCCAGCTCTCCACCATCGGCTCGAGATCCTCGGGTCGCGGCCGGCGCAGGATCAGCCGTTCGCTTTCGGTGAAGATCACTGGCCGGTCTTCGCTCATCCTCGGAACCGCGCGGCTTCGCCTGAGCCGCCGGTGGCGTCGCCCTCGCTGTAGCTGTGGGCGCCCACCCCGGCGAGGCGGCCGCCTTCGACGATCAGATATTCGTCGCGGATCGGGCGCCCCTCGAACCAGCATTCGAGGATCTCGCGCACGCCGGCGGCATAGCGCGCCTGGGCGGACAGCGACGTGCCCGAAATGTGCGGCGTCATTCCGTGATGGGGCATGGTCCGCCAGGGATGGTCCCCGGGCGCAGGCTGCGGGAACCAGACGTCGCCGGCATAGCCGGCGAGGCGGCCGCTTTCGAGGGCCCGGGCGACCGCATCGCGGTCCGCGATCTTGCCTCGCGCGGTGTTGACGAGATAGGCGCCGCGCTTCATCCGCGCGATCATCGCCTCGTCGAAGAGATTTTCGGTCTCAGGATGGAGCGGGCAGTTGATGGTCACGACGTCGCAGTGCGGCACCATCTCCTCGACCGAGTCGTGCCAGACGAGGCCGAGCTCCGTCTCGACCGCGGCGGGCAGCCGGTGGCGGTCGTGATAATGGAGATGGACGTCGAACGGCTTCAGCCGCCTGAGCACGGCGAGGCCGATCCGGCCGGCGGCGACGGTGCCGACATGCATGCCTTCGAGGTCGTATGAGCGGGCGGCGCAGTCGGCGATGTTCCAGCCGCCCCGGCGCACCCAGTCGTGCGACGGGAGATAGTTGCGGACTAGCGACAGGATCATCATCACGACGTGCTCGGCGACGCTGATCGAGTTGCAATAGGTGACTTCGGCGACGGTTATGCCGCCCTCGATCGCCGCCTGGAGATCGACATGGTCCGAGCCGATGCCGGCGGTGACCGCCAGCTTAAGCTTGGGCGCGTTGGCGATCCGCTCGGCGGTGAGATAAGCCGGCCAGAAGGGCTGGGAGATGACGATCTCGGCGTCGCCGAGCGCTCGCTCGAACTCGCAATCCGGGCCGTCCTTGTCGGCAGTGACGACAAGCTCGTGGCCGAGGCGCTCGAGGAAGGGACGCAGGCCGAGCTCGCCGGAGACGCTGCCGAGCAAGGAGCCCGGCTCGAAGTCGATCGCCCGCGGCGAGGGAAGGGTCTGGCTATCGGGGTAATTGCCCAAAGCGGGCAGACCGTCGCGCGGATAGGCGTTCGGATATCCGTCGACCGGATCCGCGTAGAGCACGCAAAGCACCTTCGCCATTTTGCCCTCCTATTGTTTCAATTCCTTGAGCTTACGCCGGACTTCTTCGATCGGATGCGAAGCTGCCGCCGCGCGGCTTGCGCTCAGGCGCGGATAGCCGGCCTCGGCGTCCGCGATGAGATCGCGGGTGAAATGGCCGGCGCGCACCTCGCGCAGGATGCGGCGCATCTCGGTGCGCGCATCGGCATTGATGATCCGCCGTCCACCCTTCAGCGCGCCGAATTCGGCGGTGTTGCTGATCGCCTCGCGCATGCCCGCAATGCCGCGCTCATAGATAAGATCTGCGATCAACTTCACCTCGGTAAGGCATTCGAAATAAGCGATTTCCGGCGAGAATCCGGCTTCGACCAGGGTCTCGAAGCCGGCGTGGATGAGCTCGGGGATCGCGCCCCACAGCACCGCCTGCTCGTTGAACAGATCGGCCTCGCATTCCTCGGCGAAGCTGGTCTCCAGCATGCCGACGCGGCCGCTGCCGATCGCCGAGCCGTAGGAAAGGGCGAGCGCTCGCGAGGAGCCGCTCGCGTCCTGCGCGACCGCGAACAAGGCAATGAGGCCGCTCCCTGCCAGGAAATCGGCGCGAAGGGCCGTGCCCGGACCCTTGGGCGCGACCAGGAAGACGTCGAGGTCCGGGCGCGGCGCGATTAGGGAGAAATGGACGTTGAGGCCGTGCGCGAAACCCAAAGCCGAGCCCTGGCGCAGGTTCGGCACGATCTCGTCGCGGTAGATCCGCGCCTGATCCTCGTCGGCCGCCAGCATCATTGCGAGGTCGGCGACCTGCGCCGCCTTCGCCGACGTCATGACGTCGAAGCCGTCCTCGGCCGCGCGGGCGCGGGTCGCGGAGTCGGCGGGGAGGGCGACGATCACCGCGACGCCGCTGTCCCGCAGGTTCAGCGCCTGGGCGCGGCCTTGATTGCCGTAGCCGATCACGGCCACACGCCGCGCCCGGATCAGCTCCGGATCGGCATCTTCGTCACGATAGACGCGCATGCATGGCGGCTAGGGCATCTTGGAGGCCGCTGCAATCGAGCGGCGCGGCAAAGCGCGGCCAGTCGGGCGGCGGCTGGCGTTTGAACCAGGTATATTGGCGCTTGGCGTATCGGCGGGTGGCGAGGCGCCCGAGCTCCAGCGCGCGCTCGCGGCCGATCTCGCCGCGAAAGAAAGCGGCGATCTCGGCGACGCCGATCGCCCGCAGCGCCGGAAGCGAGGGATCTAGGCTTCGCGCGAGGAGTGAGCGAACCTCTTCAATCCCTTCGTTAGACATCATAGTTTCGAACCGTCGGTCGCATCTGGCATAGAGCCAGTCGCGCGGCGGGAGGAGGATCAGGGGCACAAGCTGCACGGTGCCGCCGATGCCGCCACAGCGCCGTTCCTGCCATTTGGCGAGCGTGCGGCCCGTCGCGAGCACCACTTCGAGCGCGCGCGCGATCCGGGCCGTGTCCGCGGGCTTCAGCAGCGCAGCCGCCTCCGGGTCCTCCTTCGCCAGCGCCCGATGCGCCTCGGCGACGGGGAGCGCCCGCACCGACGTGCGCACCTCGGGGTCGATCGCCGGCACGGGCGCGATGCCGTCGATCAAGGTGCGGAGGTAGAGGCCGGTCCCGCCGGCCAGGATGGGCAGGCGCCCGGCTCCCTGCGCCGCCGCGATCTCGCGCTTCGCCTCGGCTGCCCAGGTCGGGGCAGAGCAGGGGTCGGCGGCGTCGCGAATGCCGTAGAGGCGATGCGGCACGCGCGCCTCGTCTTCCTGAGACGGGCGCGCAGAAACAACGCGCAAGTCCTTGTAAACCTGAGCGCTGTCGGCGTTGATGACGACGCCTGCGCGCGCCTGAGCCAGAGCAAGCGCCAGCGCCGACTTGCCGCTCGCCGTCGGCCCTGCAATGAGCGCGAGCGGCAGCAGAGAAGGCAATATGTTCATCGCAACCCTGATAGCAGCCGATCGGCTGACGAAGGACGACCTTTTCGCGGCGGGCGCTCTGTTCGACGAGGCCTCCATCCAGGCGCATAGCTGGACCTGGGTGGAGGAAGGAAGCGCGGCGGACTTCGAATGCAGCGGCCAGGCGGACGAGGGAGCGCGCATCCGGGCCGCGATCGAAGGCAAATTGCCCGGCATCGATGTGGTCGTGCAGCGCCAGGATCGCCGCCGCCGCCGCCTTCTCATCGCCGACATGGATTCGACGATGATCGCGGTCGAATGCATCGACGAGCTTGCCGATTATGCGGGCGTCGCGCACGAGATCGCCGCCATCACCGAGCAGGCGATGCGCGGCGAGCTCGCTTTCGAGGCTGCGCTCGAAGCCCGCGTCGCCTTGCTCGCGGGACTGGACGAAGCGGCGATCGAGCGCTGCCATGACGAGCGGGTCAGGATCACGGCAGGAGCCGTCCCGCTGGTCAGGACGATGCGCGCCCACGGCGCCTATTGCCTGCTCGTTTCCGGGGGCTTCAGCCGTTTCGCCGACCGCGTCGCCGCCGAGATCGGCTTCGACCGCGCGGTCTCGAACAGCCTTGGTATTCGGGGCGGCCGCCTTGCCGGGACGGTCGCCCGGCCGATCGTCGGCGCGCAGGGCAAGCGCCGCGCGCTGGTCGACGCCTGCGCGGCGCAAGATGTGCCGGTCGACGACGCGCTGGCCGTGGGAGACGGCGCGAACGACGTCCCGATGATCGAGGCCGCCGGGCTCGGCATCGCCTACCATGCCAAGCCGGCGGCGGCGGCGGCGGCCGACGCGCGCATCGCGCACAACGATCTGACGGCCCTGCTCTATGCGCAGGGCTATGCCCGCAGCGCGTGGGTGACCGCCTAGGCGGCCGGGCGGCTCATGTCGGCGGCGATGGCGGCGAGCGCGAAGCCGACCGAGCGCTCGCCGCAGTCGAAGCCGATCGAGACGCCGTCGCGGCTGAGTGCGCGGACGGTGCCGACGATCGCGCCGGCCTCCGGATGGTGGAGCTCGACCCGGCAGCCCAAGGCCGGGCGGGCGTTGGTCTCCAGGAAGGCGCCGGTCGCGGAGACGTCGCGCAGGGCGGCCGGCGCCGGCAATTCGTCGATCAGGACGCACATGCGGCGCCTGCGCCAGGGGGACGCCATGACCGACTTGCGCTTTCTCATTCCTTCATGCCCCCGCGAACCTCGCTGGCGGCGACCTTAGCGGCGGGGCGGAAAAAATCGGTTAAGGCGCGACGACGATGCAGTCGTGGCCGCTGCGGCGGGCCGCCGCGCAGACCCGGTTCGCCGCCGCGCGGTCGCCGAGCGGTCCGGCCTGGAGCCGGTAGATGCTGCCGGCGCGCACGATATTGTGCTGGAGGGACCCGATCGCGCCGACCGCGCGCACGGAGCTCCACTGGCGCCGGGCATTGGCTTCGTTGCTGAAGGCGCCGAGCTGGACCCGCCAGCGGCCGCTGGTCGCTACCCGCACCGGCGCCGGCGCCGGCCGGGCGACGGGGGCGGTACGCGGAGTTTCGGCGCGAGCCGGCAGCGTGCGGGTGACGGCCGGCGGCGGCACGGGCGTGCGCACGATCGGCGGTTGGGCGCCGGCGACGCGCGGCGCGCGCGGCGGCGCTGCCGGAGCGGGCGCAGGTGCGCGGGCGACGCTTACTGGGGCCTCGAGGGGCGTGCCCGAAGCGGTCGTCGGCGCGTTCGCCGCCATCTGCTGGGCCATGGCTGTGCCGCGCTCGCGGTCCTGGCCGGAGAGATGCGGCTCCATCTGCGTCAGGCTCTGGCGCGCCTGCGGCAGGCCCTGGTCGGCGGCGCGGCGCATCAGCGCATAGGCGCGCGGCCAGTCCAGCGCGACGAGGTCGCCGTTGAAGTGCGCGGTGCCGAGATAATATTGGGCGCGGGGATCGCCGCGCTCGGCGGCGCGCTGCAGCCAGGGAATGGCGCGCTCGCGCTGGTTGTTCTGGAACAATGAGAGGCCGAGATTGGCTTCGGCCTGGGCATGGCCCTGGACGGCCGCACGCTCGAACCAGGTCTGCGCCTGCTCGAGGTCGGCGGGGACGCCGCGGCCGAGGCGGTAGGCCTGGCCGAGATTGAATTGCGCGTCGGCATCGCCGGCCTCCGCCAAGGGGCGCCACTGGCGGATCGCCTCGGCATAATCGCCCGCGCGCCACGCTTCGATGCCCACGCGCACGTCCGCGAAGGCGCTGCCCGCGCCCAGCGAGACGAGGGCGGCCGCGGCGGCGCCGAGCGCCCATTTACGAGCCATTCCAGCCATGTCTTCTCTCCCAGCCCGAAACCTGTCGCACCTGTGCCTAATCGGGAATGTTTAACGCGCCGTTAGCGAAAACAAAGCCTTAATGGCGGCTGCGCGTGCCTGGCGAGCCGGGCACTTCCGTTAACCAGATTTTAGCAGCCTCTGGCGCAATCCTCGCTTCGAGATCGCGAACCGAGGGAAAGTTCATGCGCGTACTGGCATTGTCCTCACAGAAAGGCGGATCGGGAAAGACGACCCTTTCCGGCCACCTCGCCGTCCAGGCGGAGCGGGCCGGCGCAGGTCCCGTCTGCCTGATCGACATCGATCCGCAGGGGTCGCTCGCTGACTGGTGGAACGAGCGCGAGGCGGAAATGCCGGCCTTCGCGCAGACGACGGTCGCGCGGCTCGCCGCCGACCTCGAAGTGCTGAGAGGGCAGGGCTTCAAGCTCGCCGTGATCGATACGCCGCCCGCGATCACGCTCGCCATCCAGAGCGTCATCCAGGTCGCCGAGCTGATCGTCATCCCGACGCGGCCGAGCCCGCACGATCTTCGTGCCGTCGGCGCCACCGTCGATCTTTGCGAGCGCGCGGGCAAGCCGCTCATCTTCGTCGTCAACGCGGCCACGCCCAAGGCGAAGATCACCTACGAAGCCGCGGTCGCGCTCTCGCAGCACGGTACCGTCGCTCCCGTCACCATCCACCACCGCACCGATTTCGCCGCCTCGATGATCGACGGCCGCACCGTCATGGAGGTGGACCCCAACAGCCGTTCGGCCCGCGAGGTCGAGGAGCTCTGGGCCTATATGTCCGACCGGCTCGAGAAGAATTTCCGCCGCACCGTCTTCTCCGCCCCGGGCGGATTTGCCGGGCATCCCGCTTCGCAGCGTCCCGCCGGCGGCTTCGGCCGCCGCGTGATCGGCCAGTGAGGGGGAGCGGCGCCATGACGACCGAAGCAAGACCCTTCGCATCCCTCTCCTCGGGCCTGCTCGCCCGCAAGGGCGCCGCCAAGCCGGCCATGCGCCCTCAGGCCTTCGGCCATATCGGCGCCAGCCTCGACGATCTCGGCTGGAACGACATGGGCGAAGCCGAGGCAGCGGCAGCCGCTGCCGCGTCCTGCGAGCCCGAGCACGTCCCGAGCTCGATCGCCGCACTGACGCCGTCTCCCCGTCCGGCGGGGGAGCTGACGCCGGTGCGCGAGCAGCAGCGCGCCCTTGCCGATGAGCTCGGCGCCGAAGAGGAAGAGGTCGCCCCGCCCGACGCGTACGCCGAGCCGGCTCCGGTCGTCGCCATGCCGCGCCGCCCCGCACCGATGGCGGCGCGCGACAAGGCCGCCTTTACGCTTCGCCTCGATCCGGATCGCCATTTCCGGCTGCGCCTCGCCTGCGCGGTCTCCGGCCGCTCGGCGCAGCAGATCGTCACCGGCGCGCTCGACGAGATTCTCAAGACCTATCCCGAAATCGACGCTCTGGCCGGGCAATTGCCCGTCACCGCCAGAGCGCGAAGCTAGAAGCGGAGTCGATACGATGAACCGGTTCGCGACCAAATTCGCCGCCTCGACCATGGTCATCGCCGCGGCGATGGTCGGCTGCCAGGCCGATCTCCTGACGTCGTCCGCGACGGCCTCGACAGCCGAGCGCAGCGAGCAGCAGGCCAATCGCTTCTCCGAGCAGGCGCGCGCCGCCGCTCAGCGCGGCGATGTCGCCGAAGCCCTGCGACTGGTCGAGCGCGCCGTCGAGCTCGCGCCGCGCGACGCGGGCTACCGCATGCTCCTTGCCGACCTCTATTTGAAGAGCGGCCGCCTCCAGTCCGCCGAGACGAGCTACGGCGACGTCCTCGAGATCGACGGCGGCAACGTCCGCGCCGGCCTCAGCATCGCCCTCGTCCAGATCGCCCAGGGGCGGAGCGGCGACGCTCTGGTCACGCTCGAAGCGATCCAGGATCGAGCGCCCGCCGCCGACGTCGGCCTCGCCTTCGCGCTCGCTGGACAGCCGCAGCGCGGACTCCAGCTGCTCGAGCCGGCCGCCCGCGCGGCCGATGCGACCGGCCGTACCCGCCAGAATCTCGCCTTCGCTTATGCTCTCGCCGGCGATTGGCAGCGCGCCCGCACCGTCGCGGCGCAGGACGTCTCGCCGGCCGAGCTCGGCCCTCGCCTCCAGCAATGGGCTGCGCTCGCCCAGCCCAGCGGCCAGCAGACGGCGGTCGCCAGCCTGCTCGGCGTGACGCCGGTGGAAGATCCGGGCCAGCCCGTGCGCCTCGCTCTGTCCGCCCCCGAGCCGGCCGAACAGGCCTATGCCGAAGCCGCCCCCGAGGCGCAGGCCGAGGCCGCAGCGCCCGTGCAGTTCTCCGAAGCCGATGTTCCTGCGCCGATCGTCGAGACGACGGCGGAGCCTGTCGCCGAGCCGGTCCGCTTCGCCGAGGCGAATGTCGTCGTTGCGCCGGCCCCGGTTCCGGCCGCGGCGGCCGAGACGGTCCGCTATTCCGCGGCGCCGGTGGCCGCTCCGGCTGCCGAGCCCGCCGCCGAGCAGTCCGGTTCCTGGTGGCCTGCCAGCGCCGACGCTGAAGCCGTCGAGGCCGCTCCCGTGTCGGAACCCGCACCTGCGCCTGCCGCCGCGCCGGTGCGCTTCGCCGCCGCTTCGGCGCCCGTCTCCGCCCCGGCGCGTGCATCTTCCGACGAGGAGGCGCCGCCGCCCGCGGCGGTCTCGGCGGTGCTTTCGGGTCCGTCTCCTGTGCTTTCGCGCACCGTCGCTCCGGCACGCGCGGCGCGCCCTGTCTTCCGCCCGGCGCCGGTCAACCGCGCGGCATCCGTCTCCGCCCGCATTCCGGGCGCCGTCGCCGGCAACGGCGCCTATGTCGTCCAGCTCGGCGCCTTCGCCAATCCGGACAATGCCGAGCGCGCCTGGAACACGGCCCGCCAGCGTTACGGCCTCAGCCAGTCGCAGGGCCGCACCGCCTCGGTGACGATGGGCGGCCGCCGGCTCACCCGGGTTTCGGTGGCGGGCTTCGGCAACCGCTCCGACGCCGTTCGCCTGTGCACTTCGATCAAGGCGCAGGGCGGCAGCTGCTTCGTCCGCGGCGTCGCCGGCGACGCGCCGGTCCCGGTCCGCTGGGCCTCGCGCACCGCGCCTCAGCGCCGCGGCTGACGATCTTCCCGAGGGGCGGCCGCAGTCACGCGCGGCCGCCCCGTTTCTTCAGCGCCGCTTCGAGCAGGTCGAGCAAAGGGAGCTGACTCGGCAGCATCTTCAGGCGCGCTTCGCCAAGCTCGAACCAGGCGGCGCGATCGACTTCGGGATGCGACTCGAAGCGCCCGCTCCCGGGCGGCCACTCAATCGTGAACTCGCCGCTGACAACGGCCTCGGCGTCGAGATCGCCCTCGAGGGCGAAGGCCTCGACAGTTTTGCCGCCTCGCTGGCGGATGCGCCCGAGCGGGGTCAGGGGCGCCTCGATCCTCGTGCCCATCTCCTCGCGGAATTCGCGCCGCGCCGCCGCCTCGGGACTCTCGCCGGCTTCGATCAGGCCTTTAGGAATCGCCCAGGCGCCGTCGTCCTTGCCGCGCCAATAGGGCCCGCCGAAATGGCCGAGCAGGACCTCGATCTCCTCGCCGCGCCGGCGGTACAGGAGGATCCCGGCGCTCTCCTGCGGCATTGCGTCAGGCGCTCGTCTCGAGCTGGGTGAAGCGGACCGGCAGGACCTCCCGGATGGAGGTCGCGCCGGCCTTCCTCTCGACCACGCTGAGCTGCTGGACCTCCTTCGGGCCGAGCGGGATCACCATCCGCCCGCCCTCCGCAAGCTGCTCGATCAGGGCGCGGGGCGGCTCCTTGGCCGCGGCGGTGACCAGGATGCGGTCGAACGGCGCATGCTCGGCCCAGCCGCGCGAGCCGTCGCCGACGCGCAGCAGGATCCCCTCATAGCCGAGCGTGGCCAGGCGCAGCCCGGCCTGGCTGGCGAACTCCTCGACGATCTCGACGGTCCAGAGCCGCGCGCCGAGCTCGGCGAGCAGGGCCGCCTGGTAGCCGAGGCCGGTCCCGACCTCGAGCACGCGGTCGCCCGGCGCGGCGCCGAGCAAATCGAGCATCAGCGCGCCGATGAAGGGCTGCGAGACGGTCTTGTCGAAGCCGATCGGAAGCGGCGTGTCCTGATAGGCGGCGATGGCGAGCTGCCCGGGCACGAACAGATGCCGCGGCACCCGCAGCAGCGCCGTCCGCAGCGCCGGATCGAGCGCCTCCTTGCCGATCTCGCTGCCGGCGAGCTCGAAATGGATGTCGATCACCTCGACCATATGGCGCCTGAGGATCGCCAGATGCTGCTCGGTCATCGGTTTCATCGTTCTTCCTCGCGCGCACCGGGCGCCGTATCACATAGGAGCGATCCTAGTCGTTGCCAGCCGCCGCTCCGCGATTCACGCTTGAACCCGCGGTCGAAAAGGAGGAGCCTCGCACCGCCGCGAGGGGAGCCCGCGGCCGATCAAGGGGGAATGCGATGGAATATATGTTCATGCCGCTGCGGCGCTATTTCGACTTTTCCGGCCGCTCGCGCCGGAAGGAATATTGGATGTGGACCTTGTTCGTCGTCATCGTCGAGGTCGTGCTCTATTCCTTCATCATCGGCGCCGCCGTCAGCGCCGACGGACAGATGACCGCCATGGTCGGGCTGCCCTTCATGCTGCTGATGGTCTTCGCGCTCGCCATCATGATCCCGGCGATCGCGGTTACGATCCGGCGCCTCCACGACCAGGACAAATCGGGAGCCTACTTCCTGCTGATCTTCATCCCGCTGGTCGGGCCGATCGTGCTGCTCGTCTTCATGTGCATGGAAGGGACGCCCGGACCCAATCAATATGGGCCCGATCCCAAGGCGCACGAACGCATGGGCGGCGGCCCCGGCTACGCCTGAAGGCTCGCGCGGCGGGTCATTGCGGCCCGCCGGGCGGCGCGCTAGAGACGCCGCGCGTGCCCCTGTGGTGGAATTGGTAGACGCGCTCGACTCAAAATCGAGTTCCGAAAGGAGTGCCGGTTCGATTCCGGCCGGGGGCACCACTTCCCGGGAGCTTAGCGTTCGCTCTCGCCGCTCGCGCCCGCCCCGAGCGCCCTGGCCGCGCGCGCGACCTCCTCTTCGGTCGGCGGCTCGGGCAGCTCCTCGCCCGGCGCGCGAGCATCGTCGGGAAGCCCCGGCGCCGTCCCCGCGATCGGCTCGTTCGCCGCCCGCTCGTTGGGCCCGGTGCTGATCTTGATCCTGTCCTCGGCCATGTCGGCTCTCCTGTCTTGCGTGCAAAAAGCGAGCGGAGCGCGCTGCGGTTCCCGGCGCGCACGCCGGCGGCATGCGCAAGACCTGCTAAATATACTGCAGTAATATCCCTCGATGCCGAAGTAAGTTCATATCGGTTCTAAATAATATGGTGCCTAGTGCCTGCCTCAATTATGATCTCGCTCGGAGATCAGGGGAGGCGGAGCGATGCCGGAGACCGTCGACAAGGACATCGTCGTCAAGGGCTCGCGGCCCAAGCCGCACGTCCAGCTCGGCGAGGGGAGCGGCGGCGGAAGTTTCGCGCCGTTCATCCCGATGTTCATCGCCAGCGCCGAATGGCAGCACGGTATCGGCGGCGGAGACGCGCCGGTCCGGGTGCGGATGATTCAGGATGGCGAGAACGTCATATTCGTTTTCGAGGACATAGGAATCAGAATTAGAATTCCGCTCGTCGAATGGAATGACATGTCCGATCCGCAGCGCCGGACGATGACATATGTCTTTCAGCATTACGATCAGTCCGATCGGTTAGTGGCAGCGCTGACCCATTATGCTCGCGAGGGCGTGGCGGAGATCATAGTCAGATTCGATACGCGATCACATCAAACCGATGGCACATCGGTGGAATTTAATCGCTATTCCAACGGAAGCATCGCAGGAGCGACAGTAGATTCTGATTGGAACACTAGCGATATAACAAAAACGGACTTATTACCCGGATCTACGATTGTGATTTCGATCAACTCTGCTCATCCAGCAAATGATATTATGTATGTATTTGCGAAAACGATAATACACGAGCTGTTGCACCCATGGGTGCCAGAAACACTTCAACGTGACGGAACTATGGGAGATGAGGATCAACTACAGGGCCCCGACCGCGCTGGTGGGATTGTGGACGAGGAATATAAGGACATCTTCGATGTGGCGCCGGACAAGATCGGGCCCGGGGCCGAAGTCGGCGTCGCCTATCTCGGAAGCCGCGGCAGCGATAACGATGTTGGCACCCTGGGCAACGACGTCATGGCCGGCATGGAAGGGAATGACGTCCTCAACGGCATGGGCGGAGCGGATCTTCTCGCCGGCGGGACTGGCATGGATCGGCTCATTGCAGGCACCGGCTTCAGCGATCTGCGCGGCGGTCTGGACGCCGACACCTACGTCGCTTCGCAACCGGACGCGAATTTCTATCTGGAAGATACGGGCGGCGTCGACCGCCTCGTCGTTTCGGGCTCGAGCGCACAGTTGCTCGTTACCCGGAACGGCAACAATCTTTCGATCTGGTCCAGCAGCGATCCCTTCGCCTACGAGATCGTCGACCACTATGTCGACGGCAAGCGGATCGAGATCTTCCAGTTCTCCGACGCGGAATATTCCGCTTCGTATCTCGAATACCTCGCCGAGTCGGCCGGCGGCGGTCCGGGCGTCTGCTATCAGGACGGCTATCCGGTGATCTGCGGCAATTATGGCATGCCGGTCGTCATCGATCTCGGCGGCGACGGGGTGCGCCTTGTCGAGGTCAACAAGTCCCGCGTCCGGTGGGACGTTGACGGCGACGGCAAGGCCGAGCGGGTCGGATGGACCGACGGCGAAGACGCGTTCCTCGTCCTCGACCGCAACGGCAACGGCACCATCGACAGTTTCTCCGAGCTGTCCTTCCTCAGCGATTTCCGCGGCGCCGGTTCCGACCTCGAAGGCCTGCTCGCCTATGACGACAATGGCGACGGGTTCATATCGGAGGCCGACGAGATTTATTCGAGGCTCCAGCTCTGGCTGGATGCGAACACGGACGGCGTCAGCCAGCCGCACGAGCTCGTCTCACTCGCGAGCGCTGGAATCCTGTCGATCGGCCTCGAAATCCGGGACCTGAGAAAGCTCGACCAGTCCGAACCGACGAATCAGGTTCTCGGCTGGTCCGAAGTGTCAATGTCAGACGGCAAGGTTTTGAAAGCATTCGATGTCGGTTTCTACTATAAGAGCCGCGATGACGAATGGCGCATGACATCGGCAAGGGATTCGCAGCCCGCTTACGAGCCACACGAGATTCTTGTCGCGGACTTGGTGATCTGAGGAGGTATCCATGTTTCGCGCCACTCTCCTCCTCGCGCTACTCAGCCCACCTGAGATTGACTGTCCGCCGGAGCCGAAGCGCGTGTTCCTGGGCGCTGTCGCGACGAACGCGCCCGCGTTCGATTACCGGGTCGTCGAGGTTTGCGGCGTTTTGGCCGAGCGGGGCAGGCTAGATCCGCGCGAGCGGGTCATGTATGATATTTCCCCGATCAGCGGCGACGATTATGCGATCTACGTGTTCGACCCAGCTCGTCATCTCGGGGCGGACGGCTCTCGAATATGCATCACGGGCAGACCTTGGCGGCGCGACGGGCTTTCGAGGGAGGAGGTGGTGGCCCGCGGGCTGGGCACGAGCTCGGTAACCGACATTCCGCTCCGACTCCCGGATTACGTCTTCTACCCGGTCCAATGCACATATGACGGCCCGGCCTTGGGCTGACGCGGATGATGCGCACCCTTCTGCTCGCGGCGATCACGGTGCAGAGCAACGCTCCACGATCCTGCCCGGCGGCGCAGCCAGTGCCACTCGGCACGGTGGCGACGAGCGTCATATATTGGGGCGAACTCGTCGAGGTCTGTGGGACATTCCACGGCCGCTCCGGCTACAGCAACGCCGATCCGGGCGAGCGGGTGTTCCTGCAAGGTCCCGACCGATGGGGATATTATTCGGGGATCACGATCCTCGACCCGGAACGCGCCTTGGGCGAGGATGGCCACAAGATCTGCGTCGTCGGGGTTCAGCGGCGGCGCGACGGCTTGAGCCGGGAGGAGGTCGACGCCCGCGGCATGGGCGTGAGCTCGGTCACCGACATGACGGTCGGGCTTTACGAGTATGTCTTCTACCCGCAGCCCTGCCCGGACGGTCCTGCGCGAGGCTGAGACGCCTCAGCGCTCGCCGACCGGCACGTAATCCCGCTGTGCCTCGCCGACATAGAGCTGGCGGGGGCGGCCAATCTTCTGGTCGGGGTCGGAGATCATCTCGTTCCACTGCGCGACCCAGCCGACGGTGCGGGCGAGGGCGAACAAAGCGGTGAACATCGAGGTCGGGAAGCCGATCGCGGAGAGGATCACGCCCGAATAGAAATCGACGTTGGGATAGAGCTTCTTCTCGATGAAATAATCGTCCGAAAGGGCGATGCGCTCGAGCTCGCGGGCGACGTCGAAGACTGGCTCGGTGACGCCGAGCTCCTTCAGCACCGCCTCGGCGGTCGCCTTCATCACCTTCGCGCGCGGATCGAAATTCTTGTAGACGCGGTGGCCGAAGCCCATCAGCCGGAACGGATCCTCCTTGTCCTTGGCGCGGGCGATATATTCGGGAATGCGCTCCGGGCGGCCGATCTCGCGCAGCATGTTGAGCGCGGCCTCGTTGGCGCCGCCATGGGCCGGCCCCCACAGGCAGGCGATCCCCGCCGCGATGCAGGCGAAGGGGTTGGCGCCGGAGGAGCCGGCGAGGCGCACCGTCGAGGTCGAGGCGTTCTGCTCGTGGTCGGCGTGGAGGATGAAGATCCGGCGCATCGCGCTCTCGACCACCGGATTGACCTCATAGGGCTCGGCCGGGACGCCGAAGGTCATCCTGAGGAAGTTGCCGGTATAGGTGAGGTTGTTCTGCGGATAGACGAACGGCTGGCCGATCGAATATTTGTAGGCCATGGCCGCGATCGTCGGCATCTTTGCGATCAGCCGGTGCGAGGCGATCATCCGCTGCTTGGGATCGGTGATGTCGGTCGAATCGTGATAGAAGGCGCTCAAGGCCCCGACCACGCCGCACATGATCGCCATCGGATGCGCGTCGCGCCGGAAGCCGCGATAGAAGGTCGAGAGCTGCTCGTGCAGCATGGTGTGGCGCGAGATGGTGTAGGTGAAGCGCTCGAGCTCCTCCTGCTTCGGCAGCTCGCCGTTCAGGAGCAGATAGGCGACCTCCATGAAGGTCGATTTCTCGGCGAGCTGGTCGATCGGGTAGCCGCGGTGGAGGAGGATGCCCTGGTCGCCGTCGATATAGGTGATGCGCGACTGGCACGACGCGGTCGAGGTGAAGCCGGGATCGTAGGTGAAGACGTCGGTCTCGGCGTAGAGCTTGCGGATGTCGACGACCTCGGGGCCGACCGTGCCCGAGAGAATGTCGTAGCCATGGTCCGTGCCGCCGAGGCTGAGTGTGGCCTTGTCCGCCATCTTATCGCTCCTTCATCCGGTCCCCGATCCGGGCGAGGCTTTCCTCGCGCCCGAGCAGGACCAGCACATCGAATATGCCCGGCGAAGTCGCCCGGCCCGTCAGCGCGGCCCGCAAAGGCTGCGCGACCTGCCCGAGCTTGACGCCTTCGGCCTCGGCCACCTCCCGAACGGCCTGCTCCGTCGCCTCCTGGGTCCAATCCGGCAGCGCGGCGAGCCTTCGGCAGACGAGGGCGAGCAGGTCCCCTGCCGAGCCCTCTAGCAGCGACGACGCCTTGTCGTCCATGTCCAGCGGGCGCGCCTTGAACAGGAATGCCGCGCCTTGCGCCATTTCGTTGAGATCCTTCGCCCTCGGCTTGAGCGTGGGCATCGCGCGGGTGAGGAGCGCGATCTCGCCGGCGTCGAGAGCGCGGCCGAGGATTTCGCCGATCCGCGGTGCGACTAGGCCGGCGAGCCGTCCGTCCGACGCTTCGCGGATATAGTGGCCGTTCAGATTCTCGAGCTTCTTCGTATCGAAGCGCGAGGGCGAGCGGCCGACGCCGTCGAGATCGAACAGCTCGACCGCGCGGTCGCGCGAGATCGTCTCCTCGTCGCCATGCCCCCAGCCGAGCCGGAGGAGATAATTTGCGACCGCTTCGGGGAGGAAGCCGAGCGCGTGATAGTCCATGACGCCGGTCGCGCCGTGGCGCTTCGACATCTTGGCGCCGTCCGCGCCGTGGATCAGCGGGACATGGGCGTAGACCGGCTCCGGCCAGCCCATTGCCTTGACGATGGCGAGCTGGCGGAAGGCGTTGTTGAGATGATCGTCGCCGCGGATGACGTGGGTGACGCCCATGTCATGATCGTCGACGACGACGGCGAGCATGTAGGTCGGCGTGCCGTCGGAGCGGAGCAGGATGAAGTCGTCCAGCTCGGCATTCTGCACCGCGACGCGGCCCTGGACGCGGTCCTCGATGACGGTCTCGCCCTCGCGCGGCGCCTTGAGGCGGATGACGGACGGGCTGCCGGGCTCGGGCATTTCGGGCGAGCAGTCGCGCCAGGCGCTGTCGATCCGGAACGGCCGCCGCTCGGCCTGGGCCCGGGCGCGCTGCTCGGCGAGCTCCTCCTGCGTCATCCAGCAGCGATAGGCGTGGCCGCGCAGCAGCAGCTCGTGGGCGATCTCGGCATGGCGCCCGGCGAAGTGCGACTGGTAATATTCGTCCCCGTCCCAGTCGAGGCCGAGCCAGCGCATGCCCTCGAGGATCGCCTGGATCGCCGGCTCCGTCGAGCGCGCCTTGTCCGTGTCCTCGATCCTGAGCAGGAAGCGGCCGTCGTGATGCCGGGCGTAGAGCCAGTTGAACAGTGCCGTGCGGGCGCCGCCGATATGGAGATAACCCGTGGGCGAGGGCGCGAAGCGAGTGACGACCGTGCCTGCGCTCACGTTTCACGTCTCCGAGGAAGGTCGCGAGGACCGGAACGGGCGCCCTAGCATAGCGCGTCGCCCGCGCGGAAGGGGCCGCCCCACAGCGCCTTCCCGTTGACCGCTTAGTCCTCGCCTTCGCCATCCTGGCTGTCGGGGAGCGTGTCCGGCCCGGTGCCGTCATCGAGCTGCGCCGTGTCGGGAGCGGCAGCCGGCGGCTGCCCGCCAAGCTCCTCGGCGATCAGCTCCTCGGCCTCGTTTTCGGGCTCCTCGTCCTCGTCGATGCGGGCGGCGGAGACGACATGCTCGCCCGGAGCGACGTCGAAAAGGCGCACGCCCGCCGAGCCGCGGCCGATGACGCGGGTGTCGCCCACGGACATGCGGATGAGCTTCGCCTGGTCCGTCACCAGCATCAGCTGCTCGCCGTTATGGGCGGGGAAGCTCGCGACGACCGGTCCGTTGCGGTCGAGGTTGCCGATGTTGGTGATGCCCTGGCCGCCGCGCCCGATGCGCCGATATTCGTAGGCGGACGACCGCTTGCCGTAACCGTTCGCGCAGACGGTGAGGATGAACTCCTCCGCGGCCCGGAACGCCTCGAACCTTTCGTCCGTCATGACGCGCGGCGGGGGCGGCGCCGCGTCTTCGCTGCGCTCGCGCCATGGGGCGTGGCGAAGATAGTCGTCGCGTTCTTCCGTGTCCTCCGTCTTGAAGGCCTTGAGAATGGAGAGCGAGATCACCTCGTCGCCGTCCTGAAGGCGCGCTCCGCGCACGCCGGCGGCGGTGCGGCTCTGGAACTCGCGGACATCGGTGGCGGCGAAGCGGATCGCCTTGCCGCATTTGGTAGCGAGCAGCACGTCGTCCTCTTCCGTCAGCAGCGACACGCCGATGAGCCGGTCGGACATGTCCTCGCTGTCCTCGCTCTCGCCGAAGCGCATGGCGATCTTGCCTGCCGTCGGCACGCGAGTGAACGCGTCCATGGAGTTGCGACGCACGATGCCCTTGGCCGTGGCGAACATGATGTGGAGGTTCTGCCACTCATTCTCGTCCTCCGGGAGCGGCAGCACCGTCGAGATCGTCTCGCCCTCGGCGAGCGGGAGGAGATTGACCATCGGCCGTCCGCGCGCCTGTGGGGCGCCTTCGGGTAGGCGCCAGACCTTGAGGCGATAGACCTTGCCGAGGGTCGAGAAGAACAGGACCGGCGTGTGGGTCGAGGTCACGAAAAGATTGGTGACCGCATCCTCTTCCTTGGTCGCCATGCCGGCGCGGCCCTTGCCGCCGCGGCGCTGGGCGCGGAACGTGTCGAGCGGGGTGCGCTTGATGTAGCCGCCGAGCGTCACGGTGACGACCATGTCCTCGCGCTCGATCAGGTCTTCGTCGTCGATTCCGTCCCAGGCCGGCGCGATCTCGCTGACCCGGGGCGTCGAGAAGGCGGCGTCGATCTCGTCGAATTCGGCGCGCATCACTTCGTAGAGGCGGACGCGGTTGCCGAGGATCTCGAGCAATTCGCCGATCGCGGTGGCGAGCTGCTCGAGCTCGCCGGCGATCTCGTCGCGGCCGAGGCCGGTCAGGCGATGGAGGCGCAGCTCGAGGATGGCGCGGACCTGGGCGTCGGATAGGCTGTACGTGTCGCCCTCGACCTCATGCTCGACCGCTTCGACGAGGCGGATGTAGGGGGCGATCTCGGCGACTGGCCACTCTCGGGCGATCAGTGCGGCGCGCGCTTCCGCAGGGGAGGCGGAGGCGCGGATGATCCGCACCACCTCGTCCAGATTCGTCACCGCGATGACGAGCCCCAACAAGATGTGCGCCCGGTCGCGGGCCTTGGCGAGCTCGAACTTGGCGCGCCGGGTGATCACTTCCTCGCGGAACCTGACGAAGCTTTCGATGATGTCGCGCAGGTTCAGCGTCTCCGGCCGCCCGCCGCGGATGGCGAGCATGTTGGCGGGGAAGCTCGACTGGGCCGGCGTGTGCCGCCAGAGCTGGTTGAGCACCACCTCGGGCGTCGCGTCGCGCTTCAGCTCGATGACGACCCGCACGCCTTCGCGGTTCGATTCGTCCCGGATGTCGGAAACGCCTTCGATGCGCTTGTCCTTGGCGGCTTCGGCGATCTTCTCGACCAGGCCGTTCTTTCCGACCTGGTAGGGCATCGAGGTGAGCACGATCGAGGTGCGCTCGCCTCGGCCTTCCTCGATCTTGTGGCGCGCGCGCATGATGATCGAGCCCCGGCCGGTGTGATAGGCCGAGCGGGCGCCGGCCTGGCCGAGGATCAGGGGGGCCGTCGGGAAGTCCGGCCCCGGGATGATCTCGATCAGCTGCTCGATGGTGATCGCCGGATTGTCGATATAGGCTTTGCAGGCGCGGATCACCTCGCCGAGATTGTGGGGCGGGATGTTGGTTGCCATGCCGACCGCGATGCCGCCGGCGCCGTTCACGAGCAGGTTCGGGAAGCGGGCGGGGAGCACCGTCGGCTCCATCCGCGATCCGTCGTAATTGGGCGTGAAGTCCGCCGTGTCCTTGTCGAGATCGTCGAGCAGGGTGGCGGCGACGCGTGCCAGCCGCGCCTCGGTGTAACGCATCGAGGCGGGAGGATCGGGGTCCATCGATCCGAAATTGCCCTGGCCGTCGATCAGCGGCACGCGCATCGACCAGTCCTGAGTCATTCGGGCCAGCGCGTCGTAGATCGCGCTGTCGCCGTGCGGATGGTAATTGCCCATCACGTCGCCGACGATTTTGGCGGACTTGCGATAGGGCCGCCCGGGAAGGAAGCCGCCTTCCTGGCAGGCGAAGAGGATCCGGCGGTGGACCGGCTTCAGGCCGTCGCGCACGTCCGGCAGCGCTCGGCTGACGATCACCGACATCGCATAATCGAGATATGAGGTCTTCATTTCCTCCACGATCGAGATCGGGGAGATGTCGCTGGGGTCGATGGTCGGCGGTGCGCTGGCCAATTGATGTTCCTGTAACTGCAAGTTGCGGCGCGGCCCCCGCGGCGCCGATTGAGGGAAGGGGACCCTAGCGGACCGAGGCCGCCTGCGGGACCCCGCGCGCGCACGTACGTACGCGTACGCGCGAGAGGGGGTCTACATAGTCACGAACGTGAGAAGCGCCACCTCGCCGGGTCGGAATTCGGTGGATCGAATCGATATCCGTCACTGTCGAAGGCCTTGAGGCCCTCCGGATCGGAGAGGCGGTGCTCGCAGATATAGCGGGCCATCATCCCGCGGGCGCGCTTGGCCGCGAAGGTGTTGAAGCGCAGGCCGTCGGGTCCTTCTTCTCGGAAGTCGATCTCGATCACTCGGAGGCGCGGGTCGAGGTGGCGCTCGGCCGCGGACCAATATTCCTTGCTCGCGAGGTTGATCACCACCTCGTCGCCCTGTTCGGCAACATCGGCGGCGAGCGCCTCGCCGATCCGCGGACCCCAGAAGGCGTAGAGATCGCGTTTGCGCGGCGCCCAGCGCGTGCCCATTTCGAGGCGGTAGGGCCGGATCGCGTCGAGCGGCCGCAGCAGGCCGTAGAGCCCGGACAGGATCCTGAGATGTTCTTGGGCGAACAGGATCGCTTCGTCGTCGAGGCTGTGGACCTCGAAGCCTGTGTAGACGTCGCCGGCAAAGGCATAGAGCGCCTGGCGATCCGGCAGCCCGTCGAAGCCGCGGAAACGGCCCGTATTGAGCTCCGCGAGGCGCGGCGAGATGTGCATGAGCGCGCCGAGCTTCTTCGCCGAGAGCTTCGCGGCCGCCGCGGCGAGCTTCTCCGCCTCCGCCGCGAAGCGGGCCGAGGTCAGCGGGAGGGGAGGGACCGGCCGCTCGTAGTCGAGGGTCTTGGCCGGCGAGATGACAGCGATCATCGCGCCCGGTTAGAGAGCCCGCCCCGCCCCGTCAAACGCGGCCTCATCCGGCTGAAAAAGCGCGGGATTCCGCGACTTTCCGGTTCAAGCGCCGTTCAGCGGGCGGCGGCTAGAAAGGCCCATCGATTGGCGCTAAGAGCCACCCGCTCGATTGCCCTTCAAAGACCGGATTCGCCGCACCCTCGCAGACGCGGCAAAACAGGAGGCTTCCCTATCATGATGTCGGTATCCAGGTTCGCGCTCGGCGCGGCGCTCGCGCTCGGCGGCTCGGCCGTCTTCCTCACCGATGTTGCGCAGGCGCAGCGCGCCCCGCGCGGCCGGACGCAGCAGCAGGCGCCCGCTCAGGTCCAGGCGCAGGGCCGCCAGCTCACCCTGACCGCCGCCGAGCGCGCAGCGCTGGTTCCGCTCGACGCCGCGGCCCGCGGAGCCGATCGCGCCGCCCAGGACGCGGCGCTCGCCGCCGCCCGTCCCGTCGTCAGCGGCCCCGACGCGCGCTACGCCTTCGCCCGCTATCAGATCGCGATCGCGAGCCAGCGCAACGACAACGTCATGCTTTTGCAGGG
>DASVVQ010000022.1:0-31950 GCA_036386475.1 Allosphingosinicella sp. | reverse complement strand
CGGCTGTGGGCGCCGACGATATGGCCGACCTCGTGCGCGAGCACCGCCGCCAGCTCGCCCTCGCTGTTGACGACGGCCATCAGGCCGCGGGTCAGATAGATGTAGCAGCCGGGCACGGCGAAGGCATTGACGACGTCGCTGTTGACGAGCGTGAAGGTGCACTGGCCGGCGAGGTCGGCGGCGGCCGCGACCCGTTCGCCGAGCGCGCGGACATAGGCGGCCTCGGGCGCGTCGTGGGCGCCACCGAACTCGGCGAGGAGGCGGGGGTGGAGCTCGGCGCCGGCGCGGCGCTCGTCCTCGCGCACCGCCGGCTCCTCGCCGCCGCCGAAGCCGCAGGAGGCGAGCAGGGCCAAAGCGAGAGAAGCGAGGAGCCAGCGGCGCATGGCCCCGCTACGCATGGCGGCGCCCTTGGTTGCCGCCCGGGTCCTAGTTCCTCCCCCAGCGAGCTGGGGGAGGAACTTGGCCGGGCCGTCAGCCCGCTTTCGCGTCCTCGATCGTCTCGACGGTGAGCTGGCCGTTGGTGTAGACGCAGATTTCGGCGGCGATCGCCATTCCCTTCCGGGCAATGGTCTCGGCGTCGTCCTCATAGTCGAACAGGGCCGTCGCCGCGGCGAGCGCGAAATTGCCGCCGGAGCCGATCGCGGCGACGCCGTTCGCCGGCTCGAGCACGTCGCCGTTTCCGGTGAGGATCAGGGTCACGTCCTTGTCGGCGACGATCATCATCGCCTCGAGATTCCTCAGATATTTGTCGGTGCGCCAGTCCTTGGCGAGCTCGACCGCGGCGCGCATCAGCGCGCCGTGATGCTGCTCCAGCTTCTTCTCGAGCCGGTCGAACAAGGTGAAGGCGTCGGCGGTGGCGCCGGCGAAGCCGCCGATCACCTTGCCGCCCTTGTCGTCCTTGGGCCCGAGGCGGCGGACCTTGCGCGCATTGGGCTTGATCACGGTCGCCTGGAGCGAGACCTGGCCGTCGCCGGCGATCACCGCCTTGCCGTTCTTGCGCACCGCCAGGATCGTGGTGCCGTGCCAGCTTTCCATGTCGAAGGCTCCCGCTCGTGTCGTCGCCGCTGATGTGGGGGAGGAGAGGGGCCCGCGCAATCTATTGCCTTCGCCCGGCCATGGGCTAGGCTCGGCGGCGAGGGATGCGACGAGGGAGTGCCGAATGCGGCGGACGAGGCTTGGAACGATCATGCTGGCGATGGCCGGCACGGCGCTCGGCGCCGAGACGACCGCGGATTCGCTGCGGCGCGACCTCCCGTTTCCCGACATATCCTGCTTCCAGACGCCGGAGGAAAGCGGCGGCGGGGCCGCCGAGGTCCAGCGCCCGCCGGTGCTGGTCGAGGGGCTGGGCACGTCCGGCATCGCTCCCGATACGCTGGATGCCGAGGCGCGGCGCTGGTTCGACCAGGGCGTGGCCCTGGTCTGGGCGTTCGACGAGGTCGAGGCCGTGCGCGCCTTCCAGGAAGCGCAGCGCCTCGATCCGAATTGCGCGCTGTGCTTCTGGGGCGAGGCCTGGGCGCGCAGCCCGACGATCAACCTCCAGCCGCGCACCGAGGAGCTGGCTTCGGCCCGCGCCGCGGCCGAGCGCGCCGTCGCGCTGTCGCGCCGGCTGCCCGACCGCGAGAAGCGCCTGATTCGGGCGCTGCGGCAGCGCATGGGCAGGACCGAGTTCCGCAACGCCCGCTACGCCGGGTCGATGGCGCAGCTGGCCGAGCGCTTCCCCGACCATGACGCGATCAACGTCGAGGCGGCCAATGCCGGCATGATCGCGGCGAGCGAAATGCACGCCGGATCGGTGCCGCAGACGCTGCTGGAGCGCGTCCTCGCCCGCTCGCCGGAGCATACGGGCGCGATCCACATGTACATCCACCTGACCGACTGGATCGACCGGCAGGACCTGGCCGAGCGCCCGGCGGAGCGGCTCGGCCGGATTGCGCCGGCGGCGAGCCATCTCGTCCACATGCCCTCGCACACCTTCTACGGCGTCGGCCGCTATGCGGATGCGGCCGCGGTCAACGTCCGCGCCATCGCCGCTGACGCCGCCTATGTCGAGCGCGTGCGGCCGCCGGCGTCGGACTATCGCACCGGCCTTCTCGCCCACAACATGCACTTCGCGATGAACAGCGCGCTGATGCGCGGCGACGGCGCCACCGCCTTGTCGGTCGCCGACCAGTTCCGGGAGCGCTATCTCGGGCCCGGCGGCAATCCGCGGGTCCGCACGATCGCCAGCGCGGTCTGGTATTCGCAGGGGCTCCACGCCGATCCCCAGGCGGTGCTCGCCATCCCCGAGCCCGAGGAGTCGAACGTCCTGTTCCGGGCCATGCGGCTCTATGCGCGCGGCGAGGCGCTAAGCCGCCGCGGCGATGCAGCGGGCGTGCGCGCCGAGGCGGCGGCCCTGAAGGCGCTGCGCGAGGGCCCGCTCGCCCCCCAGCTCGGCAGCCGCGCGGGCGGCATGCTCGCCGAGATCGCGCAGCGCGTCCTCGAAGGCCGCGCGGCGATGCTGGCGGGCGATGCCGTTGCGGCGGAGGCGGCCTATCGCGCGGCGATGGAGCGCCAGACCGCCGCCCAGTTCGGCTCGGACCCGCCGCTCTGGTGGTATTCGACCCGCCGCAGCCTGGCCGCGGCGTTGCTGGCGGCCGGCAATCATGCGGACGCGCGCGAGCAGCTCGTCGCCTCGCTCGAAGCCTGGCCGAACGATCCTCTCGCTCTGTATGCGCTGGCCAAGGCGGAGGAAGGCCTCGGCAATGGCGAGGCGGCCGCGGCGGCGCTGGCGCGGGCGCGGGCGGGCTGGGCGGGAGATCTCGCCGAGGTGCCGCTGGCGCGGATTTGAGAGCGGTCCCGGCGCAAAAAGATGGTCGGAGCGACTGGATTCGAACCAGCGACCCCCACACCCCCAGTGTGATGCGCTACCAGGCTGCGCTACGCTCCGACCGAGCGGTTCATCTAGGCTGGGCGCACCGCCAAGGCAAGCGTGCGGGGCTCAGTCGCCGAGCAGCGTCCTCAGGAACTCGGCTTCGTACATCCGGACGCTGAGCGCCTCGATCTTCGCCTCGCCCAGCACGCCCATGAACCCCGCCATGTGCGGCGAGGCCATATGCGCGTCGATCGCCGCCTCGTCGCGCCAGCGCTCGGTGATGTGGAGGAGGTTGGGCTCGGAGACGTCGACCGCATAGGCATAATGCTCGCACCCCTCCTCGGCCCGCGTGGCCGCGATATTGGCCGCGAAATCGGCGCGCAGTCGCTCGATCTCGCCGTCTGCGAACCGTGCTGTTCCGGTCACGATGATCATCTCGTCCTCCCTCCTCGCGGAGCGCCGCCCTTGCCTTGGCAACCGCCCCTTCCCATGATAGTCGAGCGCCCGCTTCGGGGCGAGCCTCCGCCGCCCCTCCCTGACAGGTAGACATCATGTTCGAATCGCCAGCTTTTGCCGCAGCCGCCGGATCGGGAGCGGCCGGGGGCGCCGGCTTCATTATGACGATCGCGCCGCTCCTCTTCATCTTCGTGATCTTCTATTTCCTGCTCATCCGCCCGCAGCAGCGCCGCCTCAAGGCGCATCAGGAGATGATCGGCGCGGTCAAGCTGCGCGACACGGCGGTGACCAGCGGCGGCCTGATCGGCAAGGTGACCAAGGTCGAGGAGGCCGAGGTCGAGCTCGAGATCGCCCAGGGCGTCAAGGTTCGAGTGGTCAAGACGATGCTCCAGGACGTGCGCCCGCACGGCGTCAAGCCGGCGAACGACTGACATGCTCAACGTTTCCCGCTGGAAGCTGTGGAGCTTCGGCCTCCTTTGCCTGCTGGCCGTTCTCGCCGCGCTGCCGAGCTTCATCCCGGCCCGGCATGCGGCCTGGCTCGGCCCGCTCAGCGAGAACCACATCAATCTCGGCCTCGATCTCGCCGGCGGCAGCGAGCTGCTGCTCGAGGCGCAGATCAGCGACCTCTCGCGCCAGCGGGTCGAGGCGATGGAGGACCAGGTCCGCACCGACATGCGGCGGTCGAACATCGCCCTCGACCAGGTCTCGACCGCGAACAACCAGCTCAGCTTCCTCGTGCGCGAGCCCGCCCAGGCCGCGGAGGCGCTGCGCAAGCTGCGCGACCAGCTGCAGCCGGGCGCGTTCGGCGGCGTCCGGGAATGGGAGGTCGAGGGCGAAGGCCAGCGGATCACCGTGTCCCCGACGCCGGGCGGCCTCAACCAGGCGATCGACCAGGCGATGGACAACGTCCGCTCGATCATCGACCGTCGGATCAATTCGCTGGGCACGCTCGAGCCGACCATCCTGCGCCAGGGCGCGAACCGGATCGTCGTCCAGGTCCCCGGCCTGCAGGATCCGGAGGCGCTGAAGCGCCTGATCGGGCGCACCGCCCGGCTCGAGTTCAAGATGGTCGACGACAGCGTCACCCCGGAGCAGCTCGCCTCGGGCCGCGCCCCGATCGGGCGTCAGATTCTGCCGATGGCGGAAGGGGGCGGCCGCATCGCCGTCGAGCGCCGCGCGATCATCACCGGCGAGATGATCGCCAGCGCCCAGCAGGGCTTCGATGAGAACAATACGCCCGACGTCCAGCTCACGTTCGACCAGACGGGCAGCCAGCGCTTCGCCAGGGTTACGCGGGAGAATGTCGGGAAGAATTTCGCGATCATCCTCGACAATGTGGTCATCTCCGCCCCGGTCATCCGCCAGGCGATCATCGGCGGCAGCGCCTCGATCAGCGGCGGCGGCTTCACCGTCGAGACCGCCAACGAGCTTGCCGTGTCCTTGCGCTCGGGCCGCCTGCCGGTCGAGCTCCACGTGATCCAGGAAAGCACGGTCGGCTCCGAGCTCGGCAAGGATTCGATCTACTGGGGCGTCGTCGCCAGCATCGTCGCGACGCTCGTCGTGATCCTGTTCATGCTGATCACCTACGGCCGGTTCGGCGTCTATGCGACGATCGGCCTCGCCTTGAACGCGATCATGATCGCGGCGATCCTGGGCTTCTTCAAGTCGGCGCTCACCCTGCCCGGGATCGCCGGCTTCGTGCTGACGATCGGCGCCGCGGTCGACGCCAACGTGCTGATCAACGAGCGCATCCGCGAGGAGCAAAGGCGCGGGCGCAAGATCCTCGATGCGATCGAGGCAGGCTATCGCGAGGCTTCGACGGCGATCTTCGACGCCAACATCACCAACGTCATCGCGGCCGTGCTGATGTTCTACTTCGGCACCGGCCCGATCCGCGGCTTCGCCGTCGTCCTCATGATCGGCATCGTCACCTCGGTGTTCACCGCGGTCAACATCACGCGGCTGCTGGTCGCGCTCTGGGTGCGCCGCGCGCGGCCCAAAGAGCTGCACATCTAGGATATTGCGCATGCGCCTGCTGAAGCTGGTCCCGGACAACACCAACATCGATTTCATGCGCTGGCGAAACATCGCGCTCGTCGCATCGACGCTGATCGTGGCCGCGGCGATCGCGCTGGTCTTTGCCCGCGGCCTCAATCTCGGCACCGACTTCGCCGGCGGCCAATCGGTTCGCGTGACGTTCGCGCAGCCGCCGCAGCTCGACGAACTGCGCAGCGCGGTCGACGGCATCGTCGGCGGCGGCGCCACCATCCAGGAACGCAGCTCGGCCAATGTCATCGAGATTCGCACGCCTCCGCCCGAAGGGGGCGAGGCCGCGGCGAACGCGGCAGCGTCGCGGCTGCGCGCCCAGATCAGCCAGCAATTTCCCGGCGCGAGGTTCGACGCCGTCCAGACGGTGTCGCCGAAGGTCTCGGAGGAGCTGTTCCGGTCGGGCTCGCTGGCGGTCGCGCTCGCCATGCTCGGCATCGCCATCTACATCTGGATACGCTTCGAATGGCAGTTCGGCGTCGGAGCGCTGGTGACGCTGTTCCACGACGTCTGGATGACGATGGGGCTGTTCTCGCTGACGCAGATCGAGTTCAACCTGAACGTGATCGCGGCGATCCTCACCATCGTCGGCTACAGCCTCAACGATACGGTCGTGATCTACGATCGCATCCGCGAGAATCTGCGAAAATTCCGCAAGATGGAGATCGTCCCCCTGCTCAACCTCTCGCTCAACGAGACGCTCTCGCGGACGATGGTGACGGCGCTGTCGATCCTGATGGCGCTGCTGGCGCTGCTGCTCCTGGGGCCCGACGTGATCTTCGGGCTCACCATCGCCATCTTCTTCGGCATCCTGGTCGGGACCTATTCCTCGATCTACATCTCCTCGCCGATCCTGGTCTGGCTGGGAGTCACCTCGTCGAGCTTCCTGCCGCGCGAAACGCTTTCCCGCGCCGGCGAGGATGGCCCGCGCAACGAAAATTATGGCGCCAAGGTTTGATCGCGATCCGGCCGCGAGCGGCCCGATCGTCAAGGGCTTCGCGGCGGGCGGCTTCGCGGTGGACGGCGGCGTCTACCGCGCGCTCCTGCTGACGCCGGACAGCGCGCGCGAATGGGCGCCGCCGGCGCTCGATGCGCTGACCATCGAAGATCTGGCCGATCTCCTGGCGATCGATCCGGCGCCCGAATTCCTGATCCTCGGCACCGGCCGGGCAATGGCCTTCCCGCCGCGGGCGCTCGTGCGCGCCCTCGAGGCGCGGAGCGTCGGCCTTGAAGCGATGGACAGCCGCGCCGCGGCGCGGACCTGGGGAATGCTGCGCGCCGAGGAGCGCTGGATCGCCGCCGCGATCATGCCGATGGAGCCGGCGCCGCTTCCTTGAGCGCAAGCAGATGGGCCTCCAACTCGGCGGCATTTCGCTCCCAGCTGAACCGCTGCGCGCAGCGCCGCACCGCTTCCTGATCGGGAGGATCGTCGAGGATTTCGCGAAGCGCAGCGGCCAGGGCCGCCGGCTCGCGCGGCGCGAGGCGCCCGGCCTCGGGGCGATCGAAGACTTCGCGGGCGCCGCCGACGTCGGTGGTGACGACCGGCGTTCCGCAGGCGAGCGATTCGACCCAGACATTGGCGAGCCCCTCCGAGGCGGAGGGGAGCAGGGTCGCGTCGGCCGCGGCGAGATAGAGCGGCAGCTCTTCGTGGGGCCTGCGGCCGGCGAGGCGCACCCGCTTGCCGCTGCCCGCCGCCAGCGCTTCGAGGCGCGGCCGGTCCGGCCCGTCGCCGACCAGGATCAGGGTGGCGCCCGGGATCTGGGAGAGGGCCTCGATCGCCAGCCTCTGTCCCTTCTTCTCGATCAGCGCCCCGGCGGTGACGACGAGCGGCCCCTCGACCGCAAACCTCTCCTTGGCTTCGGCGCGGTCGAGCGGCCGGAAGAGGTCGAGGTCGATCCCGGTATAATGAACGGCGACCTTCTCCCCGGGCAGTCCGAGCCGGACCATCGCGGCCTTCAGCGCCGCGCTCACCGCCAGCAGCCCCCCGGCCGCGCGCCCTGCCTCGAGGATCTGGGCGCGCGTGTCGGCCCGGCTTCCCCAATGCTGGATGTCGGACCCACGCGCCTTGATCGAGAAGGGGACGCCGAGCGCTCGCGACAGCGCCGCCGCGGCCGGGCCGTCGGGCCAGAAGAATTCGGCATCGATCACATCGAACGCAAAGCGCTCGCGGATTTCCCGCAGCATCGGCAGCAGGGCGCGGGCCATGGAAGCGGGCGTGCGCCTTTGGAGCTTCGGCCAGACCGTGTAGCGCGGGCGGTGGACGCGCAGTCCTTTCCACGTCTCCTGCGTCGCCAGCGCGGCGCGGGCCGCATAATGCCGGTGGCGCGACAGCGGCCAGAGCGGCAGGCCGACCGGCGCAACGACCTCGACCTCGACCCCCGGCCGCGCGGCGAGCCCCAGCGTCTGGCGTTCCACGAACGTGCCGAAGGTCGGCTCGGCGCCGTTCGGGAAAAGCGTGGACAAGGTGAGCACCCGCAGCATCGCCATCCCCCTAGCAGCACGCGCCGAACGACGGGTTAAACTGACGTTCAGCCTTGGTCGGCTCCAACATGCAAGTCCGCTTGGCCTTGGCCAAACCCTCCGCTAAGAAGCCGCCATGCACATCAATCCCCGTATCGTCGCCGCGCTCGCGGCCGCTGCCTGCATCGCCCCGCTCGCCGCATGCGCCAACACGTCGGCCCGGACCAAGGCGGACACGCGCTACGTCGCGCGCGACGTCAACACGCTGTACAATGCCGCCCGCGAGCGGCTCGAGCGCGGCCTCTACACCCAGGCCGCCGCCTTGTTCGACGAGGTCGAGCGCCAGCATCCCTATTCGGTCTGGGCGCGCCGCGCGCAGCTGATGAGCGCCTTTTCCTATTATGCGGCGCGGGACCACACCAAATCGATCGAAAGCGCGCGCCGCTTCCTCTCGATCCACCCGGGCAATCGCGACGCGCCCTATGCGCTCTATCTCATCGCGCTCAATTATTACGAGCAGATCCGCGACGTGACGCGCGACCAGGCGACCACCCGCCAGGCGATGGATGCGCTGAGCGAGATCATCAACCGCTATCCGCAGAGCCGCTACGCCGCCGACGCGCGCATCAAGATGGACCTCGTTCGCGACCATCTCGCCGGCCACGAAATGGAGGTCGGCCGCTTCTACCAGTCGCGCCGTCAGTGGCTCGCCTCGGTGATCCGGTTCAGGAACGTCATCGACGAGTATCAGCAGACGAGCCACGTCCCCGAGGCGTTGATGCGGCTCACCGAATCCTATCTCGCGCTCGGCATGCCCGAGGAGGCGCGGCGGGCGGCGGCGGTGCTCGGCGCCAATTTCGCGAATACCCAATGGTATCAGCGGGCCTTCAACCTGATCGAGAATTTCCGGCCGCATCCGGAGCGCGGCGCCCGCGCGGCCGAGGCCCGCGCGAGGGAGGACGCGCGCGCCCTCGAGCGAGCGCGGCGCGGCCAGCCGCCGGTGACGCCCGTCACTACGCCTGCGCCCGCCCAGACCCCGGCCTCCGAGATCGAAGCGCAGACGCCCGCGCAGAGCCCGGCCGAGACTCCGGGCGAGACGCCGGCCGAGGATCCGACGCCGCAGCGCCGAGCGGCGTAGCGACAAGGGTTTCCGGAGCGAGGCATAATCCCCTAAGACGGGCCGCGATGCAGCCTGCCCGCGACCCATGCTGACCGGCCTTTCGATCCGCGACCTGGTCATCATCGAGTCGCTCGACCTCGATTTCGGCCCCGGCCTCGGCGTCCTCACGGGGGAGACGGGCGCCGGCAAGTCGATCCTGCTCGATGCTTTGGGCCTCGCGCTCGGCGCCCGCGCCGATACGTCGCTCGTCCGGGCCGGTCAGAGCCAGGCGGTGGTCACGGTCAGCTTCGAAGTCCCCGCCGGACATTCCGCACTGGCGCTGCTCGCCGAAAGCGGCCTCGAAGGCCAGCCCGGCGAGCCGCTCGTCGTCCGCCGGGTGGTCCGCGCCGACGGCGGCAGCCGCGCCGCGGTCAACGACCAGCCGGTCTCCGCCGCCTTGCTGCGCGAGATCGGCACCGCCTTGGTCGAGATCCACGGCCAGCATGACGAGCGCAGCCTGCTCAATCCGCGCGGCCACCGCGCCTTGCTCGACGCGTTCGGCCGCATCGACGCGTCGGCAGCGGCGTCCGCTTGGGAGGAGATGCGCGGCGTCGCCGCCGAGCTCGAGGAAGCGCGCGCCGCCGCGGCCGAGGCGGAACGCGACCGCGAATGGATCGCGCACAGCGTCGAGCAGCTCCGCCAGCTCGCGCCGGAGGCGGGGGAGGAGGAGAGTCTCTCGGCGGCCCGCGCCGCGATGCAGGCCGGCGCCCGGCTCGGCGGCGAGCTCGAAGCGCTCGACCAGCTCCTCCAGGGCTCGGACGGCGGCCTCGCCGCGCTGCGCCAGGCGGTCCGGCGCCTCGACCGGATCGCGGCCGAGCATCCCCTGCTCGGCGAAGCGCTCGCCGCGCTCGACCGGGCCTTGGTCGAGGCGGGCGAGGCGGAGGACCGGCTCGAGCGCGCGCGCGAGGCGCTCGCGCACGATCCCGCCCGGCTCGAGGAGGTCGAGACCCGGCTGTTCGAGATCAGGGCGATGGCGAGAAAGCACCGGGTCGAGGCCGATGCGCTCGCCGGCCACCAATCCGAGCTCGAGGCGCGCCTCGAAGCGCTCGAAGCGGGCGGCGAGCGCGTCGCCGCGCTGGAGCGGCGTCTCGCCGCCGCGCGCGCGTCCTTCGACGAAGCCGCGGCCGCCCTCTCCGCCGAGCGCCGCGCCGCCGCCGCCCGGCTCGACGAGGCCGTCGCCGCCGAGCTGGCGCCGCTCAGGCTCGACGCCGCCCGCTTCCGCACCGCCTTCGCCCAAGCCGATCCGTCCGCGGCGGGCACGGACCGCGTCGAGTTCGAGGTCTCGACCAATCCAGGCGCTCCGTTCGGGCCCCTGGTGCGGATCGCGAGCGGCGGCGAGCTGTCGCGCTTCGTCCTCGCATTGAAGGTCGCGCTCGCCGAGCAGGGCGGCGCCGCCACCCTCATCTTCGACGAGATCGACCGCGGCGTCGGCGGGGCCGTGGCGAGCGCGATCGGCGAGCGGCTCCACCGCCTCGCTTTGCGCAGCCAGGTGCTGGTCGTCACCCACAGCCCGCAGGTCGCCGCCCGCGGCCGCCGCCACCTCCTCATTGAGAAGAGCCACGAGGGGTTGGTGACGCGCACCAGCGTCCATGCCCTCGACGAGGCGCGGCGCCGCGAGGAGATTGCCAGGATGCTGTCGGGCGCGCAGGTGACCGACGAGGCGCGGGCGCAGGCGGTAAGGCTGCTGGAGGCGGCTTAGGACGTTCCTGTTCGACCGGGCGATGCGCCGTCCAAAGCGTCCTCCCGGCCCTTCGACTGCCTGCCAAGGCAGGCGCTCAGGATAAACTTCAGCCAGAGGCTGGAGGCCGGGATCTCAGCGGGTGAAGAGGGGAAGCGGATGTGGAGGGCGCCCTGCAGAAGGGCCGGTGCCCTTCACCCCCTGAGATCCCGGCCTTCGCCGGGATGACGTGTGTTGCACCGTTCCCCGCGCGCGGGAGAAGGCTGGGATGAGGGGCGTCTTCTTGTTATCTCGCCGGGCATGACGGGAAGCGACCGCGCCGACATGACCGAAGCCGAGGCGGCGGCCGAGATCGAGCGGCTGGCGCGTGAGATCGCGCATCACAACCGCCTGTATCATGGCGAGGACGCGCCGGAGATCAGCGACGCGGAGTACGACGCGCTGGTGCGGCGCAACGCGGCGCTGGAGGCGGAATTCCCGCATCTCGTGCGGGTGGACAGCCCATCGAAGCTGGTCGGGGCCGCGCCGGCCGCCCATCTCTCCAAGGTTCGGCACGCTCTGCCGATGCTCAGCCTCGAAAACGCCTTCGCCCGCGAGGATGTGGAGGAGTTCGTGGCGCGGGTGCGGCGCTTCCTCAACCTTGCGGCGGACGCGGAAGTCGCCCTCACCGCCGAGCCCAAGATCGACGGCCTGTCCTGCTCGCTGCGCTACGAGAAGGGCCGGCTCGTTCTCGCGGCGACCCGCGGCGACGGGACCACCGGCGAGGTCGTCACCGACAATGTGCGTACGATTGCCGACATTCCCGAGCGGCTGGCCGGCGACGCGCCCGACGTCTTCGAGGTCCGCGGCGAAGTCTATATGTCGAAGGAGGATTTCGCGGCGCTCAACGCCCAGCAGGCCCGGAGCGGCGGCAAGATCTTCGCCAACCCACGCAACGCCGCCGCCGGCTCGCTGCGTCAAAAGGATGCGGCGGTGACCGAAGCGCGGCCGCTGCGCTTCTACGCCCATGGCTGGGGCGAGGTCTCGGCGCTCCCTGCCGAGAGCCAGCTCGGCGTCATGCATGCGATCCGCGACTGGGGGCTGCCCATTGCCGAACGGCTCGATCGCTTCACCGACATTGCGGCGCTGCTCGATCATTACCGAGCCATCGAGGCCGCCCGCGCCGATCTCGGCTTCGACATCGACGGCGTCGTCTACAAGGTCGACCGCCTCGACTGGCAGCGCCGCCTCGGCCAGGTCGCCAAGGCGCCGCGCTGGGCGCTGGCGCACAAATTCCCGGCGGAGCAGGCGCAGACATTGCTGCGCGCGATCGACATCCAGGTCGGCCGCACCGGCGCGCTCACGCCGGTCGCCCGCCTCGAGCCGGTGACCGTCGGCGGCGTCGTCGTCACCAACGCGACGCTCCACAACGAGGACGAGATCGCGCGCCTCGGCGTACGCCCCGGCGACCGCGTCGTCGTCCAGCGCGCCGGCGACGTCATTCCCCAGATCGTCGGCAATCTGACGAAGGAAAAGCCGCGCGAGGCCTGGATCTTTCCCACGGAATGCCCGCGTTGCGGCAGCCATGCCGAGCGCGAGGACGACGAAGTCGTGCGCCGCTGTACCGGCGGCCTGATCTGTCCGGCCCAGCGCGTCGAGCGCCTGCGCCACTTCGTCTCGCGCGCCGCGCTCGACATAGAGGGCCTCGGCGCGACCAATATCGTCGCATTCTTCGAGGACGGCCTGATCCAGTCGCCCGCGGATATCTTCCGCATTCGGACCGAGGACTTGCTGAAGCGCGAGCGGTGGGCGGAAATCTCCGCCCGCAACTTGGTGGCCGCGATCGAGGCGAAGCGCGAGCCGCCGCTCGACCGGCTGCTATACGGACTCGGCATCCGCCATGTCGGGCAGGTGACCGCGCGCGACCTCGCCAAGGCGTTCGGCACGATGGAGGCGCTGCGCGACACCGCCGTGCGCGCCGCGTCCGACCCGGGCGCGCTTCAGGAGCTGGTCTGCATCGAAGGAATCGGGCCGGTCGTCGCCCAGGCGGTGGCCGACTTCTTCGCCGAGCCGCATAATCTCGAGGTCGTCGACGATTTGATGCACGAAGTGAGGCCGCCGCCGTTCGTCGTCGAAACCAAGGACTCACCCGTCTCCGGAAAGACTTTGGTCTTCACCGGCAGCCTCGAAGCGGTCTCGCGCGACGAGGCCAAGGCGCAGGCGGAAAAGCTCGGCGCCAAGGTGGCCGGCTCCGTCTCCGCCAAGACGGACCTGCTCGTCGCGGGGCCCGGGGCGGGCTCGAAGCTCAAGAAGGCCGCGGAGTTCGGCATCGAGGTGATCGACGAAGCCGCCTGGCTGGCCATGGTCGCCGAAGCGGGGGGCTAGCGACGCATGGCGAGCACCGGCCAGTCGCCGCGTTCGACGGTGAAGGCTGGCGCGAGGCCCTCGCGGCGATAGGCGGCCGCCACGGCGTCGGCCTGACAGGCCAGCAGGCCCGCGAGGATGAGGCGGCCGCCCGGCGCAAGCGTCGCGGCGATCGCGGGCGCGAGTGCGATCAGCGGGCCGGCGAGGATGTTGGCGACGACGAGATCGAACGGCGCTCGCTGCGCGATCCGCGGGTGGTCCATGCCTGCGGCGACGAGGAGATCGACTTCGCCCCGCCCGGTCCCGAGCGGGATCGCGTTGGCCGCCGCATTCTCCGCCGCCACCTCGATCGCGACCGGATCGATGTCGGACGCAGCGACCAGCGCTTGCGGCCACAGCTTCAGCGCGGCGAAGGCGAGGAGGCCGGTGCCGGTGCCGACATCGATCACGTTCTCGATGCGGCAGCCTGCAGCCTCGAGCCGATCCAGCGCGGTGAGGCAGCCGGTCGTGGTCTCGTGATGGCCGGTGCCGAAGGCGCGGCCGGCGTCGATCTCGATCGCGATCGCCTCCTTCGGCGCTTCGCGGCGATGCGCGGAGGTGTGGACGCAGAAGCGTCCGGCGAGGATCGGTTCGAGCTCGCGCTGGCTCATCTTCAGCCAGTCCTCGTCCGCGATCGGCTCGACCGCGGCCTCGACGCCGCTCGCGCTGGGCGCCAGCGCGCGCACCGCGGCGAGGAGCGAAGCAGCGGGCTCATCCTCGAAAAACGCTTCGAACCGCCATTCTTCGGGCCGGGTCGGGTCCGGCTCGCTGGTCATCAGCACCGGCGGCGGATCCAACGCTTCCATCTCAGGAAGATCGCCCGCAATCCGGTCCGCCTCCTCCTTCGTGCAGGGGAGCGAGAGCTTCCAGCCGCTAGCGGACAAAGCTCGCCCCGTTGACGTCGATGACCGCGCCGGTGGCCGAGGAGGGTGCGTCGACGGCGAGCCAGCGGACCGTCTCGGCGACCTCGTCGGGTTCGGCGGGCCGGCCGAGCGGGATGTCCTTGAGGAAGGCGCCGCCGCCGCGACTCTCGAGATAGTCGTCGACCATGCCGGTGACGGTGAAGCCAGGGCAGACGGCGAAGGCGTAGATGCCCTGGGCCGCATAGCCCCGGGCGATCGACTTGGTCATGGCGACCATGCCGGCCTTGGAGGCGGCATAATGCCAGTGATCGGGGGAATCGCCGCGATAGGCGGCCCGGCTGGAGACGTTGACGATGCGGCCGCCTTCGCCTCTCGCGCGGAAATGGAGGATTGCGAGGCGGCTGAGCTCGGCCGCGGCGGTGAGGTTGATCCGCATCGTTCGCTCCCAGCGGGCGAGCCATTTCTCGGCGGCATCGCCGATCGGCGCCGCCTCGAAGATGCCGGCATTGTTGACGAGGACGTCGATGCGTCCGTCGAGCCGGTCGAGCGCCTGCGACCAGAGGCGCGCCGCCGCGCCGGGCCCGGCCAGGTCCGCCGCGATCTCGCTCGCCCCATCGCCGCGGGTCGAATGGCCGACGACAATGTGCCCTTGGAGGGCCTCGAGGATGGCGCGGCCAATGCCGCGGCTGGTTCCGGTGACGAGGATGTTCTGGCTCATGCGGCGCGCGTTAGGCCGAGCGGGCGCCGGCGGGAACCCCGGACATGCGAACGCCCCGGCGAAGGGGATGCCGGGGCGCTGACGCATACTCTCCAGACGCTGCGCTAGACGCGTCGACTTGATTTATGTTCCGCGCCGCTGCGTTCGCAGGGAACCGCGCCCGGACAGGATGCTTACGACCGGGTGCCGGCCGAAACGAGGAGTGCGGGACGATGAAGGGCTATGTCGAGAACATCGAGGCCGCGACGGTCGCCAACGACGACTTCCGCCGCGTCCTCTATACGGGCCGCAATCTGCAACTCGTGCTGATGACGCTGCCGCCCGGCTGCGACAGCGGCGAGGAGGTGCACGAGGACATCGACCAGTTCTTCCGGATCGAGCAGGGGGAAGGCGAGGTCCATATCGACGGCGCCGTCCACCGCGTCGAGGACGATTTCGCGATCATCGTCCCGGCCGGCGCGCGCCACAACGTGGTCAATACCGGCCAGGGGCCTTTGCGGCTCTACACGCTCTACGGACCGCCCGAGCACAAGGAAGGGATTGTCCACCGCGATCGCGAGGCCGCCGAGCGCGACCATGAGAACGACCATTTCGACGGGCGGACGACGGAGTAAGGGGCCGGGCGTGAAATCACGCCAACGGGAGCTCGGGCTGGTCGGGTTCGAAGCGGTGCCAGCCGCCGGGGCCGAGCTTCTCGAGAGGGCGGAACTTCGCCTTGTAGGCCATGCGCCGCGAGGCCTCGACCCAATAGCCCAGATAGACGTAGGGCAGGCCGGCGCGGGCGGCGCGCACGATGTGATCGAGGATGATGTAGGTGCCAAGGCCCGAGCGGCGGGCGTCGTCTGGCTCGAAGAAGGAATAGATCATCGACAGACCGTCGGTCTGCTGATCGGTAAGGCAGGCGCCGACGAGGCGGCCGGGGCGGCCGTCGACCGAGGGTTCGCGATATTCGACGACGAAGGTTTTGACCGGCGATTGCTCGACCATGTCCGAAAAGTCGCTCTCGTCCATGTCGACCATGCCGCCGCCGGGATGGCGGGCCTTCAGATAGCGGCGGAGCAGCTGATATTGCTCGTCGGTCGTCCAGGGCTTGCAGGCGGTGACCTCGAGGTCCGAATTGCGGCGAATGACGCGGCGCTGGCTGGCATTGGCCTGAAACTCGCCCGAGACGACGCGAACCGAGATGCAGGCCGAACAATCGATGCAGGAGGGTCGGTAGGCGACGTTCTGACTGCGGCGGAAGCCGATTCGGCCGAGCGCGTCGTTCAATTCCGTGGCATGGCCGCCGGCAAGCTCGGTGAACACCTTCCGCTCGGTCCTGCCCGCGAGATAGGGGCACGGCGCGGGCGTCGTCACGAAGAAACGGGGAAAGCGGAAGGGTGCGCTCACGCTCACTCCAAAAAAGGGGCCGGGCCTGCCATGCTTATGGGACGAGAGCGGGCCGATTGTAAGGCCGCTCGGGTGCCAAATGCAAGCGAAGCGCCCGCCCGTTCCAGAAGGGGACGGGCGCCGGCCTAATCCTACCGGCGCAAGCCCTGGGGGCGACGCCGAATCGCGATCTGGCCAGTGGCGCAAACAAGCCTTATCGCCACCTGCAATGGCACAGATCGCTTTCCTCGGCCTCGGCGTGATGGGCGCGGAGATGGCGCGGCACCTCGCCGCCGCCGGTCACGGCCTCATCGTCTACAATCGCAGCCCGGAAAAGGCGCGGGCCTGGGCCGCCCGCCACGGCGGCAGCGTGGCTTCGACGGCGGCCGGCGCCGCGGGCACGGCGGACGCCGTCATCGCCTGCGTCGGCAATGACGGCGACGTCGAGGAAGTGACGCTCGGACCGAACGGCGCCTTTCGCAACATGCGCGAGGGCGCGCTCTTCATCGATCACACCACCGCATCGGCCCGCCTGGCGCGGCGGCTCGCCGAGGAGGGGCGCGGGCTCGGGCTCCTGTCGGTCGATGCGCCGGTTTCGGGCGGCCAAGCGGGCGCGCAGAGCGGCACGCTGGCGATCATGTGCGGCGGTTCGGACGCAGCGGTCGCCGCCGCGCGCCCGCTGATGGAATGCTACGCCGCGCGCATCGTCCATGTCGGCGGCGACGGCACCGGCCAGCTGACCAAGATGGTCAACCAGATCTGCATCGCGGGCGTCGTCCAGGGCCTCGCCGAGGCGCTCCACTTCAGCAAGGCGGCGGGGCTCGACGGAGAAAAGGTGTTCGAGGCGATCTCCGGCGGCGCAGCGCAGAGCTGGCAGATGGTCAATCGCTGGGCGACGATGGAGCGCGGCGAGTTCGATTTCGGCTTCGCGGTCGACTGGATGCGCAAGGATCTCGGCCTGACCCTCGAGGAAGCCAGAGGCAATGGCGCGGTGCTGCCGCTGACGGCTTTGGTCGACCAATTCTACGCGGAAGTGCAGGCGATGGGCGGCGGACGGCAGGACACGTCCTCACTGGCGAGGAGATTGGTGAAGTGAAGCGTTTCCGAACCGTCGTCGCGGCCTTCGCCGCCTTTCTCGCGGCCGCGCCGGCCATGGCCGATTCGCTGGTCGACAACGTCAACGGCTATACGATGCGCGCGGACGGCGGCCTGTTCCGCTTCACCGGCATGGTCCTGGACGATGCCGGCCGGGTGAAGCAGCTGCTGACCGAGCGCGACCGCCGGCCGGACCGGATGCGCCAGCGCGTCAACGGCCGCGGCCGCACGCTCCTGCCGGGACTGATCGACGCCCATGGCCACGTCATGGGGATCGGCCTCCAGGCGATGCAGCTCGATCTCACCGGCACCCGCACGCTGCAGGAGGCGCTCGATCGGGTGCGCGCCTATGCCGCCGCCAATCCGAGCCCGCGCTGGATCGTCGGGCGCGGCTGGAACCACGAGCTGTGGGGCCTCGGCCGCTTCCCGACCGCGGCCGACCTCGACGCCGTCGTCCGCGACCGCCCGGTCTATCTCGAGCGGGTCGACGGCCATGCCGGCTGGGCCAACAGCGCCGCCATGCGCGAGGCCGGCATCACCGCCGAGACGCAGGCGCCGGAAGGCGGGCGAATCGAGCGGACGGGGCGCCAGCCGTCCGGCATCTTCGTCGATGCCGCCATGCCGCTCGTCGAACGCGCGATTCCGCCTCACCAGCCGCTCACCCGCGACCTCGCCTTGCGCCGCGCGCAGGAGACCTTGCTCTCGAACGGCCTCACAGCGGTCGCCGACATGGGAACCAGCGTCGACGACTGGCTGACCATGCGCCGCGCCGGCGACAATGGCAGCCTGCAGCTGCGCATCTTCTCCTATGCGAGCGGCATCGACTCCCTGCTCGCCATAGCGGGGCAGCGGCCGACGCCCTGGCTCTACAACAGCCGGCTGCGCATGGGCGGCGTGAAGCTTTATTATGACGGCGCTCTGGGCTCGCGCGGCGCGTGGCTCAAACAGGCCTATCGAGACGCGCCGGGCCAGCGCGGTCTGCCGCTGGTCGGGGAGACGGCGCTCCGGAACCTGATGAGCCGCGCGGCGATGGACGAATTCCAGGTCGCCGTCCACGCGATCGGCGATCAGGCCAATGCCAGCCTGCTCGGCGCGATCGAGGAGCTCGCCGCCACCTATACGGGCGATCGGCGCTGGCGGATCGAGCATGTCCAGATCGTCGATCCCGCCGATTTGCCGCGCTTCGCCCGCCACGGCATCATCGCCTCGATGCAGCCCGTTCACCAGGCGTCGGACTGGCGCATGGCCGAAGCGCGGATGGGCCGCGAGCGGCTCGGCGGCTCCTATGCCTGGGCGAGCTTGCTGAGGCTCGGCGTGCCGCTCGCCTTCGGCTCCGATTTCCCGGTCGAGAGCCCCAACCCGTTCCACGGCCTCGCCGTCGCGATCAGCCGCCAGGACGCGGAGGGGCAGCCGCCCGGCGGCTGGTTCCCCGAGCAGCGGCTGACGCTGGAACAGGCGTTCGACGCCTTCACTCGCCGCGCCGCCTTCGCCTCCTTCGCGGAGGACCGGGTGGGGACGCTCGAGCCGGGGCGGATGGCCGACTTCATCTTCATCGACACCGACATCTTCCGCACCTCCAACCCAAGGGAGATCCGGGAGACGCGCGTGCTCGAGACCTGGGTGGCCGGGCAGCAGGTCTGGGCGAGAACGCGGCCGGCGACGACGCCGACGCGTTAGTCCGGACCCTCCCCGTCCCGGGGAGGACCTAGGAGGCCAGCTCCTTCACTCGCGCGGGCGTCAGGATCTGGGGAAGGGTCTCCGGCTCGCGGCCGGGCGGGTACCAGAGGTAGAGGGGCACGCCGGAGCGGCCGTGACGTTCGAGGAAACGGCCGATTTCGGGGTCGCCGCGCGTCCAGTCGCCGGCGAGGACGGCGACGTTCCCGGCGCGCAGGGCCGCGGCGACGTCGCCGCGGCCGAGCACGGCGCGCTCGTTGACCTTGCAGGTGAGGCACCAGTCGGCGGTGAAATAGACGAAGACCGGCCGCCCTTCGGCGCGGAGCGCGCCGAGGCGCTGCTCGCTGAACGGTTGCGCGCCGAGCGCGCCCGGCGCGGCCTCGTCCGGTTCGACGGTGCGGACGAGGACCAAAGCCGCGCCGATCGCCAGAGCGGCAGGAGCGAGCGCGGGCCAGAAGCGGCCGCGGCGCCCGGCCCACCAGAGCGCGAGGCCGAGGGCCAGTGCCGCGAACAGGCCGGCGGTCATGCCGTCGACGCCCGACTGCCGGCCGAGCACCCAGAGGAGGCCGATCGCGGTCAGGAACATCGGCACCGAGAGCAGCCGCTGGAAGCGCTCCATCCACGGCCCGGGCCGGGGCAGGCGCTTTCGCAAGGCCGGGACGAAGCCGAGCAGCAGGAACGGGAGGGCCAGGCCGAGGCCGAGCCCCGCGAACACCGCCAGAGCGGCGAGCGTCGGCAAGATCAGCGCCGCCCCGAGCGCCGCCCCCATGAACGGCCCGGTGCAGGGCGTCGCGACGAAGGCGGCGAGCGCGCCGGTCCAGAAGGCGCCGCGCGCGCCGCTCTGCCCGGCGAGCCGGTCGCCGCCGGCGATCGCGGGAAGCCGGAACAGGCCGGCGAGGCCGAAAGCGATGGCGGCGACGAGGAGGAAAAGGATGAGGATCGCGCGCGGATCCTGGAGTTGGAACGCCCAGCCGACCGAGACCCCGCCCGCGCGCAAGCCGAGGATCGCGCCGCCGAGCAGCAGGCAAATTCCGACCGCGCCGGCGGCATAGGCCATCGCCTCGCGTCGCGCCGCGCGCTCGCCGCCGCCGCCGGCCCGGGCGAGGCTGAGCGCCTTGAGGCTGAGGATCGGGAAAACGCAGGGCATGACGTTGAGCAGCAGCCCGCCGACCAGGGCGCCGAGGAGCGCGAGCAGGATCGCCGAGCCGGAGGCAGCCGTTTGTGCTTCGCCCAACGGAACGCCGGTGGCGGGGACGGGGCCCGGCCTCGCGGCGAGGGAGAGGCCGCGTCCGCCGCCGAGGCTGAGCACGCCCTCGATCGCGCGCAGGCCGGCCGCGCCGGGCCCCGCCTGCGTCTCGACGATCAGCACGTCGCCGGCACGCGAAACGGACTGGGGCGCGTTGTAGTCGAGCGCTTCGAGCGTGGCGGGGAAGAAATAGGGGCTGTCGAGCGCGACGTCGGCTGGCAGCGGCAGCGCGATCCGAAGGCGGCCGCCGCGGACCTCGAAACGCGCTTCCTGCCCGAGCGGCCGCGGCAGAGCGCGGCGGAAGCCGTCGATCCGTTCGCGGTTCTCGGCGCTCGGCGCGCCGATGCGCAGCTCGATCGCGACGTCGGTGCGCTGCGGCACGCAGATCTGGTCGGTGCAGGCGAGATAATCGAGCCGCGCCGCGACGGGGACGGTGCTCCCCGGCGCCGCGCCGGCCGGCACGCGCAGATCGACGAGCATCGCGTAATTGCGCTCGAACACGTAGTTCATGATGCCGGCGATGAGCAGCCGCTCCGGCACCGGGTAGCGCAGCGGCCCGGCCGCGGCGCCGGCGGGAAGGCGCCATGTCACTTCGTTGGGGCGGCCGGCGAGGCCCGGATTCGACCAGTAGCCGTGCCAGCCTTCCCGGGGGCGCATCACGAAGGCGAGGGTGACGGTGCCTCCGGGTACAATGCTGCGGCCTTCGGGGACGAGCTCGACGGTCATGGCGGGCTCGCCGCCGGGGAGCTGCGCGCGCGCAGGTACGGTTCCGAGGAGGAACGCCAACAGGCCGAGAAGGACGAAACCCCACCGATTCATGACGGGCCTATAGCCCGTCATTGCGAGCGGAGCGAAGCAATCCCTCGGGCAATGTCCGTCATTTCGTTCATCCTGAGGAGCCGTTGAGCTTGCCGAAACGGCGTCTCGAAGGATCGTGCACCGTCCTTCGAGACGGGCCTTCGACTTCGCTCAGTCCCTCCGCAGGATGAGCGGCAGTGAATCCGATTCGCTCGCTTCTACCGCCGCTCGTATCTCGCGATCTGGGAGCCGAGGCGGTTGGCGCCGATGCGCAGGCCCTCGCCGCTGCGGTCGACGACGAAGGTGGTGCCGCGGGCGCCCGGCGCCAGCGAGGCTTCGTTGTCGGCAATGACGAGCCCCTCCGAGCTGTTCGACTGCGCCTCCGGGCCGACGAAGATCATCGCCGAGTAATTCTCCTTGTTGCGGCCCTGGACGAAGACGTTGCGCGAGATCGTGCCGGTGGCGCCGTTTGAAAGATCGATCATGTAGTTGGTGGCGCGGCCCTCGCTGTCGTCGAAGCTCGAATCGACGACCTCAACGCGCGGCGCGCGGGTCTTGACGTAATGGCCGCCGCGGCCGCGCTCGAACCGGCTCCGGACGACGCTGAGGCTGCCATAGTCGCCGATGTAGAGGCTGTGCGAGCAATCGGCGTCGGGAAGGCACTGGCCGAGGCCGGAGAAGGTGGACTGCTCGATCCGGATCGTGCCGTTCGGGTCCGAAGCGGTGAGGATGCCCTGCTCGCTGTCGCGGAACAGGCTCTCGCGGACGAACAGGTTTCCGGCCTGGAGGCGGATGCCGGCGCCGTTGCGGTCAGGGACCCGGATGTTCTGGAAGACCAGGCCCTCGATCCGCGCCTCGCGGCCGTTCAGGACGAGCGCCGCCTTGCCGTCGCAGGCGACGCCGTCGAGAATCGCGGTGCCGGGCTCGCGGGCGGCATAGCGGACGCTTCCGGTGTTCTGGACCGCGCACATGCGGTAGCCGCCTGGCGCGATCAGGATCGTGCCCCGCCCCTCGCCGACCGCGTCGACCGCCTCCTGCAGGGTGGCGAAACCCTGGCCGGACTCTTCGACGGTAAAGGGCGCGCTCCCGCGCTGCGCGACGAGCGGCGAAGCGAGCAAAGCGAGCGCGAGCGCTGCGAACGGGGCTTTTCTCATCGTGGCCAGGTGCGTCAGCCGCGGCCGCCTGTCGAGGCGGGAAGAGGGTTAACGGTGGCCGTGGCCCGAAGCGGGACGCATGCCGCGGCCATCCTTGCGGCGCTCAGCCCTTCGGAGGCTTGGCGGCGGGCGGCGCGGGCTCGCCGGCGGGCGGGGTCTTTTCCGGGCCGTCATAGACCTCCGGAAGGTAGTCCTCGCTGTCGACGACCGGCGGGATCTCGACCATCTGGACCTGCGGCGGCGGTGCGAGCCCTCCGGCGACGACGACGGGCGGCGGCGGCGGCACGGGCCGCGCAGCGGCGACGCCGGGAACGGCGATGGCGGCGGCGACGGCCGCGGCGTGCAGCGCCTGGCGAATCGGGATCGCGTAGGAGACGCAGACTTCGTCCTCGCAACCGGCCAGGAAGGCGAGGCGCTCGCCGTCGCTCATCGCGCTGAGGTCGAAGACCTGGCGGTTGCACATGCGGCACTGGTCGCCGTCCATGATCGCCGCGAGGTCGCTGCGATAGGGGCAGGGGCTGCTGATCTTCGGGAAGAGAGGCATGGCAAATCTCCGATCGAAGGAGATGTTATCACATGTAGTTGGCGAAGGGAAGTGCGATGCACGTCATCCCGGCGGAGGCCGGGATCTCAGGACGAGAGGGCGCGGACAGGCCTGCAGCGCTCCATTGGCGCCTGCGCTCTTCACCCGCTGAGATCCCGGCCTTCGCCGGGATGACGGTCACGGTCAGTCGAGATTCGGTCTGAGCCAGCGTTCGGCCTGGTCGATGGGGACCGCGCGCCTCGTGGCATAATCCTCGAGCTGGTCGCGGCCGATGCGGGCGACGCCGAAATATTGGCTGCCCTGGTGGCCGAAATAGAAGCCCGAGACGGCCGAGGTGGGCCACATGGCAAAGCTCTCGGTCAGCGTGACGCCGGCCGGCTCCCCGCCGAGCATCGTGAACAGAGCCGGCTTGAGGCTGTGGTCTGGGCAGGCGGGATAGCCGGGCGCGGGGCGGATGCCGGTATAATTCTCGCGGATCAGGTCCTGGTTGGTCTGGTGGTCCTCGGGCTCGTAGCCCCAGACATGGGCGCGGACATGCTGGTGGAGGCGCTCGGCGAACGCCTCGGCGAGGCGGTCGGCGAGGGCTTTCAGGAGAATGTCCGAATAATCGTCGTTCTCGGCCTTGAAGCGCTCGAGATGGGGCTCGAGGCCGTGAATGCCGACCGCGAAGCCGCCGATCCAGTCCTCGCCTTCGGGATCGATGAAGTCGGCCAGGCTCATGTTCGGCCGGCCTTCCCGCTTCTTGACCTGCTGGCGGAGGAAGGGAAGACGCGTCTCCTCGTTCGAGGCCAGAACGAGGACGTCGTCGCCTTCGCGGCGGCAGCGCCACAGGCCGACGGTGGCGCGGGGCTTGAGCCAATGCTCGGCGATCATCCGATCGAGCATCGCCTGGGCATCGGCGAAGAGCGAGCTGGCGCTTTCGCCGACGACCGGGTCCTCGAGGATCGCCGGATAATTGCCGGCGAGCTCCCAGGCGCGGAAAAAGGGCGTCCAGTCGATCACCGTCCTGAGGTCGCGCAGCGGCCAGTCGTTGAAGCTCTGCAGGCCGGGATGGAGCGGCGCCGGCGCCTTGCCGGACGGGTCCCAGGGAAAGGCATTGGCGCGAGCCTCGGCGAGCGGGGCGAGCTCGCTGTGGCCGCGGCCGGCGCGGGTCAGGCGGACCTGCTCATATTCCTCCGCCGTCTTGAGGATGATCGGCTCTTTTTGCGTGTCGGAGACGAGCGAGGAGGCGACGCCGACGGCGCGGCTGGCGTCGAGGACGTGCAGCACCGGCCCATCATAAGCGGGATCGATGCGCAAAGCGGTGTGGACCTTGGAGGTCGTGGCGCCGCCGATCAGCAGCGGCAGGGTCATGCCGGCGCGGCCCATCTCCTCGGCGACCGTCACCATCTCGTCGAGCGAGGGCGTGATCAGCCCGGAGAGCCCGATCATGTCGGCCTGATTCTCGTTCGCGGCGGCGAGGATATTCTGCCAGGGGACCATGACGCCGAGGTCGATCACCTCGAAGCCGTTGCACTGGAGGACGACGCCGACGATGTTCTTGCCGATGTCGTGGACGTCGCCCTTGACGGTCGCCATCACGATCCGGCCCTTGCCCTGGGTGGCGCCCGATTTCTCCTTCTCCTCCTCGATGAAGGGGATGAGATGGGCGACCGCCTTCTTCATGACGCGGGCGGATTTGACGACCTGCGGCAGGAACATCTTGCCCGAGCCGAACAGGTCCCCGACCACGTTCATGCCGTCCATCAGCGAGCCCTCGATGACGTGGATCGGGCGCTTTGCCTTCTGGCGCGCTTCCTCCGTGTCCTCGACCACCCAGGCGTCGATGCCCTTGACGAGCGCATGTTCGAGTCTTTTCTCGACCGGCCAGCCGCGCCATTCGGCCTCGGCCTTCTCCCGGACCGGATCGGAGCCGCGATATTTCTCGGCGAGCTCGACGAGGCGCTCGGTGGCGTCGTCGCGGCGGTCGAGGATGACGTCCTCGCAGGCCTCGCGCAGCTCGGGATCGATCGCGTCGTAGACGTCGAGCTGCCCGGCATTGACGATCGCCATGTCGAGCCCGGCGGGAATGGCGTGGAACAGGAAGATCGAATGCATGGCGCGGCGCACCGGCTCGTTGCCGCGGAAAGAGAAGCTCAAATTGGAGAGGCCGCCGGAAATATGGGCGTGCGGACAGCGCGCCTTGATCTCGCGGCACGCCTCGATGAAGTCGATCGCGTAGCGGCGATGCTCGTCGATGCCGGTCGCGATGGCGAAGATGTTGGGATCGAAGATGATGTCCTCGGCCGGAAAGCCGTCGCCGACGAGAAGGTCGTAGGCGCGGCTGCAGATCTCGACCTTGCGCTCCTTGGTGTCGGCCTGGCCGACCTCGTCGAAGGCCATGACGACGACGGCGGCGCCGTAGTCGCGGACCTTGCGGGCGACGCGGAGGAACTCGTCCTCGCCTTCCTTCATGCTGATCGAATTGACGATCGGCTTGCCCGAGACGCATTTGAGGCCGGCCTCGATCACGCTCCACTTGGACGAATCGACCATCACCGGCACGCGCGCGATGTCGGGCTCGGCGGCGATCAGCTTCAGGAAGGTGGTCATCGCCGCTTCCGCGTCGAGCAGGCCCTCGTCCATGTTGACGTCGATGACCTGGGCGCCGTTCTCGACCTGCTGGCGCGCGACCTCGACCGCCGCGCCGTAATCGCCGGCCATGACCAGCTTCTTGAACCTGGCCGAGCCGGTGACGTTGGTCCGCTCGCCGATATTGACGAAGGCGGAGGATGCGGCGGCTGGGGAGGGATCGAGGTCGGGGGCGGTGGCCATGTTTTCTTCTTTGTGTTTGTCTTCAAGGCGTCATGCCGGACTTGATCCGGCATCCATGAACCGAAGCCTGCGCGAACTTGGCGGCTCCGTGTTCATGGGCCCCGGATCAAGTCCGGGGTGACGGTTGCACTCACGCGGCGAGCACCATCGGTTCGAGGCCGGCGAGGCAGGTGACGCGGGGCGCTTGCGGCAGCTTACGCGGGGGCAGGCCCGCGACGGCTCGGGCGATCGCGGCGATGTGCGCGGGCGTCGAGCCGCAGCAGCCGCCGAGGATGTTAACCAGGCCCTGCTCGGCCCAGTCGCGCACGAAGGCTGCGGTCTGATCGGGACGCTCGTCATAGGCGCCGAGCTCGTTGGGCAGACCTGCGTTCGGATACGCCATTACGAGCGTGTCGGCGATGCCGGCCAGCGCCTGCACGTGCGGCCTGAGCTGCTGCGCGCCGAATGAGCAGTTGAGGCCGATGGTGAGCGGGCGGGCGTGGCGCACGGCGTACCAGAATGCCTCGACCGTGTGACCCGACAGGTTGCGGCCGGACAGGTCGGTGATCGTCATCGAGATCATCAAAGGCACGTCGCGCCCGGCGCGGCGGCCGGCTTCGAGCGCGGCCATGATCCCGGCCTTGGCGTTCAGGGTGTCGAAGATCGTCTCGATCAGGATGAAGTCGGCGCCGCCTTCGATCAGCGCCTCGCACTGTTCGAGATACACGTCCTTGAGGCCGTCGAAGTCGATCTCGCGGTAGCCGGGATCGTTGACGTTGGGCGACAGCGAGAGCGTCTTGTTGGTCGGGCCGATGGCGCCGGCGACGAAGCGCGGGCGGCCGTCCTCGGCCTCGGCCGCGTCGGCGGCCTTGCGGGCGATCGATGCGGAGGCGCGGTTGATGTCGCCGACCAGCCCCTCGGCGCCGTAATCGGCCTGGCTGATGCGATTTGCCGAGAAGGTGTTGGTGGAGACGATGTCCGATCCGGCGGCGAGATAGGCGCGCGTGATCGTCTCGACGATGTCCGGACGGGTCAAAGCGAGGATGTCGTTATTGCCCTTCTGATCGCGGCCGAGATCCAGCGATCCGCGATAATCGGCTTCCTCGAGCTTGCGGTCCTGGATTTCGGTTCCGAAGGCGCCGTCGGTGAGGAGGATGCGGGTGCGCGCCGCCTCGACCAGTCTTTCGCGCGGGCTCATGCGGCCTGCTCCTTTTGATGGGGTTTGGGCCTGAGCCCGAGCAAATGGCAGATGGCGTAGCTCAGTTCGGCCCGGTTCAGCGTGTAGAAGTGAAAGTGGCGCACGCCGCCCGAATAGAGGCGGGCGCAGAGCTCGGCCGCCACCGTCGCGGCGATCAGCTGACGGGCGGCCGGGAGGTTGTCGAGTCCTTCGAACAGATCGTCCATCCAGCGCGGGATCGAGGCGCCGCAGGACGCGGCGAACTTGCGCGTCTGGGCTACGTTCGAGACGGGGAGGATGCCGGGCACGAGCTCGGCACGGATGCCGGCGGCCGCCGCGTCGTCCTGGAAGCGGAAGAAGGCGTCGGGTGAGAAGAAGAACTGGGTGATGGCGCGGTCGGCGCCGGCGTCGATCTTGCGCTTCAGATTGTCGAGATCGGCAGCCTTCGTCGCCGAATCGGGGTGGATCTCCGGATAGGCAGCGACCGAGATGTCGAACGGCGCGACGCGTTTGAGGCCCGCGACAAGCTCGGCGGCATTGGCATAGCCGTCGGGATGGGCGCTGAACGGCTCGCCGGGCTCCGGCGGATCGCCGCGCAGGGCGACGATGTGGCGGATGCCGGCGTCCCAATATTCGCCCGCGATCGCATCGACCTCGTCGCGGCTGGCGGCGACGCAGGTGAGGTGGGCGGCGGCGGCGAGGCTGGTCTCCCGCGCGATCCGGGCGACGGTCGCGTGGGTGCGCTCGCGGGTCGAGCCGCCGGCGCCGTAAGTGACCGAGACGAAGCGCGGTTGGAGCGGCTCGAGCGTCTTGACCGACTCCCAGAGCGTCTCCTCCATCTTCTCGGTCTTGGGCGGGAAGAATTCGAAGCTCACGTCGACGTCGCCGATCGCGTCTTCGAACAAGGGACGGCTGGCGCGTTCGAGGGTGGCGGCGAGCGGGCTCATGCGACGACCTTCAATTTGGCTTCGGGGCGTTCGCCCGCCCAGATCGTGACGGTGAGCTCGCCGCCTTCGAGGCGCTCGACGACGCGGCCTTCGAGCCCCGCCTCGTCGAGATAATGGAGCATGGCTTCGTCGGCGAAGCCCAGGCGGGCATGGGCGTCGCGGCTTCTGAGCTCCTCGCGCTCGTGCGGCGCGAAGTCGACGATCAGCAGCTTCCCGCGCGGCGCGAGCAGGCGCGCGGCCTCGGCGACGGCTGCGGCCGGCTGCTGCGCGTAATGGAGCACCTGGTGGATGATGATCGTGTCCGCCGACGCGGCCGGCAGCGCGAGCGAATACATGTCGCCCTGCCGCAGATCCGCCTCGAGGCCGGCCTGCGCCAGCTTGACGCGGGCGAGGCGAAGCATTTCGGGCGAGCGGTCGACGCCGAGCGCATGGTTCGCGTCGCGGCCGAACAATTCGATCATCCGGCCGGTGCCGGTGCCGATATCGACCAGACGCCCGACGGGACGGCCCGCCAGCGCGCGGGCGATCGCCGCCTCGACCTCCGATTCGGCGATGTGGAGGGAGCGTATCTCGTCCCAATGATCGGCATGGGCTGCAAAATAGCGCTCGGCGGCGGCGGCGCGGTCGGAGCGGACGGCGGCGAGGCGGGCTGCGTCGGCGACCGCCCAGGGATCCTCGCCGTCAAGATCGTTCCAGCAGTCGAAGAGATCGAACAAGGGCTCGAGCCGCTCGCGCGGGCCGAGGCTGAGGAAGACCCAGCTTCCTTCCTTGCGCCGCTCGGCGAGGCCGCATTCGATGAGGATGCGCACGTGACGCGAGACGCGCGGCTGGCTCTGCCCCAGGACTTGGGCGAGCTCGCCCACAGACAGCTCCATCGCCCGCAGCAGCACCAGGATGCGCAGCCGCGTGGGATCGGCGAGCGAACGAAAGATGTCGGGCGCTAGAGACATATTTGCGGACATAAAGATATCTTTATATCCGTCAACTGAACAATGGGAGGGAATTGTTGACTAAGCTAGTAGACATAGGGATGGGATTGCACTAGATTTCGACGCGCTGGAATGCCGAACCGGGAACCTTCGGCACCTCGCCCAGCTCGGACGAATCGGTTCCCGCCTAACCTGAAGGGAAATGCCGTGAAGAAGATCACCCTCACTTTGGTTGCCGTTGCGACCCTCGGCCTCGCCGCCTGCACCGGCAGCGAGACTGCCAACAACGCCGCCGGCAACGAAGCCGAGACGACGAACGAGGCGAACAACGACGTCGGCACCGCCGATCAGGACAACCTCAACGCCGCCAACGATGCGCTCAGCAACATCGCTTCCGACGCCGGCAACCTCGCCGGCCAGGCCGCCAACGCCGCCGAGAACGCGGCCGAAGGCGCCTCCAACGCGGTGAGCAACGCCACCCGCTAAGCCTCCGGGCCGAATGGGAAACAGGAGGGTCGCGCATCCCCAGGGGTGCGCGGCCCTTTTCCTTTGCGCACGATGCGCTAGGCTCGCCTCGGGATGCACGCCCAGGAGACGTAGGCATGAAGGTTCTGCTCAAGCTCGCCGCCGCCGGCGCCGCCCTTGCCCTGGTCGCCGCCTGCGGCGACGATCGCGGGCCCGACGGCCTCACCTCCGAAGAGCGCGAGAAGCTCAACACGATCGCCGAGAAGCAGGATGCCGAGGTGATCGACGCCTCGCCCGACAGCCTCGTCGCCAACGACGAGTGGATCGCGGCCGAAAGCGCGGAGGATCCGGCTCCGGCCGCTAATGCGGGCGCCGAGTCGGCGGCGAACGGCACTGGCCCCGCCAACGGTCAGTAGGCGCTAGTCCACTTCGGCCATGTCGTAGAACGGGAGCGCATGCTCTTCGCCGAAGGTGGCGACCTGATAGCGATGGATACGCCGCGCAAGGGCCGGCCATGTCGCCGCCGCGCGCGGGTCCGAGCGCCAGCGCTCCTCGCCCGCTTCCCACGATTCGCCGCGCTGCACCTCGGCGACATCGGCAAGGAGCGCCATGGCGTCGTCGCGAGGCAGGAGCGGAAGCTCGTCCAGGAGGTGCGTTTCGATCCACGCATAAGCGTGCGCATATCGGCCGTTGCGGGTCAGATAGCGCAGCACGATGCCGCGGAGCCGGCCGTTCGTCTCCGGCGCCGCCGAGAGCCGCTCGAACAGGGGCATTGCCTCGGGATGGTCGCCCTGGGCCAGAGACCGGAGGATCAGGAGGCGCTCGCCCGCCGGTCCGGCAGTCCGTGCGGGGGTCGGCAGCGGCTCGCCGCGCTCGATGCGTGCGTTGAGGTCGAGCAGGTAGGCGGTCGGCTTCCAGGGTGAGATCCAGCCGAGATGCGCGCGGATGTCGGCCCGCTCCGTGCCGCGGAGCAGGCTGCCGTCGCGATCGCGGCCGCTATCGGCCATACGGCGTAGTGCGGCGATCTGCTCCATCGGAGGCAGGCTTCGCTGGAGATCGAGGTAGCGGCGCACCGTGCGCATCCAAACGCTGTGCTCGCCCGCATAATCCTCGTTGACGCGGGAAAAAGGGAAATCGAGCTGGCCCCAGCTTCCGTCGTCGCCCCGGGCGAGGAAAAGGAGATATCGTTCGCCGCGTGCGAAAGTGTAGCGGTTGCACATGCCGCGGCTGGCGTCCGGATGGACGTCGGAGAGATTGGTGAGGTCGCTGCGCCGGACGCTGCCGAGTGTCGCGTCATCCAGCCGAACCCGCGCCGGCGGCGCTCCCTTCACGTTGCCGAGGACACGGAAAACTACTCCGCCGTCTCCGACATTCGGGCCGCCGCCCGAATTCCGGTACCGCGGCCCTGCGGAGGCGATGACGATCGCATCGGCGATCTGGACGAGCTCGTAATTGCTCGGCGCGAGATAATCCTCAGCCAGGCTGCATGCCCGGGCGGGCACGGAGCCGAGCGCGGCGCCTGCGCCAATGAGCAGAGCCAGCAAACGCCAAAACATCGGCAACCTCCTCGGCTCAGAGTCGCCCGCAAAGGCGGTCCTCGTCAATCACCCGAAGGAAAAGGCCGGGGAGTCGCCTCCCCGGCCTTAGCTGCATTCGGCGCGTGCGGCGGACCTAGAAGTCCATGCCGCCCATGCCGCCCATGCCGCCGCCGCCGCCGGGGCCGCCGGCGGGCTTGTCCTCGGGGAGCTCCGACACTGCCGCTTCGGTCGTGATGAGGAGACCCGCCACGCTCGCGGCGTCCTGGAGGGCGGTGCGCACGACCTTGGTGGGATCGATGACGCCGGCCTGAACCAGGTTCTCATAGACCTCGGTCTGGGCGTTGAAGCCGAGCGATTCGTCGTCGCCGTCGATCAGCTTGCCGGCGACGACGGCGCCGTCCCAGCCCGCATTCTCGGCGATCTGGCGGATCGGCGACTGGAGCGCGCGGCGGACGATGTCGATGCCGCGCGTCTGGTCGTCGTTGACGCCGCTGAGACCGTGCAGCGCCTTGGTCGCATAGAGCAGAGCGACGCCGCCGCCGGGGACGATGCCTTCCTCGACCGCCGCGCGGGTGGCGTGGAGGGCGTCGTCGACGCGGTCCTTGCGCTCCTTGACCTCGATCTCGGACGAGCCGCCGACTTTGATCACGGCGACGCCGCCGGCGAGCTTGGCGAGACGCTCCTGGAGCTTCTCCTTGTCATAGTCGCTGGTGGTGTTCTCGATCTGCTGACGGATCGCCTCGACCCGGCCCTTGATCGAATCGCCGTTGCCGGCACCATCGACGATCGTCGTATTGTCCTTGTCGATCGTGACCCTCTTGGCCTGGCCGAGCATCTGGACAGTGACGTTCTCGAGCTTGATCCCGAGATCCTCGCTGATCATCTCGCCGCCGGTGAGGATCGCGATGTCCTCGAGCATCGCCTTGCGGCGATCGCCGAAGCCCGGTGCCTTGACCGCGGCGACCTTGAGGCCGCCGCGAAGCTTGTTGACGACGAGCGTCGCGAGAGCCTCGCCCTCGATGTCCTCGGCGATGATCAGGAGCGGACGGCCCGACTGAACGACGGCTTCCAGGATCGGGAGCATCGCCTGAAGGTTCGAAAGCTTCTTCTCATGGATGAGGATGTAGGGGTCGGCGAGCTCGACCTGCATCTTCTCGGGATTGGTGATGAAATAAGGCGAGAGATAGCCGCGGTCGAACTGCATGCCCTCGACGACATCGAGCTCGAACTCGAGGCCTTTGGCCTCCTCGACGGTGATCACGCCTTCCTTGCCGACCTTCTCCATCGCTTCGGCGATCTTCTCGCCGACGACGGTGTCGCCGTTGGCCGAGATGATTCCGACCTGGGCGATCTCGTTCGAGCCTGCGACGGGCTTGGACCGCGCCTTGAGGTCCTCGACGACCTTCAGCACCGCGAGGTCGATTCCGCGCTTCAGATCCATCGGGTTCATTCCGGCGGCTACCGACTTCATGCCCTCGCGGACGATCGACTGTGCCAGAACCGTCGCGGTGGTGGTGCCGTCGCCGGCCAGATCGTTGGTCTTGGACGCGACCTCGCGAAGCATCTGCGCGCCCATGTTCTCGAACTTGTCCTTAAGCTCGATCTCCTT
>DASVVQ010000021.1:0-37029 GCA_036386475.1 Allosphingosinicella sp. | reverse complement strand
GGGGGCAAATACGAGAAGGGGACGATCGCATCGAGGCGGTTGCGGAACTCGGGCGTGAACATCTTCTTGACCGCATCCTCCTGGGCGTCCTCGCGGCTCATTGCCCCGAAGCCGATGCCTTCGCGCGCCATGTCGGCGGCGCCGGCGTTGGTGGTCATGATCAGGATCGAGTTGCGAAAATCGACGGTCTTGCCGTGGTGGTCGGTCAATTTGCCGTGGTCCATGATCTGCAGCAGGATATTGAACAGGTCCTGGTGCGCCTTCTCGATTTCGTCGAGCAGCAGCACGCTGTGCGGGTGCTGGTCGATGGCGTCGGTGAGAAGCCCGCCCTGGTCGTATCCGACGTAGCCCGGAGGCGCGCCGATCAGCCGGCTGACCGAGTGGCGCTCCATATATTCGGACATGTCGAAGCGCTGCAGCGGCACGCCGAGGATCGAGGCGAGCTGGCGCGCGACTTCGGTCTTGCCGACGCCGGTCGGGCCCGAAAAGAGATAATTGCCGATCGGCTTGTCGGGATCGCGCAGGCCGGCGCGGGAAAGCTTGATCGCCGAAGCCAGCACGGCGATCGCCGCGTCCTGGCCGAAGACGACGCGCTTGAGATCGCGATCGAGATGCTCGAGCGTCTTCTTGTCGTCGGCCGAGACGCTCTTGGGCGGGATCCGCGCGATGGTTGCGATCACCGCCTCGATCTCCTTGGTGGTGATGGTCTTCTTGCGCCGCGACGGCGGCACCAGCATTTGCATCGCACCGACCTCGTCGATCACGTCGATCGCTTTGTCCGGGAGCTTCCGGTCGTTGATGTAGCGCGCCGACAGCTCGACGGCGGACTTCAGCGCGTCCGAAGTGTATTTGACGCTGTGATGCTCCTCGAAGGCGGACCTCAAACCGGTCAGGATCTTGATCGTGTCCTCGACCGTGGGCTCGTTGACGTCGATCTTCTGGAAGCGGCGCAGGAGCGCCCTGTCCTTCTCGAAATGGTTGCGGAACTCCTTGTAGGTGGTCGATCCGATGCAGCGGATCGTCCCGCCGGAAAGGGCCGGCTTGAGCAGGTTTGACGCGTCCATCGCCCCGCCCGAGGTCGCGCCCGCGCCGATGACGGTGTGGATCTCGTCGATGAACAGGATCGCGTCGGGGAGCTTCTCGAGCTCGTTGACCACCGCCTTGAGACGCTCCTCGAAGTCGCCGCGATAGCGCGTGCCGGCGAGGAGCGCGCCCATGTCGAGCGAGTAGATCACCGCGGGCTTGAGGACGTCGGGCACGTCGCCTTCGATGATCTTCCTCGCCAGACCCTCCGCGATCGCCGTCTTGCCGACGCCGGGATCGCCGACATAGAGCGGGTTGTTCTTCGAGCGGCGGCACAGGATCTGGACGGTGCGGTCGACCTCGGGCCCGCGCCCGATCAGCGGATCGACGCGCCCCTCGGCGGCCTTCTCGTTGAGATTGACCGTAAACTGCTTCAGGGCGCTTTCGGGCTTCTTCTTGCCTTCTTCCTTGACCTCTTCGGTGCCCTTGACCTCGGCGGGTTCGGCGGCGGTCTGACCCTTGCCAACGCCGTGGCTGATGAAGCTGACCGCGTCGAGCCGGCTCATGTCCTGCTGCTGGAGGAAATAGACGGCATAGCTCTCCCGTTCCGAGAAGAGCGCGACGAGGACGTTGGCCCCGGTCACTTCGTCGCGGCCCGAGGACTGGACGTGAAGGATGGCGCGCTGGACGACACGCTGGAAGCCGCTGGTCGGCGAGGGATCGGTGTCCGCCTCGACCTTCAGCGCCTCGAGCTCGTTGTCGAGATAGGAACGCACGGAATCGCGCAGCTCCTTCAAATCGACGCCGCAGGCGGCCATGACCTTGGAGGCGTGATTGTCCTCGATAAGCGCGAGGAGAAGATGCTCGAGCGTGGCATATTCGTGTCGACGCCCGCCCGCTTCGGCGAGCGCATTGTGGAGGGTCTGTTCCAGATCGCGGGCAAAGGACGGCATCAATCTACTCCTGGGTGCCCGCGCCGAGTCACGGACGGCTTCTTCGCTTCAATGTCGGAACTCGGCTTCGGTTCAACAAGCCGTGCCATCGCAAGCTGCGCCGACAGGTCATTTTCTGAATACCGCGTCGGCACTTGCGCGGAACTGAACCGCGGCGTCGATCTTGGCCCGGGCGCGGGCGATCTCAGCCTCGAGCAGCACGATCCGCGCTTTGAGCTCGTCGACCGAAAAGGGGTCGAGGTCCTGCTTCGCCAACAGGGCGAGCGGATCGTCCGGCTTGGACGGAAAGAGCTCGTCGAGGTCCACGGGCCGAGATTCGTCCCATTGCCCCGCTTGTGTCAAGCCGCCGCGCGACGGTAGGAGACGCAGAACGGCGGAGCCCCATCTCATGACCGACCTTCCGGCCCGGATGATTGCGATCGACCCGGACGGGCCCGGCGAGGCGGATGTCCTGCTTGCCGTCGAGCGGCCGGTGCCGCGTCCCGGCCCGGGCGAGGTGCTGATCGAGGTCGCCGCGGCCGGCGTCAACCGCCCCGATATCCTCCAGCGCCGCGGCCTCTATCCTCCGCCCCACGGCGCCCCGTCCATCCTCGGCCTCGAAGTTGCTGGCACCGTCGTCGCGCTCGGCGACGGCGTCGAGCCGATGATCCTCGGCCAGCCGGTCTGCGCGCTGATCGCCGGCGGCGGCTATGCCGAATATGCCGTCGCCCCCGCGGGCCAGTGCCTGCCGGTGCCGGAGGCGCTTACATTGGTCGAGGCCGCGGCCATGCCCGAAACACTGTTTACGGTCTGGATCAACCTGTTCGAGCGCGGCTTCGTCCGGGATGGCGAGCGCGCCCTCGTCCACGGCGGGACCAGCGGCATCGGCACCATGGCGATCGCCCTCGGCAACCTGTTCGGCATCCAGACGATCGTCACCTGCGGCACCGACGAGAAATGCCGCCGCGCGCTCGATCTCGGCGCGCACGCGGCAATCAACTATCGCACCGCCGATTATGTCGAGGAGGTAAGGCGCATCACCGGCGGGCAAGGCGTCGAGATCGTGCTCGACATGGTCGGCGGCGATTATCTGCCGCGCAACCTCGATTGCCTCGCCGAGGAGGGGCGCCACGTCTCGATCGCGGTCCAGCGCGGCGCCACCGCGGAGATCAGCATCGCCAAGATGATGATGCGCCGCCTCTGCCTCACCGGATCGACGCTGCGCGCGCGCCCGGCCTCGTTCAAATCGCTGGTCGCCGACGAGCTTGCCCGCACCGTCTGGCCCCATGTCGCCGAGGGACGGCTCAAGCCCGTCATCGACAGCGTCTACCCGCTCGCCAAGGCCGCGGAGGCGCACCGGCGGGTGGAGAGCGGCAGTCATGTCGGCAAGATCGTGCTCGACACCAGCCGCTTCTGAGCCGCGACGGATGAACCGCCGCGCCTTCGAACCCGGCCTCGCTCTCGCGCGGCGCTTTTTCCAGGACGCCGTCGAGCCGGCACTCGAGCGTCTCGTGCCCGGCCTCGCATACGGTGCGGCGCTGGTCGGCGACGGATCGGAGGTGCTCGGCTTCGACGATGAGATCTCCTGCGACCACGATTGGGGTCCCCGCGTCCTCCTTTTCCTCGCCGAGGTCGATTTCGAGCGTCATGCCGCTGCGATCCTGACCGGGCTCGAGCGGGCACTGCCGGCGACATTGGGCGGCTGGCCGACGGCCTTTCCCGATCAGGACCGCCGCGTCGGGATCGACCGCGAGCGCCGCTGCGCGGGTTCCGAGCTGCACGGTGTCGAAGCGCACGTCCTCGATTACTGGCTCGCGCGCCAGCTCGATCGCGAAAGCGGCCGCGGCGCACTGTCGCCGGCAGAATGGCTGCGGCTCGACGGGCAGCGTCTGCTGAGCGTCGTCGCGGGAGAGGTCTTTCGCGACGACCGGGGCGAGCTGGCCGAGGCGCGCCGGCGCCTCGCCTGGTACCCGGAGGAGGTCGTCCGCGCGAAGCTTGCGCGGCTCTGGGCGGCAGCGGGCTCGGAAATGCCGTTCGTCGGCCGCGCAGGACTGGTCGGCGACGAGATCGGATCGCGGCTGATCGCGTCGCGCCTCGCCGAACATGCCGTGCGCATCACCTTCCTGATCGACGGCCGCTATGCGCCCTATTCGAAATGGCTCGGCAAGGCCTGGGGGTTTCTCCCGTCGGCCCCGGCGCTTGCACCGCATCTGGAGGCGGTCTTGGCGGCGATCGAATGGCGTCAGCGGGAAGCGGCGCTCGTGACGCTGTTCGCAACGCTCGCGCAGCGGCAGATGGACGCCGGCGTGGCGGACGCGGTGCCGCCCCGGGTCGGCCACTATTTTTCGAGGCCCTTCAAAATCGTCAATGCAGACGAGATTGCGGCTTCGCTACGGGCCGGCATCGCCGATCCGCAGGTTCGGGAATGGAGCCAATGGCAAGTGTAGCCGCGACCGGCGATGCGGCGCTGAACGCTTGAGCTCAGTCGTCCTCGACGTCGCAGATCTCTCCCGAGCCGCAGAGGCCATATAGGAGGAAGGCGCTGAGCGCGACGACGCCGACTCCGATCGCGACCCACCCTATTGTGGAGAGGTTGCTGCGCGGCCCATTCGGCGCGTCGCGGCCCTCGACGAGGCGGCTCACCGGCTGGCCGGCGAGGTCGAAGCGCAACTCGCGCCCCTGGACCCCGAACTCCAGCCCCTGGCCGATGCGCATCCGGCTTGCGCCGCTGGGCTGGACCGAGTGAAGCGTCGGCGCGGCTGTAAGCGTTGCCCGCGGCTCCCGTCGCTCGCCGTCGAGGGGCAGGCGCAGCCGCGCGCCGACGAAGGTGCCGGCCTGCTGGCTGTGCGGCGGTTCCGCCGCGACGATCTCGGCGGCATGCGCGGGCGCGGCCACCGCGGCGATCTGCGCCGCGATCAAGGCGGCCATGGTCAGCGTCTTCATGTTTCTTTTCTCCGGGTTCAGCAGTCGCTGCCGTCGTCGCCACCGTGGAAGCAGCTCGCTTCGCCGGCAACATGTGCGAAGGCAAGGAAACCGACCACCACGACGACGCCGGCGACGATCGCGACCGTGGCGATGGTGGAGAGGCTGGAGCGGTCGTCGCTGGGCGGGCGTCCGAACAGCTCCATCCGGTCGAGGCGCTGGCCGGCGAGCGTCACTGTCGGCCGGGCGCCGGGGCTGATGCCCAGCTCGAGGCCGTCGCTCATGCTCATCCGCGTCGTCGCGCCGGTGCGGCTGTGGACGGTGGGCGCGACCGTCAAGGCGGCGCGCATGCCTGCATCCGGGCCGCCGGTCCGCGCGCGAATCCGAACGCCGGCAAAGCCGCCGCGTCGGTCGTCCATGAAGGCGCCGCGCCCGTCGAGATCGGCAGCGTAAGCGGGCGCCGCGGCGGCGAGCTGGGCCGCAATCAAGGCGGCGATCGTAAGCGATTTCATCCCGATTTCCCTTCCGATGCTCAGCAGTCGCCGTCGTCGCCGCCGTGGAAGCAGCTGGCCTCGTCCATGATATGGGTAAAGGCGACGGCGCCGACGACGATGATGACGCCGCCGACGATCGCCACCGTCGCCAGGGTTGAGAGATTGGCCCGATCCTCCCGCGGCGGCGGTCCGAACAGGTTCATCTGGTCGACGCGCTGGCCGGCGAGCCTGAGCTCCGGCCGCGATCCGGGCGAAATCCCGAGCTCGAGGCCTTCGGCCATGTTCATGCGGCTGACCGCGCCGACCCGGCTGTGAACCGTCGGAGCCAGGGTCAGGCTGGCGCGCAGGCCGGAATCCTGCCCGCCGCTGCGCGCGCGGATGCGGACGCCCGCGAAGCCGCCGCGACGATCGTCCATGAACGCCCCGCGGCCGTCGAGATCGGCCGCGTAGGCCGGTGCCGCCGCGGCAAGCTGGGCTGCGATCAGCGCCGCCATGGTCAGTTTCTTCATCGCGATTTCCCTCCCTGTAGGCGCCCACCCGCCGCGCCGGTCCCGCCGAACTAATCGCCCGTCTTTTCAGCAAGGTAAAGCCAATTCGCGCAGTGCGGCCGGATTCTGCGCCTGCAGGCGCACTCCCGCTTGCCCTCAAGGCGGCGGCGGGCTAGACGATAGGGCAACCAACGGCCGCTCCGCGAGGGGCGGCCCTTCTTTTGTCTGGAGGAATTCCGGTGGCCCAGCCGCTCATGCCCCACGCGACCGCCAGCTGGCTGGTCGACAACAGCTCGCTCACTTTCGAGCAGATCGCCGAATTCTGCGGTCTCCACATCCTCGAAATACAGGCGATCGCCGACGATACGGCCGCGACGAAGCTTACCGGACGCGACCCGCTGCGCGCGGGCGAGCTCACCCAGGAAGAGATCGACCGCGGCCAGGCCAATCCCGAATATCGGCTGAGGATGCAGAAGGAGCCCGATCCCACGACCCGCACGAAGGGCCCGCGCTATACGCCGGTCTCCAAGCGGCAGGACAAGCCGGACGGCATCAACTGGATCATCCGCAACCATCCGGAAGTGACCGATGGACAGATTTCGAAGCTGATCGGCACGACCCGCACGACGATCGCCGCGATCCGTGACCGCAGCCACTGGAACATCGCCAATATCCAGCCCAAGGATCCGGTGACCCTGGGCCTGTGCTCGCAGCGCGAGCTGGACGCCGTCGTCGCCAAGGCCGCCAAAGCGGCCGGCCTCGAGCCGAGCGCCGACAATGGCCGCATCGATCAGGACCGGGAGGCGCTGATCGAGCAGCTCCGCGCCGAGCGCAGCGCCGCCGCGACCGCCGCCGAAGCCGCCCACGCGGCCGAGCTCGCCGGAGAGACGCTCCCCGATCCGGAGCCGACAGCGGAGAACATCTTCCGGAGCTGATGAACGGGGTGGCGCCCCCTCGGCGCCGCAGTTGCGGAGTCTTTCCATGACCGGTGCGGCTGCCGACCCCGTCTCGCCCGACGCCGCGCTGGCGGACGTCGCCTACAGCCACAAGGGCCTGACCTACCCTCTCGGCCGCCGCGGTCCCGAGCCGGGCGAGCTCGTCGCCATTGCCGACGGCATCGGCTGGGCGCGCCTTCCGGTGCCGGGTTCCCTGAAGCATATCAACGTGTGGGCGCTCGACGACGGCGAGGGCGTCGCGCTGGTCGATACCGGCCTCGACATCGCGCCCTCGCGTGAGGCGTGGGACAGCCTCTTCGCCGGCCCGCTCGCCGGACGGCAGGTGAGCCGCATCCTCGTCACCCATTTCCATCCCGACCATGTCGGCCTCGCCGGATGGCTGACCCGCCGCTTCTCCGTTTCATTATGGATGAGTCGCGAGGAGTGGCTGTTCGCGCGGATGCTGACCAGCGACATCCGCGACGCGCCGCCGGACGAGGCCGTGACTTGGTGGCGCGCCGCCGGCTGGGCAGAGGAGCGGATCGACGCCGAGAAGGCGAAGGGCTGGGGACGCTTCGCCGCGGTCGTGAGCCAGGTGCCGGTCAGCTTCGTCCGGATGCGCGACGGCGACACGGTCGCGATCGGGAGCCGCGACTGGCGCGTCGTCGTCGGGAGCGGTCATTGCCCGGAGCACGCCTGCCTCGTCGACGAGGAAGGCGGCGTGATGATCGCCGGCGACCAGGTCCTGCCGCGCATCACCTCGAACGTCTCGCTGAGCCTCAGCGAGCCCGAGGCCGACCCGCTCGGCGACTGGCTGGCCTCGATCGACAAGCTGCGCGCGCTTCCCGCGGATCTCCTCGTCCTTCCCTCCCACGGCGAGCCTTTCACCGGCCTCCATCCCCGTCTCGATGCACTCAAGAACGGCCATCTCGACCGGCTCGACGCTCTCCACAGCCATCTCGCCGCCGCGCCGCGCCGCGCCGTCGACTGTTTTTCGGTCCTGTTTGGCCGCGCGATCGACGATTCGATCCTCGGCCTCGCCACCGGAGAGGCAATGGCCCATCTCCGCCGCCTCCAGGTCGAAGGAAGAGCAAACCGCAGCGATCAAGACGGCGTGTATTATTTTTCGCCGGCCGGCAGCTGAGGGACTTGTACTTCCCCCCAATAGGAGGGATGCTGGGAAGCGAATCGCATTGGGGGGGCTTATGCGACGTCTTACTTCCGAACATTCGACCATACTCGCGCGCACTGCGGTGCGGGTTTCGTGCCTGTTGTCGCTGATGCTGCTCGGGGCATGTGCCTCGTTCCAGGCGCATCCGGAGCCGGTGCTCGATACGCGCGCGCTCGTCGCATCCGCGAACTTCAACATTCCTGATGTGCTGCAGAACTTCGCATCGCCGGATCCGCGCGAACGGGACGGTCTTGATCCGGAGGGCTACAGAAACATGGTGGTCGGCAGCCTGATGTTGGCGGCGGACTCGCGGTACATGCAATTCCGTCGGCGCCTCGCGGCCGAGTCTCGCGGCTCCTCGCTGCTGCTGGACGTCGGCATAGCGGGGCTCGCGAGCGGGGCATCGATCGCCGGCGAAAGCACTGCGAACGCACTGGCGGCAGGTGCCTCCGCACTGACCGGGACTCGCTCGGCTGTCTCACGCGACGTCTATTTCGATCGTACGATCCCCGCGATGATAGGCATGATGGACGCCGAACGTACGCGCCTGCGCACCGGCATAATGACCAATCTCAGACGGTCGGCCGACGAATATCCTCTCGCTGTCGCGCTGAGCGACGTCGCCGCGTACGAGGGCGCCGCTTCGCTCGACGGAGCCATCGAGCTGCTCACTCGAGAGGCGGGTGAACAGTCGGAAGCCGCACAGCGGCAATATGCGGCGTCAGTCCAGAACTATACGGGGCCGCCCGCAGCCGGCGTCCCGCCGGTCCGCTTGCGCATCAGCCAGGAGCTGCGCGACCTCGAAACTGCCGGGAATGTCGCCCGCCTGCGCGAAATTGCCGTCGCGCTGGAACTCTCTCCCGCCGAGGATGCTACTGCAATCCAGATCAGGAGACTCATCTCCGAGAAATTGGATGAAGCCGAGACGCTCGACGACACGATGGAAATTGCGCGGATCGTGGGTGTCGAAGAGGGGGAGGACTGACATGGCCGAGGTGCGCAAGGGAGCAAAAAAGAGTCTAACGATCACGGCGCTCGGACAGTGGATTTGGGGCAAGGAAACGATATTCGGACCGTTGATCAGGCTTGAGGTGGCGACGGACGGCACCGTCGGCGTGTTCGACGACGAAAAAGCCCTGCCTACGACCGCGCCGACCGTGAAACTCGATCCCACCGGCAAGGGCACTTGCGGCGACGACAGCGAAGTTTGTCGCGGCGAGGCCTATGTGTCCGGAACGATAATGAAGGTGCTCGTCTGCCGGTAAACAGGCGAGGGGGCTCAGCTTGACCGGATGAGCGGCGAACGCCAAAGCTTGCGCATATGTCCGACCAGCCTATTGCCATCGCCGAGCTCAGCTTCGAAGCGGCGCTGAAGCGCCTCGAGGAGATCGTGCGCCGGCTCGAAACCGGCGAAGCGTCGCTCGACGAGGCGATCGAGCTCTACGGCGAGGGCGACCGGCTGAAGCAGCAGTGCGAGGCGCGGCTGCAGGCGGCCCAGGCGCGGATCGAAAAGATCCAGCTCGGCCGCGGCGGCGAGCCGGTCGGCACCGCGCCCTTCGACCCTGCCTGAGCCTTGGCCGCGCCGACGGTCAGCCTCGATGTCGCGCTCGAGCAGGTCGGCGCCGAGATCGATCGTGCCTTCGAGACGCTGCTCGCGGTCCCGCCCGATCCGCGGGCCCGCCTCTACGAGGCGATGCGCTACGCCGCGATCGGCGGCGGCAAGCGGATCCGGCCGCTGCTCGTCGTCGCGGGCTGCAATCTCTTCCACGTGGCGCGGGCACGCGCGATCCGCGTCGCCTGCGCCGTGGAATGCGTCCATGTCTATTCGCTGATCCACGACGATCTGCCGAGCATGGACGACGACGATCTGCGACGCGGCAAGCCGACCTTGCACCGCGCCTTCGACGAGGCGACCGCGGTCCTGGCCGGCGACTCGCTCCACGCGCTCGCCTTTCAGATCCTCGCCGAGGATGAAACCCACGAGGATCCGTTCGTGCGCGCCGAGCTGGTCCTGGAGCTCGCCCGCGCCGCCGGGCCGGCCGGCATGGCGGGCGGCCAGGTGATGGACCTTGCCGCCGGCGGCGCAGGGCTCGACCTCGCCGCCGTCACGCGCCTCCAGCAGTTGAAGACGGGCGCGCTGATCGGCTGGTGCCTGGAGGCCGCCGCGATCATGGGCCGGATCCCGCCCGAGGGCCGCCTCGGCCTGCGCGGCTATGCGCGCGACGTCGGCCTCGCCTTTCAGATCGCCGACGACCTCCTCGACCGCGAAGGAACGGAGCAGAAAGCCGGCAAGCGGCTCAACAAGGACGACGAGGCGGGCAAGCAGACGTTCGTCTCCCTGCTCGGCGCGGATGCCGCGCGCCGGCAGGCGGAGCTTCTTGCAAGCCAGGCGGCGGAGCATCTCCACGCCTTCGGCTCCGAGGCCGATCTGCTCCGCGCCATCGCCCGCTTCGCGGTGGAGCGCGACCATTGATTGCGCTAGGAGGCCGGGGATGAGGACAGGCGTTTATCCCGGCACCTTCGATCCGATCACGCTCGGCCATATGGACATCATCCGGCGCGGCGCCAAGCTGGTCGACCGGCTGGTCATCGGCGTCACCACCAATCCCTCCAAGTCGCCCATGTTCACCGTCGCGGAGCGGATGGAAATGGTTCGCCGCGAAGTCGCCGACGTGACTGGCGAGATCGCCGTCGTCTCGTTCGATTCGCTCCTCATGGACTTCGCCGAGCGCGAAGGAGCCTCCGTCATCGTCCGCGGCCTGCGCGCCGTCGCCGATTTCGAATATGAGTATCAGATGGCGGGGATGAACCAGCAGCTCAACGACCGGATCGAGACGGTTTTCCTGATGGCCGACGTGTCGCTCCAGCCGATCGCCTCGCGACTGGTGAAGGAGATCGCGCTCTACGGCGGCGACGTCTCGAAATTCGTCACTCCGGCTGTAGCGGCCCAGGTGGCGGCACGGGTGGACAAGGTCGGGCGCAAGGGCAGCTGACGCGCTTGCCGCCGCGGCGTCACGGCCTTATCGTAAGCGCGATTTCAAACGGATTCGGGCGGGGAAAAGTGACGTTTTTCAAAAAGATCGCCGCCGTTCTCGCCGCCCTGCTCGCGGTCGGCGCGGCAGCGGCGCAGGCGCCGATCACAGTCCCCGCTCCGCAGCCGGAGAACGTCTGGCACCTCGATCTCTCGACCGGCGGGCGGGTCTCGATCCTGCTCCGCCCCGACGTCGCCCCCGGGCACGTCGAGCGGATCAGGATCCTGACCCGCCAGGGCTTCTACAACGGCATCACTTTCCACCGCGTCGTCGACGGCTTCATGGCCCAGAGCGGCGACCCGCAGGGGACGGGCGCGGGCGGCTCGACCCTTCCGGACCTCGCCGCCGAGTTCAACGACCTTCCGCATCTGCGCGGCACCGTCGCCATGGCCCGCACCCAGGAGCCGAACAGCGCCAACAGCCAGTTCTACATCATGTTCGCGCCGCGCTTCGCGCTCGACCGCAGCTACACGGTGTTCGGCCGCGTCTTCGCCGGCATGAATTTCGTGGACGCGATCGCGAGGGGCGAGCCGCCGGCCAATCCGACCCGGATCCTGCGGGCCTCGATCGGCTCGGACAACGTCGCGCCGCCGAGCGCCGAGGAGCTGCGTGCGGCCGCGGCGCCGCCGGCCGCGCCGCCGGCACCTCCGGCCCGGCCGGAGACGCCGAGCGTGCGTCCGCCACGCCGCTAGGTGCGCGTCGACCTCTTCGACTTCGAGCTTCCGCAGGATCGCATCGCGCTACGGCCGGCCGATCCGCGCGACGCCGCCCGGCTGCTTGTCGTGGGAGCCGGCGGATCCTTTGCGGACCATGCGGTCTCGGACTTGCCGGGGCTGCTGCGAGCGGGCGACGTACTCGTCTTCAACGATACGCGTGTGATTCCGGCCCAACTCGAAGGCCGCCGCGGCGACGCAGCCATCGGCGCCACCCTCCACAAGCGCGAGGGGCCGCGGAGCTGGCGCGCCTTTTTGCGCAACGCCCGCCGCGTTCGCCAGGGCGACCGGATCGATTTCGGTGCCGGCGTCGCCGCCTGCGCCTCCTACAAGGAGGCGGACGGATCGATGCGCCTCGACTTCGAGGGCGATGAGCCGGTCGAACGCCTTTTGGAGCGCGCGGGAGCGATGCCGCTCCCGCCCTACATTGCCGGCAGGCGCGCGACCGACGCGCGCGACACGCAAGACTATCAGACCATGTTCGCGCGTGAGGCCGGCGCCGTCGCCGCGCCGACGGCCGCGCTCCACTTCACCCCGCGTCTCATCGACGCGCTGGCGCGCGCCGGGATCGCCCACGAGACGCTCACCCTCCATGTCGGCGCCGGGACGTTCCTCCCCGTCAAGGCCGACGATACGGACGCGCACCGGATGCACAGCGAATGGGGCCGCATCACCGCGGCCGCCGCTGGCCGCCTCAACGCGGTTCGCCGGGGAGGCGGACGCATCGTCGCCGTCGGCACGACCTCGCTGCGCCTCCTCGAAAGCGCCGCGGCGGGGGACGGCGAGATCGGCGCTTTCGAGGGCGATACCGACATCTTCATCACGCCGGGCTATGTTTTCCGCGCCGTCGACGGCCTGGTCACCAACTTCCACCTCCCGCGTTCGACCCTGTTCATGCTGGTTTCGGCGCTGATCGGGCTGGAGACGATGCGCGCCGCCTATGCGCATGCGGTGCGCGAAGGGTACCGTTTCTATTCCTATGGAGACGCCAGCCTGCTGCTGCCTTCCTGAACCGCGGACGCCGGGGCGAGGTAGTTATCGGTTGCGGTGAGGGTTGTTGACCAGACCGATCGGTTCGCCTGTGCCCATTCCAGCGACAATTCCGCCTGGCCGGGCGCAGCAATGCTGAGCGCACGATCCGTCAGGGGCGTAATTGCCGACCGGGGCGGGAGGTTCGCTGGGACATGGATGTCCCACGCGAGCCCCATCCGCTCCAGCAACCGGACGAACCAGAAGCCGGGATCGATCTGGCCAGGATAGAGGCCGTGGCGGGCCGAAGCGGGAAGGCGTGATGGTTGCAGTGCCAGCTTTCGCCCATCGTCGGGATGGCCAGCCATGCTATATTGTAACCCTGAACCGCCACGTCTTCTACGAACCAGTCCTGATGGCCGCGCCGGTGGGCGACATGCGCGATGTACCAATGCATCGTGAAACACACGGCCACCCGAACAACGACGCCCCAGACCACCCACGGCCAGCCGCCAACCCAGTAGAGGGCCAGCGCTATCGGTATCTGGTGGAGCATCCATGTGCGCTGCAGGAACAGATAGAAAGGCTCGTCGCTGATTCCCGGGCCGGCGTCGAAGTCGGGCGGAGCGTCGAACAGCAGCCTGAAATTGAGATAGTAGAAGCCGTCCAGAAGCGCGGGCTTGCCGTGGCGGAGGAACCAGTGGCAGTTCGCCTGTCGCTGAGCCCAGTCGCGAATGTCGTGGAGCCCCACGGTCCAGAGCGGACCGCCCATGCCGACGAGGACGCCGACGTAGATCATCGTTCGCTCGAGCCACTTTGGGCAGTCGAAGCTGCGATGTATCAGGCGGCGGTGAAACCCGACGGAATGGCCGACGCACAGGGTGAATGCGGACAAAGCCAGGAAGATGAAGAAGCCGCTCCAAGTGAAGAAGATCGGTCCCAAAATCAGGGCACCGATGAGGAAGGACATGTTCCAGATCGATCGCGGCGCATCCCACTTCAGCCGGCCCCTGCCGGCGTCGGCATGGTCCAGATTCCCGAGAGAATTCACCTTGAAGGGCCCTTCTGAGGCTTCCCCAGCCGTCCCCATCCGCCATCCTTCTTTGGTCGCGGGCGGCCAGTGCAGGAGGACCGATCGCCGTGAAGCCGTTAAGTAATCACTTAACTGCTACCGGGCACGCTTGCAAGTGGTAAAGCGACTGCTTAACTGCTGGTCATGCAGCGCGTCTTCGAATCTCTTTCCTCGACCGTCCGGAGGAAGATTCTTGCCTATCTCGCCCACGCCGACCTGACTGCCGGCGAGATCGCGGCGCGCTTCGACATTTCGAAGTCGGCCGTCTCGCAGCATCTCGGGATCCTCGAAAATGCCGGCCTCGTCGCAAGCGAAAAGCGCGGTCAGTTCGTCCACTACAGGCTTGTCCCGGACAGCCTCGCGAACACTCTCAATTCCTACCTCCAGCAGGTCTGTCCTGTTTCTAAGCCGTTGAAGAAGGAAAGCGCGGCTCTCGCCGCGTCCCGCGGCCAAGACGAGGCAGGCGCCGGCTGACGAAATGAGCGCTCATCGCCCAAGCTCATCCAGCGGCCGCCGGGCACAGGCCGAGCCCGGCGGCGTTCCCCTAGTGGTGCTGGCCCTGTCGCTCATGTGGGTGCGCCCGGCCTGACGGCGACCGGCGGCTTCGGCTCTGTCGGCCGCGACAGGCGGGCGATCGGCGACAATCCCCTATTTTTCGTTGGTGAAGCGCTTCACCTTGACGGGGAGATCCTTTCCCTTCGTCCGCCGCGAGGGGATCTGGACCGGGTTCTTCTTCTTCCATTGCGCCCAGGTCATCGGGCCGTCGGGCGTTTGGATGATCTCGTCGTCCAGGCTCATGGCTCCTCGCTCCTGCATCCGGGCGGCGCTCGCGCGGCGTTCCATGCGCGCGACACCCGAAGCGTCGTGCATAGCAAGCGCGGCCGTTGTCCGAAACGGGCGGAAGCGCAAATGGCGAACAATGGTCCGACGCGAATAATTCCGGGCCGTGGCGCAAAATCCGCTTCCGGGCGTTGACATGATTCGCCAATTCTGGCCGCACGGTATCGGGCGCGGCCGCCGGGCCCGCCGTCCTGCAACAACATGGTTCGAAAGCTAGGTTTGACAGTCGCCACTTCTTTCCGCCCCGTCGCGGACGCCCGCGCGCTGCTGCGGCAACTAGCCCCCTATCGCGAGGCGGAGACGGCGCGCAGCTGCTTCGAGCTGGCGGTTACGGCCGTGCCGTTCGCGGCTTTGTGGCTGCTCGCCTGCCTCGCCGTCCAGGCGGGACATTGGGCCGGGCTCCTCCTCGCCATTCCCGCGGGGGGCTTCCTGCTTCGCCTGTTCCTCATCCAGCACGATTGCGGGCACGGGTCCTTCTTTCGCGGCCGGGCGGCGAACGATTGGCTCGGCCGGGTGCTGGGCGTCCTCACCTTGACGCCTTACGATTACTGGCGCCGCTCGCACGCCGCGCACCATGCGAGCTCGGGCAATCTCGACGCGCGCGGGCTGGGCGATCTCGATACGCTGACGGTCGCGGAATTCCGCGCACGGGGCCCACTCGCGCGTGTCCTGTACCGCCTCTATCGCAGCCCCCTCGTCCTTTTCGGTCTGGGTCCGGCCTATGTGTTCCTGCTGAAGCACCGCGTTCCTTTGGGGATGACGCGGCAAGGATGGCGGCCGTGGATCAGCGCGATGGGAACGAACGCCGCGATCGCCGCAGCCGCGACCGCGATGTGCCTGTGGGTCGGAGTCGACGTCTTCCTGCTCGTGCACCTCCCCATCGTCCTCGTCGCCGCGTCGCTCGGCGTCTGGCTGTTCTATGTGCAGCACCAGTTCGAGCGCACGGTCTGGGACCGTAGCGAGCATTGGACGTTCCACGAAGCCGCGCTCTTCGGAAGCTCCTATTACGAGCTGCCCGCCGTCCTGCGCTGGTTCAGCGCCAATATCGGCATCCACCATGTCCACCATCTCGCGAGCCGGATCCCATTCTACCGGCTGAACGACGCGCTCGAGGCTTTCCCGTTTCTCGCGGCAATCGGCAGGATCGGTATCGGCGAGAGTCTGCGAACCGTACGCCTTGTGCTCTGGGACGAGGAGAAGCGCCGCCTCGTATCGTTTCGCGAAGCGCGCCTGGACCGGGCGCCCGGACATTGATGTAGCAACCTAGCCGTGCGATCAGCGGCCTTCGAGACGGGAGCAGCCATGTCTGACGAAGCCGATCGCGAGGCCTCCGTTCGTTTCTTTTCCTCGACAGATGCGCGTGGCGCGCCAACGACGGGAGCCCGTCGCTAAGATGCCGCCTGCGGCCAGCGAAACCCACAGCTGGGCTCCGGAGGATCTGCGTCGGGCCGTGGAAGCGGCCGGGATCGCGCTCTGGACCTGGGACGTCGACGACGACAGCTTCACCATGGACCCGCGCGGCTTTGAGCTCTGGGGCCTGGCCTGGAAGCCCAAGGTCGCCTTCGAGCAATTGTCGGCGCACATCCATCCCGCCGATCGGGACCGGGTTCGCGCGGCCTTCGCTGCTACGCGGGGAGTCATCGGCAGCTACGAGACCGACTTCCGCATTCTGCTGGGCAACGAGGTGCGCTGGATCGCGTCGCGCGGCAAAGGTGAGGACGAAGGGATCGTCGGACGATCCATGTTCGGCATTTTCCTGGATGTGACCGGCCGCAAGCAGGCGGAGGAGGGTCACGAGCTGCTCGCGGGCGAGATGAGCCACCGCGTCAAGAACATGCTGGCGATCGCCGCGGGCCTTACCCACATCGCGTCGCGATCGACGACGACGACGGCCGACATGGCCCGCGAGCTCATGCAGCGCCTGACCGCGCTCGGCAGGGCGCACGATCTGGTGCGACCGCTGCCGGGCGGCCAGGGCAAGGCTGCCCTACTCGGAGACCTCCTCACCGTCCTTCTCGCCCCCTACGACGATCCCGGCGCCTTCAGCGGTCGCATCAGGGTCGCCGTCGAGCGGATGGGCGTCGGCGAGGCCGCGGCGACGAGCCTCGCTTTGATTATCCACGAGCTCGCCACCAACTCGCTTAAATACGGCGCGCTCTCCTCGGAGACCGGAACTTTGGACGTGACGACGAGGGCGCCGACCGACGCGCAACTCGAGCTCGTCTGGGTCGAGTGCGGCGGACCTCCGGTCGACGCCCCGCCGGAACCCGACGGCTTCGGCACCGAGCTGGTGCGCAGAAGCGTGTCGAAGCAGCTCGGCGGGACGATCGAATATGAGTGGGCCGCGGACGGCCTCATCGCGACACTGCGCCTCGAACGTGCCAAGCTTGCCCTCTGAAGCCGCGGGCGCGCCTCGCGGACGCCTTCTCGCCCAGCGAGCTGCTACTCGCGATATCGATCCTGACGTCGTGCACGAGCTAGGAATTTCGGGGCCGGAGCGCAGACCCTGAGTGAGCCATGATCCGCGTCGCGATCGTAGGGCCCGGCGCGATCGGGGGCACGGTCGCGGCCTGGCTGGCGCAAAACCGCGCGCTCGAAGTGTCGATCTGCGCACGGACGGCATTCGGGGCGCTGGTGCTAGACGCACCGGACGGGAGGATCGAGGCGACGCTGCCGGTGCATACCGATCCGGGCGCTCCCGGGCCGGTGGACTGGGTGCTCGTCTGCACCAAGACCTACGATGCCGACGGCGCGGCGGCCTGGCTGCGGCGGCTGGCAGGCCCGGAGATGCGCGTCGCCATCCTCCAGAACGGGGTCGAGCATGTGGAGCGGTTCGCGCCCTTCCTGGCTCGAGAGCGGTTGCTTCCCGCTGTGGTCAATATTCCGGCGGAGCGCACGGCGCCCGGGCGCATGCGCCAGCGCCGTCATGGGGCGATCACAGTACCGGCGGGGCCGGCGGGAGACGAGTTCGTGCGATTGTTCGCCGAGGCGCCGATCGCGGTCACGACGACCGAAGATTTCCTCTCCGCTGCCTGGGAGAAGCTCGTCCTCAACTGCACGGGCGCGGTCAACGCGCTGACGCTCCAGCCGAACGGCATCGTCCATGCGCCCGGCATTGCCGATCTGATGCACGCGCTGATGGCGGAATGCATCGCCGTCGGCCGCGCCGAGGGCGCCAGGCTGTCCGACGATTTGGCCGACCGCGTGATCGACGGCTGTCGCAGGGGTCCTTCCGAGTCTATCAATTCGATGCATGCCGACCGCATCGCCGGCCGGCAGATGGAGGTGGACGCGAGGAACGGAGTCATCGTCCGCCGCGGCGCGCAGCACAATATCGCGGCTCCGCTCAACGCGCTGATGGCGACGCTCCTCGACGCTGCGCAGTCACGGACCACGTCGTAGCCGTCCCATCGCCGCGGTGCGGGGTGCGCCATGCCGCCGGCGAGGGCCTGTGAAACGGGGGCGGTTGCGAGTAACGGCGGTGCTTCGATGACGCCGCGCTTCTCCTTCTCGATCACCGCGACCGACGGCTCCGCGCGCACCGGCGTCCTGGCGATGAAACGCGGCGAGATCCGGACCCCGGCCTTCATGCCGGTCGGGACCGCGGCGACGGTAAAGGCGATGAAGCCGGCGGACGTGCGCGCGGGCGGCGCCGACATCCTCCTCGGCAACACCTATCATCTGATGCTGCGGCCGGGCGCCGAGCGAGTGGCCCGGCTCGGCGGCCTCCATGGCTTCATGGGCTGGGAGCGGCCGATCCTCACCGATTCGGGCGGCTATCAGGTGATGAGCCTGTCGGAGCTCAGCAAGGTGAGCGAGGAGGGAACGGCGTTCGCCAGCCATCTCGACGGCAGCCGCCACATGTTGACTCCGGAGCGCTCGATCGAGGTGCAGCGCCTGCTCGGCTCGGACATCGTCATGGCCTTCGACCAGCTCGTGCCGGCTACCGCGCCGCACGGAGAGCAGGCGGCGGCGATGGAGCGCTCGATGCGTTGGGCGAAGCGCTCGCGCGAAGCGTTCGACGGCGGCGGCGGTCATGCCGAGCAAGCGGCGCTGTTCGGCATCCAGCAGGGCGCGCTCGACGAGGGCCTGCGCAGGGCATCGGCCGACGCCCTCAGGGAGATCGGCTTCGACGGCTATGCGATCGGCGGCCTGGCGGTAGGGGAGGGACAGGAGGCGATGCTCGCCTGCCTCGACTTCGCGCCCGGCCAGCTGCCGCCCGACCGCCCGCGCTATTTGATGGGCGTCGGCAAACCCGACGATATCCTCGGCGCCGTGGAGCGCGGCATCGACATGTTCGATTGCGTCCTCCCGACCCGGTCCGGCCGGACCGGCCAGGCCTTTACCGCAGACGGCCCCCTTAACGTCCGCAACGCCCGCTTCGCCGAGGACCAGGCGCCGCTCGATCCCGACTGCCGCTGCCCCGTCTGCGCCACCTGGAGCCGCGCCTATCTCCACCACCTCGTTCGCTCCGGCGAGATATTGGGCGCAATGCTGATGACCGAGCACAATCTGTGCTTCTACCAGCAGCTGATGGCGAACCTGCGCGCCGCGATCGCCGAGGGACGCTTGCGAGCCTATGCCGCCGCGTTCCGGGCGCGGTACCGGGCGCCGAGGGCGGAAAAAGCGGGATGACGTGCGTCGCTCCGCCCTTCGCCGTCAGCCGCCGAATCCCTGGCTGAGGAAGCTCGGCACCGGGCCGTTCCATTCGTCGTCGGCGCCCTCGAGCACCGGCTCGTCGCGCTTCGTCTCTTCGCGGCGCGGGCGTTCGGCTGGTACGGGCTCAGGGCGTTCCTCGCGCCGCGGACGCTCTTCGCGGGCTGCCGGCTCCGGCTGCACCGGCCGCTCCTCGCGCCGGGGCCGCCGTTCACGGCGAGCGCGGGGCCTGGGAGGCTCATCCGCTTCGGCCCGCTCCGCTGGCTCGTCCGCTGCACGCGTGGCAACGACGGCAACTGCGTCGAGCGCCGCGATCTTCGATCCGATCAGCTTTTCGATCGACCCGATTGCTTCGGCATCGGCGCTCGAGACAAGAGTGATGGCGACGCCCGTCGCGCCGGCGCGGCCGGTGCGGCCGATGCGGTGGATGTAATCGTCCGGCTGCCAGGGCACGTCATAGTTGAAGACATGGCTGACGCCCTTGATGTCGAGGCCGCGGGCGGCGACGTCCGAGGCGACGAGGATGTTGATCTCGCCGGCCTTGAAACGTTCGAGCTCGCGGATGCGCTCGGGCTGCTCCATGTCGCCGTGGATCGGGCCCGCCTTGAAGCCGCCGCGCTGAAGGCTGGTGGTGAGCTCCCTGACCGTGGTCTTGCGGTTGCAGAAGACGAGCGCCGAAGTGACCTCGTCGCGCCTCAGGAGGGCGCCGAGCACGTCGCGCTTCTTCCTCGAATCGACGCGGACGACGCGCTGGTCGATGAGGAGGTTGGAAGAAGCGGGGCGCGAGACTTCGATCGTCTTGGGGTTGGACAGGAAGCGGTCGGCGAGCTTCTTGATCGGCGCCGGCATGGTAGCCGAGAAGAGCAGGGTCTGCCGCGCGGCCGGCAGCTTGGTGCAGATTTCCTCGATGTCGGGAATGAAGCCCATGTCGAGCATGCGGTCCGCCTCGTCGATGACGAGCAAATTGCATCCGGTGAGGAGGATCTTGCCGCGGCCGTAAAGGTCCATGAGCCGCCCGGGCGTCGCGATCAGCACGTCGACGCCCTTTTCGAGCTTCTTGATCTGGTCGGCCATGTTGGTGCCGCCGATGAGGAGCGCCATGTTGAGCTTGTGGTATTTGCCGTATTTGTCGAAATTCTCCGCGACCTGCGCCGCGAGCTCGCGGGTCGGCTCGAGGATCAACGAGCGGGGCATGCGGGCGCGGCTGCGGCCTTCGCCCAGAATGTCGATCATCGGCAGGACGAAGGCGGCGGTCTTGCCGGTGCCGGTCTGGGCGATGCCGATGAGGTCGCGGTTCATCAGGACCGAGGGGATGGCCTGGCGCTGGATCGGCGTCGGGTCGGAATAGCCCGATTCCCCGACCGCGCGGAGCAATTCGTCGGAGAGGCCGAGATCGGCGAAGGTCATTGAGGATCCGATGTTCGAGGGGTGGATCGCGGGTCGGACGCGCGAGCGCCAGCGGCGCTTGCGCTCAGCGGCGCCGCAAAGTCAAGGAAATCACGGGCGCACCGCGGTCAGCGAGCGGAACTGGTCGATCCGGCATTCGCCGCCCATGCGCGAGCGGATGGCGTCGCGATCGGCGCAGATGAGGCCGTCCTGGGTGCCGTTGACGTAAAAGCCCTGGTAGAAATCGAGCCCGCCGCAGCCGCTGTCGAGGCGGGCGCGGACGCGGCTGTTGTCGCGAAGCACGAGGTCGACGGTGTTGCGGCCGGGAAGGGTGGCGCCGGCGACCATGCGCGCGGCGACGCACCGCGGTCCGCGGCCCTCGCGCCAATGAACCGAAGAGGGATGGGAGGCGTGGCCGCCGCCCCTCGGCACGCGGATGATGATCTGCTGGCGGACCGTCACCTGGGCATAGCTGCCCTGCGCCTCGGGAGCCGCGTCGGCAGCGCCTCCGAAGACGAGCATCATCCATGCCGCCGTGCTGGCGAAGATCATTCCCCTGGCTCCATGGCGCGGCCATCGGCCCCTTCGCTTGAACAAGCGATTAATTTGCCTGACGGGCCGGCGCGCACTATCGGCGCCCACAGCATGACCTCCACGCCGACGCCGCAGCTGCTCGCGCGCCTCGCCGATCTGCTCGGTCCGAAGGGTTTCACCGACGTAGCCGGCGAGATGGAGCCCTGGCTGACCGACTGGCGGCGGCGCTATCGCGGCGCGGCGGCGGCGTTGCTGTCGCCGGCGAGCACCGAGGAGGCCGCCGAGATCGTGCGTCTGTGCGCCGACGCCCAGATCGCGATCGTACCGCAGGGCGGCAACAGCTCGATGGTGGCCGGGGCGGTTCCCGACGCGAGCGGCGCCGCGATCCTCCTTTCGCTGAGGCGCATGAACCGGATCCGCAGCCTCGACCCGGCCGCGAATCTCGCGGTTTGCGAGGCGGGCGTGGTCCTCGCCGACCTCCACGAGGCGGCGCTGGGCGCCGGGCGCCGCTTTCCGCTGACGCTGGGGGCGAAGGGCAGCGCGACGATCGGCGGCCTCGTCTCGACCAATGCCGGCGGCACCCAGGTGCTGCGCTTCGGGACGATGCGCGGCCTCGTTCTGGGCATCGAGGCGGTGCTTGCCGACGGCTCGGTCTGGTACGGCCTCGCCCCGCTCAAGAAGGACAATCGCGGCTACGACCTCAAGCATCTGCTGATCGGCGCGGAGGGAACGCTGGGCGTCGTCACCGCCGCCAGCCTGAAGCTGGTCCCCGCCATCGGCGAGCGCGCAGTCGCCTGGGTCGGCGTCGAGACGCCGTCGGCCGCGCTCGCGCTGCTGCGCCACTGCGAGACCTTGATGGGTGACGCCGTCGAAGCATTCGAGCTGGTGCCGAGAAGCGCGCTCGACCTCGTCCTCAAGCACGTTCCGGGCACGCGGCCGCCGCTCGCCGGCGCCCATCCGTGGAACGTGCTGGTGGAGGCGGTCGCCCCGATCTCCGCCCCCGGGCCCGAGCCGGCGCTCTACGAGGCACTGCGCTCGGCCTTCTCGCTCGGCCTCGCCACCGACGCGGCGATCGCGGCGTCTGAGGCGCAGGCCGAGGCCTTGTGGCGGCTGCGCGACAGCATCTCCGAAGCCGAGCGGAAGGACGGCATCGCCGCCAAGCACGACATTTCGGTCGAGGTCGCGAACATGCCGCGCTTCCTCGTCGAAACGGCGCGCGACGTCGAGGCGCGCTTTGCGGGCACCTGCGTCAATGCCTTCGGCCATCTCGGCGACGGCAACGTCCATTTCAACGTCCGCGCCCCGGCCGCCGCCGGCAGCGACTGGCTTCGCGACGAGGCGCCGCGGATCACGGCTTTCGTCCACGATCGCGTCGCGGCCGCCGGCGGCTCGATCTCGGCCGAGCATGGCATCGGCCAGATGAAGCTCGCCGAGCTTGCCCGCCTCACCGATCCGGCCCGCCTCCACGCCATGCGCGCGATCAAGAAGGCGCTCGATCCCGCCGGCATCATGAACCCGGGAAAGCTGGTCCCGCCGGACCCGGCCGCTCAGCCGAGCCTTGCGGAAACGGCCCGCCGCCACTAGAGCGTGCACCGGCTTTGCGGCTTCCTGTTGAAGGACCCGCGCCCTCACTCTTACGGAGACCGACATCATGGCGAGCCAGCCGCCGGCCAATCTGCCGCTTTTCTACAAGGACCTCGTCCCTCTTTCGAGCTCGGCCCATACCGGCCATCGCGTCCGCAGCTCGGAGGTCGCGCCCTTTCTCGCCGGCGCCCACGCCATCCCGATCACGGTGGACGAGTTCATCACTGCCCAGCGTTTCTATCCGATCGTCTTCTCGGTGGGCGAGAACCCCGTTCCATTGGCGCTGATGGGGCTCAACGAAGGCGTCAACGTCTTCGTCGACGAGGAAGGCAAGCTGCTCGGCCAGACCTACGTCCCGGCCTATGTCCGCCGCTACCCCTTCCTGCTCGCCAAGCTCCAGCCGCAGGCCGAGGAGCTGTCGCTCTGCTTCGACCCGTCGAGCGGCCTGATCGGCGAGTTCGAGGACGGCAATGCCTTGTTCGAGGACGGCCAGCCCAACGACAATCTCAAGTCCGTGCTCAAGTTCTGCGAGGAGTTCGAGATCGCCGCCCAGCGCACCAATGCCTTCGTCAAGGAGATCCAGGAGGCCGAGCTGCTGATCGACGGCGAGGTCACCATCCAGCCGAACGATGCCGAGCAGCCCTTCATCTATCGCGGCTTCCAGATGGTGTCCGACGAAAAGCTGCGCGAGCTCCACGGCGACAAGTTGCGCAAGCTCAACCAGAACGGCGCCCTGCCGCTGGTCATCGCCCACCTCTTCTCGCTGCCGCAAATCCGCGAGGTATTCGGCCGCCAGCTCCAGCAGGGCAAGGTCCCCGAGCCGCAGATGAGCTTCGAGGGCGCGATCAACTGACGAAGGGAAGCGGCGGACCGTTCTTGAACCGCTGCTCCGCCCACCTTTCTCGGTATCGGCACGCCGCCGCACCCCCCTTTGCACGGCGTGCCGCGCCCCTCGAGGGCGCACCTCCCTGAACCTTGGCCGCCTCGTGCAAACGGGGCGGTCTTTTTTTGGGTCGGATCGAAGTGGTACTTCGATCCGGGTGGGCCCGACGCCCCCGGTTCCCGTGAGCCGTACAAGCAAGAGGCACGGTTGAACAAAGCGCACTCACGCCAGAAGGCGTTAGGGAGCGGGCCCCGAACCTGTTAGCCCTCAATCCATGACAGCAATCGCAATGGCATTGGCCACCGTCGCCATCGGCTCGCCCGACCTCGGTCCGGCTTGGGCCGAGTTTTCGAGAAACGCCGGCCTCCGCGATTTCCTGGAGCGTGTCGAGGTCGGAACTCTCAGCCACGGGCGAGGCGAATCGCACTACTGGCTTCGCCGCACGGTGCGTGAAGCGGGGCGCGAGACCGTGACCTGGGCGGACAGCCGCACCTGCCCTGCGGTTCGCGCGGTTCTCGCGGGGATGGGCGACATCAACATGCATGCCGCTCCGCACGGCTCCACCGAGGGCGGCGCGATCGTCCTTCACGGCGTCGCCTACACGCTGCGCGCGCCGGCCCGCTCGGGTCCGCAATATGGCGAGATCACGGTTCGCGCGAACGTGGACACTCCGCTGACCCGCTGGGGCGCCGCCAGCTTCTCCTCGCTGCGCTCCTGCTGGACGGACGCGCCTCCGGAACCGGTCGGCCGCTAGGGCCGGGCACCGCAGGAAGGGACGCTTAGGCGCTCATTGACGGCGATGCCGGCGCGCCAGGCGGTTGACGATAGAGCGTACGCCAAAGCCGATGGCGGCGGCGGCTGCGGCCGTCACGCCGATGATGGCGAGCCAGGCGACGCCTTCGCCGTCGTGGCATGCCGGCTCGTCCAGGCAATCGCCGTAGAAGCGCAGGAAGCCCAGCAGAACGAACAGCGGCACGCCGATCGCCGCCGCCGCCGCGCAGCCGATCTTGCCGCCTATCGTTCCCATATTCCTCTCCTCTGCTCGGTGACGCTCACGTGACTGTCGCCGGAGTCTCATCCTATATCGCCAGCGGCAAACCGGGGAGGGTGGCATGTGGGAGCGAGTCGGCAGGCTGAACGCGCTGCGAGGACGCGTGCTGTTCTGGGTGCTGGTTTTCGTCGTCGTCGTGGGCGGCGGCGCATTCCTGGCCGGATCGATCCGGACCCTGGTCACGCACAGCCCGGTCGACGCGACCGTGCTCGGCATGGAGGAGGAGTGCAGCCTGGTGCTCAACCAGCGGCGGCGGGATCGCAGGACGCACAGAGTGCCTTGCGACCAGGCAAGGGTGTCGAGCACGCTGCCGCAGTTCGCGGGGTGGACGATCGTGCGGCATGAGATGGTGCGATATTCCTATGTCTCTCCCGCCGACGGCCGCACGCACGAGGGACGGGCGGACCGGACGAGATCGGACCCGCGCGACCTGCGGCCGGGTTCGACGATAAGAATATGGGCCCACAAGGGCGAACCGCTGGTGAGCCGCAGAGGGCTGTTCTGAGCGCCCGGAATAAGGGCGCCATTATTCCGCGGCGATCGCCGCGGGCGGGGCGTGAAGGATTTGCTCCGCCAGCGCCGCCGCCACTGCGGCGATGAGCATGGCGGCGCGGTCGAAGCCGGGGCCGGCCTCCCGCAGGCCGTCGTCGAGATAGAAGGAGCGGTCGATCTCGATCTGGAGGGCATGGACGTCTTCGCCCGGGCGGCCGTGGCGCCCCACGACATGGCCGCCGGCATAGGGGCTGTTGGCGCTGGCCGAAAAGCCCTCCCGGCGCGCGGCGGCGATCGCGGCGTCGAGCAGAGCGGGCGCGATCGAGCGGCCGTGGCGGTCGCCGAAGACGATCGTCGCCGGCTTAACGCCGCCGATCGGCCCGCGCGGCGGCATCGAATGGCAATCGAGCAGGACGGCGGCGCCGAAGCGCTCCCGCGCCGCCGCGAGGGCCTCCGCCAGCGCGGCGTGATAGGGGCGGTGGACGGTCTCGACCCTGCGCCTCAGCTCGTCGCGGCTGAGCCGGTGCAGCCAGATCGCGCCGGTGCCGGCGATCCGCGACGGGACCAGGCCGAGGCCGCCGCGCGTGCGCGCCGACTGCAGGATCGAGGCCGCGGGCGGCGGCGGCGCCACCAGCGCCGGATCGATCTCGCGCTCGTCGCGATTGAGGTCGATCTCGGCGCGCGGCGTCCTGGCGATGAAGGCGGTGGCGCCCTGCTGGACGGCGCGCCAGACCAGCCGGTCGACGAGACGGTCCTCGAGCGTCTCCAGCGTCGCGCGGGGCACGCGCGCCGCCTTCAGCAGAGCGGCGGAATAGTCGCGCCCGGCATGGGGCACCGAGAGCACGACCGGCGAAGCCGGCCGCTCGGGGCCGGCGCGAACGAAGGGTGCGTCTGGTGGAAAGGAGGTCATGCGGCTGTGCGGTAAACTAGCAGCGGGCCCAAAGGGTGCAAGGAATAGCCAAGGCGCGGGCCGGCGAATTTACCTGGTGCGGCTGGAAAATGTTAAAAGGTTCGCGCATAGATGGGCTTCGGTCGCGGCGGCGCGGCGTTTGGGACGCACGGATGATCAGAATCCTGTTGGCCGAAGACGACGATTCGATGCGGATCTACCTCGCCCGCGCGCTCGAGCGGGTCGGCTATCACGTCACCGCCGTCGACCGCGGGACCGCCGCCGTGCCGCTGATCGAGACCGAGCGTTTCGACCTTCTTTTGACCGACATCGTCATGCCCGAGATGGACGGCATCGAGCTCGCCCAGAAGGCGGCGACGGTGGCACCCGACATGCGCGTCATGTTCATCACCGGCTTTGCCGCTGTGGCGCTGAAAGCTTGCCGCAAGGCGCCCGACGCGAAGGTGCTGTCCAAGCCTTTCCACCTGAAGGATCTCGTCGCCGAGGTCGACCGCCTGTTCCAGACCGAGGACCAGCACGGCCGGTTGTAAGTGGCTTGCCCGGGCGCAAGGCCGTCGCTACATGGCGCCGGGAGTGGGCGTGTAGCTCAGTGGTAGAGCACTGTGTTGACATCGCAGGGGTCGCAAGTTCAATCCTTGCCACGCCCACCATTTTTCAAAGAGCCCCGGCAAGCCCTTGCGCTGCCGGGGCTTTTTGATCGGCCTGTCCTTCGTCGCCGAGCCGGTCGGCGTGCCAGCGCAAATGATCGGCCATGAAGGTCGAGATGAAATAATAGCTGTGGTCGTAGCCGGCGTGCATCCTCAGCGTCAGCGGGATGCCGGCGTCGGCGCAGGCGCTTTCGAGCAGGTCCGGCTTCAGCTGATCGGCGAGGAAGCTGTCGGCCTCGCCCTGGTCGACGAGCAGATCCGCGAGCCGGGCGCCGTCCTCGATCAGCGATACGGCGTCGTGGGCGCGCCAGGCGGCGCGGTCGGGGCCGAGATAGCCCGAGAACGCCTTTTCGCCCCAGGGGACGCGGCCCGGCGCGACGATGGGAGCGAAGGCGGAGACGCTGCGGTAGCGGCCGGGGCGGCGGAGGGCGAGCGTGAGCGCGCCGTGGCCGCCCATCGAATGGCCCAGGATCGCCTGACGGGCGAGGTCGATCGGAAAGGCGGCGGCGACGAGATCGGGGAGTTCGTCGGCGACGTAGCTTTCCATCCGGTAATGGCGGTCGAAGGGCGCCTCAGTCGCGTCGAGGTAGAAGCCGGCGCCCTGGCCGAAATCCCAGGCGCCCGCCGGGTCGTCGGGGACGCCTTCGCCGCGCGGCGAAGTGTCGGGCGAGACGAAGACGAGGCCGAGCTCGGCGCAGGCGGCGCGATACTCGCCTTTCTCCGTGACGTTGGCATGGGTGCAGGTGAGGCCGGAGAGATACCAGATTATGGGGCATGCCGCGCCTTGGTCGGCGGCCGGGGGCACGAAGACCGAGAAGGTCATGTCGGTCCCTGTGGCCTGGCTCGAGTGCTTCACGACGTGCTGGGTGCCGCCATGGGCGCGGGTGACGGAGATTGTGTCCATTGCGACCGGTCCTTCGATACGCCATTTCGACAGGCTCAACGGCTACTCAGGATGAGCGAACCAAGAATGCACCCGTCCGCTCGTCCTGAGTAGGGCCCGAGCTTGTCGAGGGCCCGTATCGAAGGACGCTCAGTAAATCACCACGCTTCGGATGCTCTCGCCGGCGTGCATCAGGTCGAAGGCATTGTTGATGTCTTCGAGCGCCATGGTGTGGGTGATGAGCGGATCGATCGCGATCCTGCCGTCCATGTACCAGTCGACGATCCTTGGCACGTCGGTGCGGCCGCGGGCGCCGCCGAAGGCCGAGCCCTTCCAGACGCGGCCGGTGACGAGCTGGAAGGGGCGGGTCGCGATCTCGCGGCCGGCCTCGGCGACGCCGATGATGGTCGAGACGCCCCAGCCGCGGTGACAGCATTCCAGAGCCGCGCGCATCACGTCGGTATTGCCGGTGCAGTCGAAGCTGTAGTCGGCGCCGCCGCCGGTAAGGTCGAGGATCGCCTGGACGACCTTGTCTGCGCCGATCTCATCGGGATTGAGGAAGTCGCTCATGCCGAAGGCTGCGGCCATGGCGCGCTTCGCCGGATTGACGTCGACGCCGACGATGCGCGCGGCGCCGACCAGCTTCGCCCCCTGGATGACGTTGAGGCCGATGCCGCCGAGACCGAAGACGACGACGCTGGAGCCCGGCTCGACGCCTGCGGTCCAGATCACCGCGCCGACGCCGGTGGTGACGCCGCAGCCGATGTAGCAGATCTTGTCGAACGGCGCGTCCTCGCGGACCTTCGCCACGGCGATCTCCGGCATCACCGTAAAGTTCGAGAAGGTCGAGCAGCCCATATAATGGTGGATGGTCTCGGAGCCGAGGCGGAAGCGGCTCGTCCCGTCCGGCATCACGCCCTTGCCCTGGGTGGCGCGGATCGCGGTGCACAAATTGGTCTTGCGCGAGAGGCAGCTTTTGCACTGCCGGCATTCGGGGGTGTAGAGCGGGATGACGTGGTCGCCGGGCCTGACCGAGGCGACGCCCGCGCCGACCTCGCGGACGATGCCGGCGCCTTCATGGCCGAGGATCGAGGGGAAGATGCCCTCGGAATCCTTGCCCTCGAGCGTGTAGGCGTCGGTATGGCAGACGCCCGTCGCCATGATCTCGACCAGCACCTCGCCGGCGCGCGGACCTTCGAGATCGACCTCGTGGATCTCGAGCGGCTTGTTCGGAGCGACTGCGATCGCGGCGCGGGTCTTCATCTCGTCACCTCTGGCGGAGCGCGAAGCGCTGTAGCTTCCCGGTGCCGGTCTTTGGAAGCGATTCGACGAACTCGAGGTCGCGCGGATATTTGTAGGGCGCGATCGCCGCCTTGACGTGGTCCTGGAGTCCGGCCGCGTCCGGCGTAAAGCCGGGCGCCAGGACGACGAAGGCCTTCACCTTCTGCCCGCGCTCCTCGCAGGGAACTCCCACCACCGCGCATTCCTGGACGGCGGGGTGGGAGTAGAGGGCGTTCTCTACTTCCGGCGCGGCGATGTTGTAACCGGCCGAGATGATCATGTCGTCCGAGCGGGCGACGTACCAGAACCGGCCATCCTCGTCCTGGCGGTAGGTGTCGCCGGTGACGTTCCAGCCGTGCTGGACGTAGTCGCGCTGCCGCTCGTCGTCGAAATAGCGGCAGCCGGTGGGGCCCTTGACGGCGAGGCGGCCGGTGGCGGGCGGGGGCAGGGGACCGCCGTCGTCGCCCAGCACGCAGGCGCGGTAGCCGGGCACGGCTCTTCCGGTGGCGCCGGGGCGGATGTCGTCGCCCGCGGCGGAGATGAAGATGTGCATCATCTCGGTCGCGCCGATGCCGTCGATCAGGCGGAGGCCGGTCGCATCGTGCCAGGCGCGCCAGGTCGCCGCGGGGAGATGTTCGCCGGCGGAGACGCAGACGGCGAGGCTGGAGAGATCGAAAGCATCGTCGCGAAGCAGCCCCAGCATCGCTTTGTACGCCGTGGGCGCGGTCGCGAGATGCGTGACGCCGAATTTCGCGACCGCTTCGAGGAGCGGCTTGGGCCCAGGCTGCTCGATGGTCACCGCAATGCCCCCGAAGCGCCAGGGGAAGATGAGGAGCATGCCGAGGCCGAAGGTGAAGGCGACCGGCGCCGAGCAGGCCCAGCGGCTCTCGGGCTCCGGCCTCAGGACGTGGCGGGCGAAGCTGTCGGCGCAGGCGAGGACGTCCCGGTGGAAATGAACGCAGCCCTTGGGTTTTCCGGTGGTGCCGGACGTGAAGGCGATCAAAGCGACGTCGTCGCGGTGCGTCTCGACCGGCGTGAACCCGGGCGCGACGGAGCGCAGCCGCGTCTCGAGCTCGCCCTCGCCATAGTCGCCGTCATATTTGACGATCGAGAGGACATTGCCCGTCTGCTCGGCGGCCTGGCGGAAATCGCCGATGTAGCGGCTGTCGACGACGGCGTGGCTGATCTGGGCGCGTTCGAGGATGGTCGCGATCTCGCCGGGCCTCAGGATCGGCATGGTCGCCACGACCACGCCGCCCGCTTTCAATATGCCGAGCCAGGCGGCGAACATGGTCGCGTTGTTCGGTCCGCGCAGCAGCACCCGGTTGCCGGCGACGAGGCCTTCCTGCTCGACGAGCAGGCGTGCGATCCGGTCCGACATGTCGTCCATCTCGCCATAGGTCCACGCGCCCTGGTCGTTGACGACGGCAATCGCGTCCGGATCTCCCTTGCCGATCAGCTCGACGGCCGCGTTCAGGTTTTCCGGATATCGGAGATCCGGAAGCTCGAACAGGAACTCGGGCTGGAGCTCCAGCGGCGGAAGGCGGTCGCGGACGAACGTGTCGATCGGGGATGTCATGCCCTCACGCTCCCGTGTTCCTGCGAAGGCAGGAACCCCGGCTCGCATCTCGCTGGGCTCCTGCCTTCGCAGGAGCACATCGGGGGCACTCGCTGGTTACCATTCGGGCACTACCGCCGTGGTTTCGATCTCGATTCGTGCGCCCGGCTCGACGAGCGCGCCGACCTCGACCACCGCCATTGCCGGAAAATTGCGCCCCATCGCCTCCTTGTAGGCGGCGCCGATCCCGGCCAGGCCCAGGCGGTATTCGTCGATGTCGACGACGTACCAGGTCATCCGCACGACATGCTCCGGCCCGGCGCCGTCCTCGGCGAGAATGGCGAGCGTGTTGATCAGGATCTGGCGCAGCTGGCCGGCGAGGTCCGGGGCGACGATCGTGCCCGTTTCGTCCCAGCCGATGATCCCTGCGGTGAAGACCAGGCGTCCCTTGGCGGAGATGCCGTTGGCGAACCCGCTCGGCCGCGGCCAGCCTGGGGGAAGCAGCGACCTCATCTGCGATACTCCGCGAGATGCGCGCGCGCGATCACCACCTTTTGCACCTCCGATGCGCCCTCATAGATGCGCAGCGCGCGGATTTCACGATAGAGCCGCTCGACCGGCACGCCGCGCGTCACGCCGAGCCCGCCGAACAATTGCACCGCCTTGTCGATGACGGATTGCGCGCTGTCGGTGGCGTGAAGCTTGGCGAGCGCCGCCTCGCGGCTGTTCCTCCCGCCGCGCACGTCGCGCAGCCAGGCGGCGCGATAGACGAGGAGAGCAGAGGTCTCGACGTCGAGGACCATCTCGGCGAGCTTAGACTGAGTGATGGCATTGTCGGCGAGGGTGCCGGCGCCGAGCTTGCGGCCCAGCGCTCGCTCTGTCGCTTCGTCAAGGGCACGGCGGGCGAATCCGAGCGCCGCGGCGCCCACGGTCGTGCGGAAGACGTCCAGCGTCGCCATCGCATATTTGAAGCCCTCGCCGATCTCGCCGATGCGCGCGCTGTGGCCGGTAAAGCCGGAGAAGCGGACCGTGGCGAGCGGGTGGGGCGCGATTACCTCGATGCGCTCGACGATCTCCACTCCGGGCTGCGCGGCGTCGACGATGAAGGCCGAGACGCCTTTCGATCCGGCGCTGCCTTCCTCGCGGACGAACAGCACGTAATAATCGGCGATGCCGCCGTTCGAGATGTAGGTCTTGGTCGCGTCGAAGTCGATTCCTTCCCGGTCGGCGGTGAAGTGGCCGGTCATGCCGGCGACGTCGGAGCCGCTGCCCGGCTCGGTCAGCGCGAAGGCGGCGATCGCCCGCCCGTCGGCGACGCGGGGGAGATAGTCCCGCTTCTGCGCCTCCGAGCCGAACAGGCTGATCGTCCCAGAGCCGAGTCCCTGCATCGCAAAGGCGAAATCGGCCAAGCCCTGATGCCGCGCCAGGGTCTCGCGGATGAGCCCCAGGCTGCGCACATCGAGATTCTCATGCACGCCGCCATAGGCCGCCGGCACGCAATAGCGCAGCCAGCCGCCCTCGCCGAGGCTGCGGACGAGGGCTCGGCAGGCGGCATCGGTGTCGGCGGGCTCGTCGTCGGAGAGGTTGGCGACGCACCATGCCTCGAGCTCGTCAGCGAGGGTCCGATGGGTGTCGTCGAAGAACGGCCAGTCGAGAAACGCTCGATCGCTCATCCCCTCACCCTCCCACGATGCTGCGCATCGCGGGCCCCTCCCTCTCCCCTGAAGGGAGAGGGGTTGGTGCCGGACGCATCCCCTCTCCCGTTTCGGGGAGAGGGAGGGGCCCGCCCGGCGCAGCCGGGTGGGAGGGTGAGGGGAGGGCGTTCGCGATTACGGTGAGGACGGCTTCGAGATTGTCGGTGATTTCGTTGTTCCAAAACCGCAGCGTGCGCCAGCCCAAGCGGGCGAAGGCGGCCGAGCGCGCGTTATCGTAGCCGAGCCGGTCGGCATGCTGGCTGCCATCCGCTTCGACCACCAGCCGCGCTTCGGGACAGGCGAAATCGGCGATGTAGCCCGCGAGCCACATCTGCTTGCGGAATTTCGCGCCGTTCAATCGGCGGGCGCGAAGGTATGTCCACAGTATATTTTCCTGCGGCGTCATCTCGCGTCGGAGACGGCGGGCTCGGTCGAGCATGTCTTTGCCGGGCGGGCGCTTCATGCCCTCACCCTCCCACCGCTTCGCGGCGGGCCCCTCCCTCTCCCCTGAAGGGAGAGGGGTCAGAGATGCGCGCCATCGTCCCTCTCCCATTTGGGGAGAGGGAGGGGCCCATCGCGCCAGCGATGGGAGGGTGAGGGAGAAGCCTAGTCACCCTTGAACTCCGGTACGCTCTTCCCCGCGGCGAAAGCTTCGAAAGCGCGCTTGAAGTCGTTCGTGGCCATGCAGATGGCCTGGGCCTGGGCCTCCATCTCGATCGCGGTGTCGAGGCTGACGTTCCATTCCTGGTTGAGCTGAGTCTTGGTGATTCCGTGCGCGAAGGTGGGGCCCGCCGCGAGGCTGCTCGCGAGGGCCTGGGCCTCATCGAGGAGCGCTTCGGCGGGGACGAGGCGGTTGTAGAAGCCCCAGCGTTCGCCTTCCTCCGCGGTCATGACGCGGCCGGTGTAGAGCAGCTCGGCGGCGCGGCCCTGGCCGACGATGCGCGGGAGGATGGCGCAGGCGCCCATGTCGCAACCGGCGAGGCCGACGCGGGTGAACAGGAAGGCGGTCTTCGCCGCGGGCGCCGCGAGGCGCAGGTCCGATGCCATGGCGAGGATCGCGCCGGCGCCGACGCAGACGCCGTCCACCGCCGCGACGATCGGTTGCGGACAGCCGCGCATCGCCTTGACGAGATCGCCGGTCATGCGGGTGAAATCGAGCAGGCCCGGCATGCCCATCTTCGTCAGCGGCCCGATGATCTCGTGGACGTCGCCGCCCGAGCTGAAATTGCCGCCGGCGCCGGCGATCACGACCGCCCGGACGCCGCGCGCGTAGACGAGGGCGCGGAAGGCGTCGCGCAGCTCGGCATAGCTTTCGAAGGTGAGCGGGTTCTTCCGCTGGGCGCGGTTCAGGGTCACCGTGGCGACGCCGCCGGCGAACTCCCAGAGAAAATGCTCCGGCGCGTAGGTTTCAGGGTTCATGCGATCTCCACCGCCTCACCGTTCCGCTCCGAAAGGACGAGGTCAAGCACCAGCGCGGCCACTTCCTCCGGCGCGATGAGGCGGCCGGACGGGTTGAGGCTGGCAAGCTCGGCTCTCGCTTCTTGCTCCGAACGCCCGGTCTTCCGGCGGATTCTGCTCACTGCCTGCCTTACGATCTCGGTGTCCGTAAAGCCGGGGCAGATCGCGTTGGCGGTGATCGAAGTGCCGTCGAGCTCGGCCGCGAGCGCGCGCATGAGGCCCACTGCGCCGTGCTTGGCTGCGACATAGGCCGCGGTGTAAGCGAAGCCGCGCAGCCCGGCGGTGGAGGCGATCGTGACGATGCGCCCCTCCTGCGCCTGGATCATCCCGTGCAGCACTTCCTGGCAGCAATAATAGACGCCGTCCAAATTGGTCGCGATCGACTGGCGCCACATCTCGTCGCTGATCTTGAGAAAAGGGGCGCTCTCGGCGACGCCGGCATTGTTGACCAGAATGGAGATGCGGCCTCCATTCCAGCGGCGTGCCGCGCCGAACGCGGCACGCACCCGGCTGCGTTGCGTGACGTCCGTCGTTTGAAAGCCGACGCCTTCATACCCTTTGTCCGTAAGCCATCCTGCCGTCTGCCTGAGGCGGTCCACGTTGCGGCCGAGCAGGCTGACCCGGGCACCTTCGCGCGCGAGCACCTCCGCGATGGCGGCTCCGATGCCGGTGCCGCCACCCGTCACGACGGCATGCTGGCCGGTCAGTCTCACGCCTTGAGCTCCGCTTCCCGCGCAAGGTTGCGGGCGAGCTGGGTCATGCCGGCGAGATATTGGGGCGGAACGGGGACGCCTCGACAGCCCTGTGCGGCGGCGGCGCGCAGGGTCCACATCGGGTCGACCAAATGCGGACGGGCGAGAGCGACGAGATCGGCGCGGCCGGCGGCGAGAATCGAATTGACGTGGTCGGTCTCGTAGATGTTGCCGACCGCCATGGTCGCGACCCGGCCCTCGTTGCGGACCTGGTCGGCGAACGGCGTCTGGAACATGCGGCCGTAGACGGGTGCGCAATCGGCCCAGGTCTGGCCGGCCGAGACGTCGATCAGATCGGCGCCGGCCTCGGCGAAGGCGCGGCCGATCTGGACCGCCTCGGCCGGGGCCACGCCTTCCTCGCCCATCCAGTCGTTGGCCGAGATACGCACCGACATCGGCTTCTCCTGCGGCCAGGCGGCGCGCATCGCGCGGAACACCTCGAGCGGGAAGCGCAGGCGATTCTCCAAGCTCCCGCCATATTCGTCGCTGCGCTTGTTGGTGAGCGGGGTGATGAAGCTGGAGAGGAGGTAGCCGTGGGCGGCGTGGAGCTCGACCATGTCGAAGCCCGCCTCCTCGCCCATGCGCGTCGCCGCGGCGAACTGCGCGACCACATCGTCCATGTCGGCGCGGGTCATCGGGTTCGGGACCTGGTTGGCGGGCGACCAGGGCACGTCCGACGCCGCCATGAGGGGCCAGTTGCGGCCGTCGAGCGGGACGTCATAGCCTTCCCAGCCGACCTTGGTGCTGCCCTTGGGCCCGCTATGGCCGAGCTGGAGGCAGATTTTCGCCTTCGAATAAGCGTGGACGAAATCGACGATCCGCTGCCAGGCGGCGACATGTTCGGGCGCATACATGCCGGTGCAGCCGGGGGTGATGCGGCCTTCGGCGGAAACGCAGGTCATCTCCGTGTAGACGAGGCCGGCCCCGCCCTGGGCGCGGGTGCCGTAATGGACCAGGTGGAAGTCGTCGGGCGTGCCCTCGGTCGCCGAATACATGGCCATGGGAGAGACGACGACGCGGTTGCCGAGCTCCAGGTCGCGCAGCCGATAGGGCGCGAACATGGGTGGGGTGGGATCGTTGACCGCTTCGCCGCGCGCTCTGGACTGGAACCAGCGCTCGACGCCTTCGAGCCAGGGCCTGTCGCGCAGACGCAAATTCTCGTGGCTGACGCGCTGCGAGCGAGTGAGGAGGGAATAGGCGAACTGGATCGGCTCGAAATGAAGGTAGCGCTCGAGCGTCTCGAACCATTCGGTCGAGTTACGCGCGCTGTTCTGGAGCTTCAAGACCTCCAGGTTCCGCTCCGCCTGGTACTCGGCCAGCGCCTCCTCGCGGCCGAGGCCAGGGCGGTTCAGCACCTCGGCGAGCTTGATCGCGTCCTCGAGCGCGAGCTTGGTTCCCGAGCCGATCGAGAAATGCGCGGTATGCGCAGCGTCGCCGAGCAGGATGAGGTTGCGGTAGGACCAGCGTTCGCAGAGGATCCGGCGGAACCGGAGCCAGGCGTCGGGTCCCGCGAGGTGCGCGGCGTTGGACATGAGCGCCTGGCCGCCGAGATACTTGGCGAAGATGCGCTCGCACAAGGCGATCGCATCCGGCTGGTCCAGCCGATCGAAGCCGAGCTTCTCCCAGGTCTGGGGCGCCATTTCGACGATGAAGGTCGAGAGGTCGTCGTCGAAGCGATAGGCGTGGGCCCAGACCCAGCCGGCCTCGGTCTGCTCGAAAGCAAAGGTGAATGCCTCGAAGACCTTGCGCGTGCCGAACCAGAAGAATCGGTTCTGCCGCACCTGCACGTCGACGCCGAAATGCGCCTCATTGGCGGAGCGGATCCGGCTGTTGGCGCCGTCGGCGGCGATGACGAGGTCATAGTCGGCCCAGTCCTGGAGCCGGGCGCTCGCCTCCTGCTCGAAATGGAGGCGGACGCCGAGTGTGCGCGCCCGCTCCTGAAGGATGCCGAGCAGGCGCTTCCTGCCGATGCCGATGAAGCCGTGGCCGGACGAGCGGATCGTCTCGCCGTGGACGTGGACGTCGATGTCGTCCCAATGGGCGAATTCACCCCTGATGGTCGCGCCGGAGACGGGATCGTTCGCCATCAGGTTCTCGACCGTCTGGTCGGAGAAGACGACGCCCCAGCCGAACGTGTCGTCGGCGCGGTTGCGCTCGAAGAGGTCGATCTCGTGGCGCGGATCGCGCAGCTTCATCGAGATGGCGAAATAGAGCCCGGCGGGCCCCCCGCCGAGGCATGCGATCCGCATCGGCCTCTCCCTTTCGCGCCCCTATAGGCCACAAACGGCTTGGCGGAACAGGCCGCGTCGGCGAGGGAAGGGCATGAAGCGTTACGACGTCGCGATCGTGGGGACCGGACATGGCGGGGCGCAGGCTGCGATCCAGCTTCGGCAGCTCGGCTTCGAGGGCTCGATCGCGCTGATCGGGCGCGAGCAAGATTTGCCCTACGAGCGGCCGCCGCTCTCCAAGGACTATCTCGCCGGGGCGAAGGACTATGAGCGGTTGCTGCTGCGTCCGCGCGCATTCTGGAGCGAGCGCGGAATCGAGATGCTCGCCGGACGCGAGGTGGTTTCCGTCGACCCCGACGCGCGGCGCCTGCGCTGCGCCGACGGGGAGGCGATCGGCTACGGCGCTTTGATCTGGGCCGCGGGCGGCGTGCCGCGGCGGCT